>NZ_BMJB01000001.1:642390-963585 GCF_014642855.1 Edaphobacter acidisoli | reverse complement strand
CTACCGCCTACGGTGAAATCAAGAGTCTGAGATGGAACGACGCTCCTTGCAACGTAGGTTTGAGCCGTTGTCTCCTCGGTGACTGCGGCATAAGGTGCGGAAGCTCCAGCGGAGAACGACATGCTCTTTGGCATCATGATGGCGAGCGTATCGGTTGGCATCATGACGCGAGGAGAGAACTTGAAGCTGCCGGAGTAAGGAATTCTGTATGTGACCTGGAAACGCGTCTCCCCGGGGCGAAGAGGGAAGATGAACGCGTAATGATTTGGTTCGCCGGGAACCGGAATAGGAGAAGCTTTGACTGGCATGCTTCCTGGCGCGAGCGCGGCGGAACCTTCGACGACTGCGCCATCCGGCAGATAGAACTCGAACGACCTATCGCTGAACTGTGTGCGCGGTGGGTTTGAGTCATTCTTGACGAAGAAATTTTCGACGATGTTTAAAGACTTGCCGCTCTCGTCGGTCTGGATGCGCATCACATCTGCTTCGCTGGCGACACCCTCAACCTTAGCGGCAGCATCGTAGACATCAATCTCGACCGACTGAGTTCCTGGAGGCGCGGGACGGAAGTACGTAGCCTTATCGTGCGTGACGCGCACTAGATGAATGCCCTGCGCGTCGGGAACGTCGAGCGAGAAGCGTCCGTGTGAGTCAGTCTTGGTGCGCGTTGTCTCCTGCATACCTTGGGAGAGACGAATCAGCACCACATCGTCGCCTGCAGCTGGCTTATTCGTGGTCTTGTTCGTGACAGTTCCAGTAATGGAGTCAGCGAAGGCAAAGGTCGAAAGAGCCGCGATGAGCGCAGCAATACCAGCAGTGCGACGGAGGTTTGAAAAGGAAAGGATCACGGATTAAGTTTACGTCAAATGAGGCTAGGACTATTACGCCGCGTCTTTCAGTGGCCTATACTCTGGAGCGGCGTCCATACAAACCACGTGCTTCGAGCGAATCGAGTTCGGCAAGCACCCGTGCGGCCTCGCCTTCGAGTCCTGCACGCTGCTCTTCGTAGTCCTGCTGCGTGAACTTGCCGGCGAGATACTCGAAGTTCAGGTCGCGGAGGTTTTCGTAGATGGCGTCCTTGCGCTCGCGCAGATAGTCAGCGCGCGTCTTGTCGGCCTGGACGAACGGATTGCGCTCCGGCCAGAACATGTAGATAAACACCACAAGGGTCAGTACTGCTCCAGCAAACATGCCCATCGTCAATACTCCGTCTCACGGCGAATTCGCTCGCGCATAGCGTCGCCGCCGGCGATTTCAGCAGGGCCGCTGGCAGGTAAACGAGCGGCAGTGCGCGATCTCCATGCCCAAACGAGAACTCCGGTGCCGAGTGTTGCTAGCAGGAATACTGCGAAAGGTGTAATCCATGCCACGTTGTCAAAGCCGCCCCGCATCGGTGCTGCGAGGATTGGCGGGCCATATTTGGCCACGAACCAGTTCATTACGGCCTCATCCGATCCACCCGAGGACAACTGCTGCCTCAACTCGCCGATCATGCGGTCTGAGTCGGGACAGCCGACGTGGTTGCATTCGAGCAATATCTGCCCGCAACCACAGGCGCACATCATTTCGTGGCCGAGCTTCTGAAAGCGTGAGCCAGGGCTTGCGCCTAGCATGACGACCGCCAACAGGCAGACCATCGTGGCGCAGATGGCGCGCTTAAACATGATGTACCTCGGCCACGAGTGACTCTGCCTCGGCGCGTGCGCGGGCAGTGCCTGGGGTTAGGCTGGGAACCAGTGCCAGCAGTGTGCCGAAGACGACGATGGCCACGCCGATCCATATCCAGTTCATCAGCGGATTGATGAACACTTTGATAATCGGGCGGTCCGTGTCCGGATTGCGGCCTTCGTAGATAACGTACAGGTCACTTTCGAGCGTGGAATGAAGCGCGACTATGGTTGAGGATGTCTCGCTGGCCTTGTAGAAGCGGCGTTCAGGTGCTAGCTGAGTGATCTTCTTGTTGTTTTTGTAGACATCGAGTAAAGCGTACTCTGTGTCGTAGTTTGGGTTGCTGTCCTGGGTGAAGCTCTGGCAGACGAGTCGAAATGGCCCAATCGACATCTGGTCGCGGTAGCCCATTTCTTGTTCGTGCGATTGATTGAATGCTCCGCCAGCGATTCCGATGAAGAGGACAACGATGCCGAAGTGAACAACATAACCACCGTAGCGGCGAGTGTTGCGCCGAACGAGCAGGATGGCAGACGTCAGCAGGTTCTTGCCCGTCTGTTTATGAACGACGGCGGCGCCGCGCAGAAATTCGGAGGCGATTGCCGTGATGACGCCTGCGGCGAGCGTGAAGGTAATCAGCGAGAACCATGCCGCGCGCATGTCGTCGCCTGCGTTCCACGGATGCAGCCCCACGGCAAGCATTGTCACAAGCGCGACACCCATCGCGATGAGCGGCAAGACAAAATTACGTCGCATGGAGCGCAGCGAGGTTGAACGCCACGCGAGCAGCGGACCGATTCCGGTGAGAAAGAGTAGAAACAGCCCGATCGGAAGGTTGACGCGATTGTAGAACGGCGCGCCCATCGTGACCTTCGACCCTTGCACATACTCGGACAGGATGGGGAACAGCGTGCCCCACAACACCGTGAAGCAGGCGACGAGCAGAATCAGGTTGTTAAACAGGAAGCTCGACTCGCGCGAAACCAGCGACTCTAGCCGGTTCTCAGACTTCAGATGATCGCGCTGCTTGAAGAAGGTGAACAGGCAAACAGCGAAGACAATGATGATGAAGCCGTAGAACCAGTCGCCGATGGAGGACTGCGCGAAGGCGTGGACCGAACTGACGATGCCGGAGCGAGTCAGTAGCGTTCCCAAGATCGTCAGCATGAACGTCGAGAAGATAAGCCAGACGTTCCAGTTCTTCATCATGCCGCGCTTTTCCTGCATCATCACCGAGTGCAGAAATGCTGTGCCGGTGAGCCATGGCATCAGTGAGGCATTCTCAACAGGGTCCCATCCCCAGTAGCCGCCCCAACCCAATACGCTGTAGGCCCAATGCGCACCCATAAAGATGCCGCAGGTCAGGAAGAGCCATGTCACCATGGTCCAACGGCGAGTGATGTGTATCCATTTTTCGCCCGGATAGCGCATCATCAGCGCGCCCAACGCAAACGCGAAGGGGACCGAGAAGCCTACATAGCCGAGATAGAGTAACGGCGGATGCATTACCATCTCGGGATATTGGAGCAGCGGATTCAAGCCAAAACCATCAGCTGCGACCGGTCCGGGCTGTATAGAAAATGGAGGCGCTGCAAAGTTCAGAAGAAGCAAGAAGAAGATCTGGATTCCGGCGAGGATCGTTGACGCAAAAGCTGAAAGCCGGACATCTACCTTATGCCGCATACGCAGCACAAAACCATACATTGAAAGCAGCCACGCCCAGAGCAGCAGCGAACCTTCCTGTCCAGACCACAACGCAGCAAATTTGTACGCCGGATTCAGTGCGCGATTGGTATGGTGCAGGATGTAGGCGACGGAGTAGTCGTTGGTGAACGCAGCCCACACCAGCGCAAATGCAGCACAACTGAGCGCTATAAAGCTCGCGACGCCGGCGCGTCGCGCTGTTTCACCCAATCGGCTTGAGCCGTCATCGATGACGATGCCTGGTCGGCGTCGTGTCCGCCATAGTGAGAGCGCCCCGAAGACGAAGGTATAGACACTCAGTCCCAAGGCAAGGAGCAGCGAAAACCAGCCAAACTCCGGCATCGGATGGGATTGCATGCACCAATTCTCTCAAGCGAGAGATAAAACTAGCAATCGGCTATCCGTTTACCGAACGGCTATTTTGCTATCCCGGCCTGCATCAGGCTATGTACGCTGGCTAGTAGATGGTCAGGCAGCAGTGGTTTGAGTCGAAATGTAACCTCAAGTCCTGCATACTCCGACTCGGCCTCGTCCAGGCCACTGATGACTAGCACAGGAAGCATAGGATGCGTCTTGCGCAAGGCTTTCACGAAGTCTGCACCATTCATTCCGGGCATAAAGTGGTCGGTAATGACGAGGCTGACAGCGGACGTGGTGTCGCCGTTTCGGATATGCTCAAGGGCTCGTTCGGGATTGAGCGCGGCAATAACGAAGTACCCGGCCCGCTTCAGGATTGTCTGTCTGGTCGCTGCCTGAATAGCATTATCGTCAATCAACAAAATAGCTTTCATCTTAGTGCCGCCCCAAGGGAGAGAAAGTAAAACAGGTGGTCCAAAGTCTGATTTGCACTCTTATAACCATCTCGTATGCTCGCTAAAGCATGTGTTTATCGAGCGTATTTCTGACTGTGATGCAAAGTTGGGCAAAGTAGTGACTTACGCTGCGCAACTTTTTCATGTTATCCAAATTAAATTCAATGAGAATTATCCTGGTAGGCTGTGCCTTGAAAATGAAGAAACATGCTCCCTTCTGGACTTGCATGGGCGCAACCGTTTACAGTCTCTCAAGAAGCATTCCACTCCAGCCCACTGGAAATAAAAGGCTACCGTGAATCTGACCATCATTGACTGGCTAATCATGCTGGTCTACTTCGTCTTCGTTCTGGGCATCGGCTTTGCCCTGAAGCGCTACATGCGCACCTCCAATGACTTCTTCCTTGCAGGGCGGTCCATTCCGGCATGGGTCTGCGGGCTGGCCTTCATCTCGGCCAATCTCGGAGCACAAGAGGTCATCGGGATGGGTGCTTCGGGCGCCAAATACGGTATCGTCACCAGCCAGTTTTATTGGATTGGAGCGATCCCCGCGATGGTTTTCGTCGGCATCTTCATGATGCCGTTCTACTACGGTTCGAAGGCCCGCTCTGTGCCTGAGTTTCTGCGCCTCCGCTTCGACGAAAAGACGCGTGCTGTCAATGCCTTCTCGTTCGCTATCATGACTGTGATCAGCTCGGGCATCTCGATGTACGCGATGGCGCTTTTGATTCAGACACTTGGGCTCTTTCACGGCATTATTCCTGACCAATACATCTTCCATGTCTCGATTATTCTGTCTGCCGTCATCGTGCTTGGATATATCTTTCTGGGCGGCCTCACAAGCGCCATCTATAACGAAGTGCTGCAGTTCTTCCTGATCGTTGCTGGTTTTGCGCCGCTGGTTTGGATTGGTCTCAAGAACGTCGGAGGATGGCAGGGAATAAAACGCACTCTTCCGGCGACAATGACGCACTCTTGGCGTGGTATGGCGCACGCTTCGACCAATACACTCGGCGTCGAATGGGTCGGTTTGGCGATGGGGCTTGGCTTCGTCCTGAGTTTTGGCTACTGGTGTACGGACTTCCTCGTTATTCAACGAGCCATGGCCGCGGACTCCGAAGTTTCGGCGCGTCGAGTGCCGCTGATTGCTTCCATTCCGAAGATGTTCTTTCCGTTTCTCGTGATTCTGCCTGGTCTGATCGCCGTGAGCGTAACCTCGCACATGGGCGTGACGCATTCTGCGGTGTATGCGACGACTGCGCCAAATGGCCGCGTCCTTCCTCTCGATGAGCAGCATCCTCACGGCATCATCCCGCAAAAAATTGACCCTATCAGCGGCAAGCCAGTGGTGGACTCGAATGGCATTCCGGTCTACAACTACGATCTCGCCATTCCGATGATGCTGTTGAACTTCTTCCCGACGGGTATTCTGGGCCTTGGACTGACCGCGCTGTTGGCTAGCTTTATGTCGGGTATGGCAGGCAACGTCACAGCATTCAATACTGTCTGGACGTATGACATCTATCAGGCATACATCAACAAGAAAGCCACGGATGAGCACTACCTTTGGATGGGCCGAATGTCGACCATTGGAGGTATTCTGCTGTCCGTCGGGGCAGCCTACGCGGTTACAAACTTCAACAACATCATGGACGCGTTGCAGTTGATCTTCTCGATCGTCAATGCGCCGCTGTTTGCTACTTTTCTGCTCGGAATGTTCTGGAAGCGCACCACTGGCCACGGCGCTTTCACTGGACTAATCGCAGGCACACTCGCGGCATTGGTACATCACGGTCTCACATTGCCAGCAGCCGCGACAGCAGGCATCCACGGCGGCTGGATTCATATCATTCATCGCTATCCCAGCGATATGGCGCAAAACTTCTGGACCGCAATCTTCGCGTTCGGGGTGAACTTTGTCGTCACCATTCTGGTGAGCCTGGCGACGCGACCAAGGCCTGAACCGGAGCTCGTCGGTCTTGTCTATTCGCTAACTCCTAAACCCGTTGAAACACACTTAAGCTGGTATCAGAAGCCTTCGACGTTGGCCATTGCCGTACTGGCAATGCTCGTCCTCCTTAACCTAGTTTTTGCCTAAAAGCAGTAGAAAGTCATTGACTGCTAGTCGAACGACCGTTTCTCCTGCAGCCAACAATAACAACCGGAGCACCTATGGGACTCGACATCCGCATTCCTCTTGGCCTCATCTTCATGATTACTGGCGGGCTGATGACCGTCTGGGGCGTGTTCACACGGCATAGCGCCATCTATGTCCGCTCAATGGGCGTAAACATGAACCTGTGGTGGGGGCTCGTTATGCTTATCTTTGGGATTGTCATGTTTGTCGTTGGGCGGCGGCAGAAATGGCAGGATGATCCTGTTGGCCCTCGCCCGTGGGAGCGTGAAGGCGACCGTCCTTCACATTAGGACGGTCGCACAGCATTCATTGATGCCTGAAGATGGGGCAGCTTATTGTACGTGTTGAATGGCTTTGACGGCGATTGCGTTGGGGGATCGGCCAGAAGGAAGAATGGTAAATAGTCCCGGTCCGTTTTTGCCTTGTGTGCGGATCACAGCCACGTCACCCGAGTGAGCATCGGCAGCAAGTAGGAGATACTGGTTCTCCGAAAAGGCAAGCGAGTCGGGAGCTGAGCCTGTGTGTACCGTGTTGACGACATGGCCGTCGTCGATGCTGTAGAGACTGAGGGAATCGGAACTGAAGTTTGAGACCCAGAGATCGCTGTTGTTACCGGCGACGATCCCTCCTGTCGGCTTGTTGACAACCGAGTAGGTGCCGATCACCTGGTTGTTCCAGGTGTCTACTTCGGAGATAGAGTCGGAGCCAAAGTTTGAAACGAAGATCTCGCCACCGTCTGGTTTGAGCGCAAGATGAACTGGCGTCTTTCCGACATCGAGCAACGTTAGCAGATGGTCTGTCAACTGCGTTGGGTCCTGGCGCGCAGGCCATGATCCGGGCGCGGCCGCCAGTTGAACGGCCATGATCTTATGTCCGCCGGAACACGCCACGAAGACCTTGGACGAGTCAGGAAGGATAACAGCATCAGTAGCACCAGAGCATCCGGAGAAGGTTGCGCGGAGCTTCAATTCAGGAGTGTCCGAGGGGGAATAGGGTTGGGCAATGTCGTAAAGGCTGACTGAGTTCGAGCCACGGTTAGTGACAACTAGGGTGCGCCCGTCGGGCGAGACACGGGCTACACCGGGCTGGTCGCCGGTGCTAACGGTGGCGACTTCTCGGCGGCGGTCAAGGTCAAGTACACTGACCGAGTTCGAGCCAGCATTGGGGACGTAGGCTCGGCGACCATTGGGTGACACCGCGATGAAGTATGGTAATCGGTGCACCGAGATAGCCGCTACAACTTGGTTCGTTGCAGCGTTAATTACCGAAACTGACCCAGAAGAGCTGTCCGGCTGTGTGTTGACTGCATAAACCTCATTGCGGCGCGGGTTTGCAGCAATTCCTGAAGGATCCTGGCCAACCTGCAGGGTACGGTCCTGGCGCAGATATACCAAGTCGAGCACCGTAACGGTATTCGAACCTCCATTGGTAACGTAGGCGTACTCTTGGTATCCCTTGGGAAGGGTAGGGAATCCGTAGCGGGAGCAGCCGGTGACGGTAGCCAGTAGGGCCAGCGTGGTGGCTGCAACCAGTTGGCGAAGATGGGGCATAGCAATGAAAGTCACTGGTTTGGAGTCTAAATTGTCTTACAGTTTGGCCGAAACCTTTTTGCCTGAGATGTGTTCACCGAAGTGACGCGAAGAGTGAATACGGAAGCTCTCGTGTCATCTGCACTCTTTCTCGGACAACGAAGCTGGCATGTGTTTGCAGCTTCGTTGCTTTTTGTTCACTGGCGGATGGGCTTTGTTTTGCGCCATTGCCAGAGTACCCATGCAAAATAGCCGCCCTGCACCACCCAAATGGTGATATAGGCGAAGAGGAGATGGCTATGCTCCATTGTGCTGAGGTTAAAGAAGGAGTGCCAAGTCATTGGGAGATCTCCAGAGAGGCTTCGATAGCGACGAGTGCTGCTTCCTGCTCGGCTGCTTGACGGCGACGCTCAAGAACGTAGCGGAAGATGAGGATGAAGGTTCCCCAGAGCGCCCACCCGGCGAAGTTCCACAGGAAGGCCGGAAGCATGGTCTTATCCATACCAGAATCGGGGCCGCCGAAGAAAACCGGCGCTGGGTGTTGGGTGCGCCACCAGCGGATCGACATGAAGTTGATAGGGACGTCAATGGCCGCGAAGATCGAAAGAACCGCAGCGATGGTCTGGGTCTGGCCGGTGGCGGAGTAGCGGCGCACGGCAAGATAGGCGACATAAAGCAGCCAGAGCAGAAGCTCGGCTGTCAGGCGATAATCCCATGTCCACCAGATGCCCCAGGTAGCGCGTCCCCACAGCATGCCGGTGAGCAGGCAGACAGTGGTGTAGACGATGGCGACTTCGGCTGCGGCGAGGGCGAGTGCATCGGCGGCGAGGGCTTTGAGGGGGTCGCGACGACGCCAGTACAGGAAGGCCAGCGAG
This sequence comes from Edaphobacter acidisoli, assembly GCF_014642855.1. Taxonomy (NCBI): domain Bacteria; kingdom Pseudomonadati; phylum Acidobacteriota; class Terriglobia; order Terriglobales; family Acidobacteriaceae; genus Edaphobacter; species Edaphobacter acidisoli. The sequence goes on along the minus strand of NZ_BMJB01000001.1, from coordinate 954,860 downwards.
GCAAGGAAGTTGACGTAAGGGAAGACCAGGCTCAGCATGGCGCTGGGCACGTGGTAGTAGAAGATGCGTCCGATGTCGCCTTGCGCGGCGTCGGCTGGCGTAAGGAAGATAGCCTCGCGGAAGCCTATGACGAGTACGGCAAGGCTTGCTATAAGCCAGGGCCAAGCGGCGATGCGGAGAATGGATCGACGTGACACGATAGGTTCTATTCTACCGCTTCGAGCTCTGAGATCGACTACTCCGCGTTCAGTACAGTTTCGAACAGAAGAATACAGGCTGTTGTGAAGATGATGTCATAGCCGGCGATGCCTTTGATCCACGAGTTGATCTGAATTGGGTCGAGGTCCCCTGAAAGCACGCCCGTGGTTGCCTGCACCATCGCCAGCAGAGCAGGTAAGGAGATCGGCAACAGCAATAGTGGTAGTAAAAGTTCACGGCTACGCGCCCGCAGACCGAGCGCGGCAAAAAACGTGCCATTGACAATCAACGCCCAGGTACCCAGCGGGAGAATCAGTGCAAGCAGCCAGACATCTCCTAGCGGATGCAGATTGAAGAAGACAATGAAAATCGGGGCCATGACTGCCTCGACGACTAGGACGAAAACCATGTTAGCGAGAGCTTTGCCAAGAAAAAGCGCAGATGCTGGCGCTGGCGTCATACGTTGCGCCTCAAGGACCTGATTGCGAAGCTCACGTGTCCACGATTGGTTGAGCGCCGTGATGGAAGCGAAGAGTAGCGCAACCCACAAAATGGCACCGGTAACCTGTCGCGTTGTCGAAGGAAATCCGGTCGGGTCGAACGCGAGACCGAAGACAACGACCACGAGCAACGCGAAGAAGAGCATTCCATTGATGGAATCGCGCGAGCGCCACTCCAGGCGGAGGTCCTTGCGGAGATGGGTTAACAGGTGGATGAAGTAGCTCATGCTTTCGTCAGATCGGCGAGCGTGGCCGAGGTTGCGCGAAGGTAGTCTGCCGGAGCGAGCAGTAGTTGCAACCCGCGCTGGCCAGCCGAGATGGAGATGATGTCGTGCAACTCGATGGTCTCATCGGCAAAGGCGGGGAAGGGTTTGCGCGCGGCCATCACAGTGACGCCTCCTCGGATGTAGCCTGTCAGCGGCTCAACGTCTTTAAGCGAGACCAGCTCAGCCTTCTTCGCACCTGATGAATGGGCTAATTTCTTAAGGTCGAGTTCAGCATCACCGGGGATGACGGCGAAGACGTGTTCGCCTGTGTTGGTCTGAGCAAGCAGTGTCTTGAAGACCTGCTCTGGCGGCAAGCCAACTTTACGCGCAACGGTGATGGCTGTCAGATCGTTCGGGTCAACCTCATAAGCCCGCATCTCGTATGCAATACCCAGGCCATCGAGAAATCGTGCGGCATTGGTCTTGGCGGAAGATTGGTTCTTCATCTTGTTCGCGTCTCGACAATCTGCCCGGCGCGCATAACCAGCGTGGTATCGGCGAGCGGCTCAGCGAAGTGCGCCTGGTGTGTGGTCAGCAAAATGGTGCGGCTGTCTCCACCCTGCACAGGCCAGGTACGAAAGTCGGCAAGCAGCTCAACCATGTGGTTCGCCGAAGTCACATCCAGGTTTGAGAACGGCTCGTCGAGCAGCAGCAGCTCGGGATCAGTTTGCAGCACGCGGGCCAGCGACGCGCGCTGCCTCATGCCTTGCGAATACTGGCCAATTGGGCGATTGAGAGATGGATCGAGTCCAACCGCACGTAGCGCCATCTCCGGGCTACCAACACAGGCACAGCTTCCTTCGCGATGCAGCGAGGCAAAGTAGGAGAGGTTCTCCATCGCAGTCAACTCTTCATAGAGCATGGTGGCGTGGCTCATATAAGCAACGCGGCGGCGTTGTTTATGGGGCTGCTCTCCGAATACGGTAGCCTTGCCTCGCGTTGGTGTAATGAGTCCAGCCATGATGCGCAGTAGCGTTGATTTACCTGCGCCGTTTTCTCCCAGAATGACCGTGCATGTCCCCGCCGCGAAACTGGTCGAGATGTTCCGGAGTGCAGCGAAGTTGCCATAGATTTTGGAGACCGAGTCGAGCGTTGCGGCGTCAACGATCGCGGCGCGAGTTGTGGCTCTATCTGACAGGATGTCTCCTCTCCGCTCGACTCAAAAACTATAAAGCAGTTTAGCGGGAAGGCAGAGCAGCAGCGGTGTTCGTTGCTGTGGTCGTTGTCGCAGGAGTTTTAGGCGCAGCTGGAGCATACTTCGAAGCGCACTTGGCCTGAAGCAGTGTTGCGTGGAAGACTCCATCGCGTCCATAGGTTCCGACGGCCAGCGCCTGTGCATCGTCTTTGAAGGTGTCGGGCGGCGGCTCTGTACCCTTGTAGCTGACGGCGAGCTTGCGGCCCTGCTCGACGAGGTCGAAGTCAACAAAGGTACCTTGGCGGTGAATGCTTCCTCGAGCGACATTGCCGGCAACACGCAGATGTCGCACATAGGCTTTGCTGCCCATGCCCTGGAGTTCGCTGATCGTGACGTAGTAGCTCTTATTGTCCTGCGCGCCGGTGAACGCGAGCCAGCCGACAGTGGCGACGATAATGACGGCGGCGATAACGATCCTGATCTGGCTCTTCCGGGCTTCGGTGGACATGGCTTGTTCTTTTAGTGTACGAGCTTACGCCGGATTTTTCGAGAGGAGCGGTATTCGCCGGGTCATCGGATTTGCTCGCGCAAGCGGCGTATACTAACTCGATAATAGCGCCGTTTTGAGCGAGGAATAATTCAATGAGCAGCAATGGACACAGCGTGCAGGGTGGGGCCGGCAACGGCAATGGTTACAAGGTGCCAACGGGCCGCGAAGAGTGGATCGTCAAGCGCAAGGCTGAGGCTGAGCGCAGTGACGACTGGAACATGTCACAGATGCATTTCGCTCGCAAGGGGCTGATTACTGAAGAGATGGCGTTCGTCGCGCAGCGCGAGAAAATTTCGCCGGAGCTTGTGCGCAGCGAGGTGGCAAAGGGGACGATGATTATCCCCGCGAACATCAACCATGTTGAACTGGAGCCAATGGCTATCGGTGTCGAATCGCTGTGCAAGATCAATGCGAACATCGGCAACTCTGCGTTGGTATCGAACGTAGATGAAGAGTTGCGTAAGCTGCATACGGCGGTCCATTTTGGCGCTGACACGGTGATGGATCTCTCAACCGGCGGCGATATTCCGATGATCCGCGAGGCCATCCTTCGGCATTCTCCTGTACCGATTGGCACTGTTCCGCTGTACGAAGCGCTCTCACGTGTGAAGCGTGTGGAGGACCTGAACATCGACCTCTACCTCGAAGTGATTGAGGAACAGGCGCAGCAGGGCGTTGATTACTTCACCATCCACGCGGGCGTGCTGATCCAATACATTCCGATGGTGGCCAAGCGCATCACGGGCATCGTAAGCCGCGGGGGCGCAATCATGGCGCAGTGGATGACGGCACACCACAAGCAAAACTTCCTCTATGAAAACTTCGACCGCATCACGAAGATCATGGCGAAGTATGACGTGAGCTATTCACTGGGAGATGGTTTGCGTCCTGGCTGCGTGGCCGATGCCAGCGATGAGGCACAGTTTGCTGAGTTGAAGACGCTGGGCGAGTTGACGCGCGAGGCATGGAAGTCTGATGTGCAGGTGATGATCGAAGGCCCTGGTCACATCCCGATGGACAAGATCAAGGAGCAGGTGGACAAGGAAGTCGAGTTCTGTGATGGTGCTCCGTTCTACGTGCTCGGACCACTTGTCACGGACATTGCTCCTGGCTATGACCACATCACGAGCGCAATCGGCGCGGCGATGATTGGCTGGCACGGTGCGGCGATGCTCTGCTATGTAACGCCGAAGGAACACCTCGGCCTGCCCAACGAAAAAGATGTGAAGGACGGCATCATAGCCTACAAAATTGCCGCGCACGCGGCGGACATTGCGCGGCATCGCCCGGGTGCACGCGATCGCGACGACGCAATCAGCTATGCCCGCTACACCTTTGATTGGGACAAACAATTTGCGCTTTCGCTTGACCCCGATACCGCGCGTGGCATGCACGACGAGACACTGCCGGACGACTACTACAAAGAGGCGGCGTTCTGCTCGATGTGCGGGCCGAAGTTCTGCAGCATGAACTGGTCGAGCAAAGTTGACGAGTTCAACGCTCGTGAGCATGGGCTGAAGAAGACAGACCTGACGCAGATTGTTACCGAGCAGATGGCGCTGCGGGGATAGGGAGCCAAGACCACATCTGAGCGGTTTCATCGCGACTGGAGGATGAGTGGAGAGGCGTTGCCGGATTGGACAGCATGGATTTGGGATCATTCTGCTGCTCAGCCTTGCCGCCTCGCCCCATTTCATCCTCGGTCAGAAGACACCACCTACCCTTGACACAATCCTGCAGCAGCTTGAAGGCAACTTAGAACACTACGATAAGCAAGTTCCCGATTTCTTCTGTAGTGAACACGCCGTGTCGTCTTTGGCTTATGGGAAACAGCGCCAATACTCGGTCACGGATTCGATCTTTCGTGTGACGCGTACCGCATCGGGGTTGCTCACTGAGTTGCATGAGACAAAAACACCGGATGGAGCTGCGACGACTCAAGTGAACATGGGTGGCCCGGTGACTCTAAGCGGTGTCTTTTCCGGTGGCCTTGACGCGGTATCTCTTAAGCAGAAGAGTTGCATGAGCTACACACTCCAGCCCATCTCATCGGAACATCCGGGCGGACCATACATCGTGCAATTCGCAACGAAGCCCAATCTTGAAGCCCGCTCGGGGTGTGTTATTCGAGAGCAGGGGAGTGGTCGAGTATGGGTTGACCCAATCACCATGCAAGTGACTCGGATGGAGCTTACGGCACCGCATCACAAGATCACTCCAACGGAAGTAGGCGCCTGGGAACTGTCTATTGACTATGCGCCGGTTTTACTTGATGGGCAGAAATTCTGGATGCCTTCGATCATTACTTCGACCATGACGCCAGACAATGCTTACACGCCGACGGTCTATTCATTCCTCGCTCGATACTCCAACTACCATAAGTTGGAGGTTACATCTCATATCGTTCCCATTCACTGAAAACTGCTGCTGACAGGCAAGGATAAAGGCCGCATCCAGGTTCGGACTGCGGCCTTCCGGTTTAACGGCGAACTTGATATTCAGTTTGTACCGGAGCTATTGCTACAAACGACTTGCGCCGGGAACGCAGTGGGCTGCGATGGGCTTCTTTTGGTGCTTGCTCAGTGCCAGATTTCTCGAAGCGATCAAGCTGAACGGCGCTGAAGTTAAATGCCATCCCAGCAACCCGATGAAGCAGCAGTGTGGGCGTCGGTTGGCTGCAACGCACCCTGTATGGCCCTAGGGTGGCGGTAGGTCTTTTAGAAAGTATTCTTTTCCTCCCGATCTGCGCGCATGGCGAGCAGTGCTGGGGCAATTATCATAGCGAGGAAGACTAAAGCAAGAACCACGTCATGAATCATCGGGAGGGCTCCTTGCGGGCGGCTTAAGCCGTCACATGCAACATGATGGAGTCGTTTTTATGAGACGAACATCCCCCTTCAAGCTGTTGACGTAACCCGAAAGTTGCAGCCTCACGCCATGCAAGTGGCAGTCATTTTGCCGCTTGCTCAAGAATGGCTGCAGAACGGTTAAGAGCCTGCGCCAGGGCTGTTATTTGTGCTTGCGCCAAGGGGGCATCCTGGGCCTCGATGGCCTCATTCACCCCGGGAATGACAACGGCAGCATATCCGGTGTACTCACCGGGGGCGTAGATTGTGTGCTTGTACCATGGCCTCTTCGGCAGGCCCGCCGGATTGAGCAGGGCTTCCTCTGCTGCCCTCAATGCATGATTCAGTGTCGCAGTATTTGGTGGAGGCGTTTCCTGAATGTGGTGAATGTCTTCACCAGCATTGGCGAACCGCTGAGCGGCCGCATTGGCGGCGGTAAAGTCGAGAGAGAGATTCAGCGCAGTGGCGTGCCGCTGTGCCGCGTGAACGTAGCCGACGATGTCCGCGCCATAGACTTGGTAGTCATACGGCAAAATGTCCGCATCTGCCATGTGTAGTGCTTCGAGTCCAAAGACCCGTGCCTGCTGCTGCTCGTAGACGAACGTTGGATCTGCAAACTTTGTAAACCAGTTGTAGTTGTCGAAGACAGAGTGATAGACCCCGTAAGGACCGCTGGAGCCTATGTCTGTAGAGGGCACACCAAGATGTTGGAGAAAGGGTGTGTAATCAGAGCCAGAGCCGAGATTGCCAATCCTTACATCGTTCTCTCCCGGTGTCTCTGGTCGAAATTGCCTGTGGGTGCTGGCGCGCATTGCATCGGCTGCTTTTTGCGTTTGCTGCCATTGCGAATAGACAGTGCCGCCCTTGGGGCTCTGAACACGTTGAGTAATGTCACGCAGGAATGGCTTCAACGAGGGTACTGCTCCCGCCGTAAAGTTTGGGCCAGAGACACCAACGTCGGTGTTGAAATATGCAACAGCGTGAGCCAAATGATTTGCATACTGTTCGCACCACTCGGTTGATCCAATCAGTCCTTCTTCTTCGGCGTCCCAGGAAGCAAAGACAATGCGGCGTTTGGGTCGCCATCCCTGTTTGAGTAGCGCTCCAAAGCCATGCACGGCCTCCAGCATTGCCGCAGTACCGGAGTTCGGGTCAACAGCGCCATACACCCAGGCATCGCGATGGTTCCCCACAATGACCCAGTCTTCCTTCTCCGCGGGATCTGTACCATCAATCGTGCCAATTACGTCCCAGATCGTCCGCAACCGGGTGTCTTGTTCGAGATGCATATGCACGGTGACGACATTCGGGCCACCGTCTGCGCCAAGATGATAGGTGAAGGGCAAAGCGCCTTGCCATGAACGAGGCGATTCTTGACCACCAAGTGCCTTCAGAATGGGTGCAGCATCTTTGTACGAGAGCGGATTAGATGGGATCGAAGGCCAGTCTGCTTGAATTTTGTCAGCGGGAATGCGTTTCGATACAGGCAGGTCTGGAGTAGAAGCGATTCCAGGTGTCTCCGGGTCCCCCGGATAGATGGGCAGAAATTGCACAGATCCGCGTTGTACAGCAGTCGCAGGCCGCCATGGCCCCTTGGGATATACGTCACCACGGAAGTAGCCATCATCAGTTGGATCAGAGTAGATCAACACGCCAACCGCGCCGTATTTCTGAGCGATGTATACCTTCACCCCACGAAAGTTTGCGCCATAACGGACGAGGACGATCTTGCCCTTCACGCTGACACCCATCTTCTGCAGCTCTTTGAAGTCAGCTAGCTCGCCGTAATTGGCGTAGACAACGGGAGCGGTGACGTCTCCCGACGGAGATGAACCATTGAATGCGGGTAGTACGCGAGGGTCATCCTGATATGGATCGCCGCCGTACCGCTTGGGATCGACATGTTCCTGGGTTGGGCCAGACATGAGCTTGTCGCCATTGGCGTTGAATGCCTCAATCGAAATCCTAATAGGCTTGTTCAACAAAACGTTGTAGGGTACGATGCTCGTCTCAAGGCCGGCGGCCTTGAACTTATCCGCGACATACAACGCAGTCTTATAATCCTCCGGCGAACTGGCCCAGTGTGGTGCGGATGTAAGCGCCTTTAACTCTTCGCCTGCCATCTGGGCATCCGGAACTGCGAGAAAATCTGCATCCCACTGGGCTTGCTGAGCGAAATTCCGATAGCCAAAAACCTGTGCAACAGGTGTCTGAGCGAACGCCGGTGATAGAGGAAGCAGGCATACCAGCCCTTGCAATGTCAGGAATAGAAAATTTCGCAACGATGGCCTCGGAGAAATATGCAGCATGGGCGGAAAAGGTAGACTAACGCAGTTTATAGGTAGATGCGAAGTTGTTGGACTTAAAGAGCAATGCCCCGGCGTACGAACACGCCGGGGCCTGCTGACAGAATAAGGCAAGCCTACACAGTCTCTCCGCATGCCTTGCAACGGGTCGCCGCCAAGGGAATATCCGTGAGGCACTGTGGGCAGGGTTTGGTTGTAGCGGCTTCAGGGCCTTTGATTCTTTCGAGGAGCTTCTGAGTCGGCAACACGAGGAAGAAATAGATGACTGCAGCCAGGATGAGGAAGTTGATGCAGGCATTGATGAAGCTGCCATATTTGACCACTCCGCCATTAACATGAAGGACGAAGTTAGAGAAGTCCGGTTTGCCGACGATAGCGGCAATCAGTGGGCTGATCACGTCTCCCACAAGCGATTTGGTGATGTCTGAAAACGCAGCACCGATGATGACTGCAACGGCCAAATCCATAACATTGCCGCGCAGGACGAAGTCGCGGAATCCTTTAAGCATGTGTCGTATCTCCTGTGATGATGTGGTCTCGAAGAACGCGATACCCAGACTGTTCCGTTCTGCGCGAGTATATCGTACAAGTTGCAGACTTTAGCGAAACGGAGTGCTGCATGTAAAGAGAATTCTCATTCATCGTGTTGGCGCAAACCACGGCAGATATGGATACAGAAAGAAGAAGAGGATGATAAAGACCGACATCAGATCCATATAAAGCAGCAACAGAATACCTCCGGTATACAGGCTCCAACCTTTCCGCATACATAGCGCCGTATCGGCCATGCCAGTCAAAGCAATCAGCAAGGGAAACACCAGAAATCCAGTGGGGTGATTGCTAGGAAAGTGAGAGAGCCGGAATGATCCCAGCAGACTGACCAGCACCATGGTGCTGCCACGCACCAAGGAGTGCGTGTGCGGATTAAAGATCCCGGGTCTCACAATTGCTCTCTTCTTGAGGGCCTCTACAAAAAGCCCTTCGCTAAGAATAGAGGCAAATGCTAATGTCCTGCTCCCGGTGCAGGCGACGCTGCTGCGGATGGGTTGAGCGGGGGCAGATTTTTGATCGTCGCAATCGGCACCTCAATGGCACCGACGCGATTGCCTGTAAGGTCGTGGATGCCTATACGCAGGAAGTAGTTGCCCTTTGTTGGAACACTGACCTCCTGATGCCAGTGCAACCCAACTCGCAGTGAGCGCGCATAGGCCTCGGGTGGAAGATTTGCGTGAGTTCTGTTGTCAACCAAATTGATGACGTGGCCGTCCTGGTCATAGACGTAGGTGAGGAACTGTGCCGCGTCTTGGTGATACCCTCCTGTCGTTGCAGTCAACATAACGCGCGGATCAGCCGCAATGTCGATTGCATAACGGACGAAAGGGCCTTTGGTCTTGATGTTTGGGTTCAGCAGATTGCCAGGAGCTGGCTGTTCCTCAGCCGCAGCTGTCATTGGTCTTACGCGAGCTTTAAATATGATCTCTGTTGGATCCGGGCCGCCGCGCATCATCGCCGCTCGCATAGGGTCGCGGCCAAAGGGAGCATTCGCCGCGATCGTAGCTGGATCGATCTCTTTGCCTGCTTGATCGCCCGGAGGTACCGCGTAGTAGCCGCGCCGGTAGGCTAGCGTCAACCCGGGCCTGTTCACCCGAATCTCGATCTTGCGAAAGCTTCCGTCCCACTTCATATTGCTGGGCGAATAGGCAATGGTGTAGTAGTTCGAGCCGGATTCAATGGCTTTTGAGACCGCCTGGCTCAATCCGTTGGTGTTGTAGAAGGCGTGGCCGCCGGTTGATTCCGCCATCTGCGCCATTGTCATGTGTTCCTCGGCAGTCTTCTGTAGGAACTTAGCATTGGCTGCGCCGAATGCTCCTGGATTTTTTGCGAACCTGCTACCGGAGACTGAAGCATCATAGACTGGCGAAGTCATCAGGCCACGTGCATCTACCGGGTAAACGGCGACCTGGCTGAGTGTCAGCAGATTGGTGGTTTCTCGAAACTCGTCCTCCGAGCTGGCAACAGCGGCGAACGGATCCGCAAGATCACCATCCGGCATAATGTTGAGTGGAAATGCTCCTGAAAACCAGATCAAATTTTTGCGTCCTGGGATTCCAGACAGGTAACGTGCAAGCTGGTTCATGGCATCGAGGGTGTATTGCGTACGAAGCTGCTGCTTGAATGCCTGCATCGTAGCATCGAACTGCTGCATGTTAGCCATGACATCGGCTGTGCTTGGATCATTGCCAAAGCTGCTGAAGGAGTCCGCAACATTGTCTGAATCGACACCACTCACGGCATCGCCCAACAGCGGCGAGGCCTGTGGGTTTTTCTTGTCGACGAATGCTTTGAGCACCTCAGGGTCTGAGGTGAAACCTTGCAGCAGGGTTAGCCGTGTCGTTAAACCAAAGATTGCAATACGGGTGCCAGGGGTTGCGTGCTTGAGATATTGCTGAAGCTGGTAGCGAACATACGCTTGATCCTGCATGGGCGTATTAAGCGCATCCAGCAGAAGAATGTTGACCGCGCCTCCCGGTGGTGTTGGCGTGTAGTTGGTAAAGATGCCCTTCGGTAATGATGGCAGCGGTCCCAGCTTGGCTGCTTCGGCAGGCGACAGAGCAGTGTGCTCTTCAAAGTGCCGGATTTGTTGCGAGACGTTCTTCTCGAGCAGCGTGAAGTCAGACGCTGTCAGGTTATGGACAGGATTCTGGTGACTGTCCGTTACAACCACATCTACGATGACGAGGCGCGCGCCTGTGTACAGTGTTACGCCGGATTGTGTCGGCTGACTCTGACCAAATGAAAACGTCGCGCACGTAAAAAGAACAAGGGAACACCAAAGTTGAAACGAACGCAGCATAGTCTCTCCGGTAGGACCAATCTACTCGAACCCACAGACCATTGCGATGTTGCGGAAATTTCTTGGAAGCTGAACAAAATGCGCATAATTCCGCTAAGCGGAAGTTTTCACGTCAAGCCAATGCTATGAACCGCTAGATAGCGGCGAGTTCAGGCTCCGAGGCGGCTTGCTTCATCATCTCGGCGATGGATTGCTCATAAGGCGCACGTAATATGCCTCGTTCGGTGATGATTGCCGTGATGTACTTTGCCGGGGTCACATCGAATGCCGGATTCTCAATGGCTGCGCCATTGGGTGTCATCTGCCGTCCATTCGAGTGAGTGACCTCGGTGGCTGATCGCTGCTCGATCGGGATCAGATCGCCATGAGCCGTTGCTGGATCGATGGTCGAGAGTGGCGCAGCGACATAGAACGGAATGCCATGCTCCTTTGCCAGTACCGCTACCGAATAGGTACCGATCTTATTAGCCGTATCACCGTTGGCTGCGATGCGATCTGCTCCGACGATGACGGATTGGATCTTCCCTTGCCGCATCAGCGAACCGGCCATGTTGTCACACAGCACTGTCGTGGGAATATTGTCGTGTAGCAACTCCCACGCAGTAAGTCGTGCGCCCTGCAGATAAGGGCGAGTTTCGTCAGCGAAGACGTCGATCTTGTGACCGCGCTCAACTGCGGCGCGGATAACTCCAAGCGCAGTGCCATACCCGCAGGTCGCCAATGCTCCGGCGTTGCAGTGCGTCAGGACAGTACCTTGCTTGGGCAGTAGCTCGGCACCATGCGCTCCCATTGCCTTGCAGGCTGTGATGTCTTCGTCATACATCAGGCGTGATTCGGTGATGAGAGCCGCCTTGATCTCGGGAATTGTAGCGTTTGCGTCAGCGAGCGCGCTGTAGCGCTGTCGCATCCGCTCAATGGCCCAGAAGAGATTAACTGCGGTTGGTCGCGTGGCCGCAAGCGTGTCGCAGATCACAGCGACCTCGGTATTCAGCGTGGGAATATCCTTTGCGTGGCTCTGGTTGACGCCGAGTGCGACTCCCATCGCGGCTGAGACTCCAATAGCAGGCGCACCGCGGACAATCATGTCGCGGATGACAGTTGCGACCTGCTTGTAATCGGTAGCGAGAACGTAGGTCTCTTCCAATGGAAGTTTGGTCTGGTCGAGGAAATTAACGCCGTTGGGGAGCCATTCGAGAGTAGGGATCATGTCTCTCTTAGTTTATCGTGACGAGGGCGGATCGACCCAGCGAAGACGGTGTTCCAGACCGGCGGCTTGGAAAGCTTTCTGAATGACCTGCTTCGATTCGCTGAAGTGTGCCCAACCGTCGAAGTGCAGTGGCACAATGGTAGCTTCTGGCATGGCCTTGGCGACTTCGATACCGTCGGTGGCGGTCATCGTTAGGGGTGCGGGACCTGCGGCTTCGACACGGGCTGCTCCCATGTTCAGGACTGCGGTGGTAACACTGAGCCAGCGCGCGACTTCGGCTACGCCTTCGTACCAGACCGTGTCGCCGGAGACATAGATCACACCCTCGTTACCGGAGGGGCAGAGCGCGAAGCCAATAACCGGGCCGCTGCGGCCTCCGCAGCCGACCGGACCGTGGCGCGCTGGCGTTGCGGTGATAAGGAGCGGAGATCCGTCCGGCGTCGTTACTTTGATGGTTGTCCATGCCGCGAGTCCGATGGCATTGCCGCCGAGACGTTCGGCTCCAGCTTGTGTGGTAAGTACCGTCTTGGCTCTGGCGAGCGCTTCGCGACCAGAGCGGTCGAGGTTATCCGAGTGCTGATCGTGGCTGAGGAGGACGTAGTCGACAGGGGCAATGTCGTCGAAGGTCAGCGTGGGGCTGTGGAGCTTGCGGAGACCGCTCGGGTACTCCTCGCCGGCGAGGTCGAAGGTCGGGTCGGTGAGGAAGCGCAGCCCGTGAAATTCGATGAGGGCGGTTGGGCCGCCGATGTAGGTGATCTTGACCTCTTCCGTATCTCTGCTCACGTGGGCTCCCTGGATCGGCGTTTAGGGAATAGATGCGGTGCGGGACTTGGGGGCTCGGTGAATTTCTATGACGTTGAAGGAGTCGGTCTGGTGGCGGATTGCGCGCGAGACGGAGTAGAAGCGGTGACCACACTCGTTGCAGCGGCAGGCTGCGGCGAAGGGGAGCAGGACGCGCTCGAGCGCGTGGCGGCGGGTGCGGCGGATTTGCGCGGAGTCGCAGGCGGGGCAGGTTGATCGGAACACGGTGGCCTCTTGCTCAACGGTATCGGCGACACGGCGTCGGGTGGTAGTGGCGATGGTGGTTTTCTTAGGTGGAATTCCCAAAGCGGGAAATGTGGGCGGCGCGGACGTCTGTGGCGGTGAAGACCGAGAGGAATGGCGCGCCCGCCGCGGCGGCTTCGATGGCGGCGCGGCCGCCCTGCTCGCGGTCGACGAGGCAGAGGACTCCGGCGACGGTCATGCCGGACTCGCGGGTGGCTTCGATGGCGGTGATGGTGGAGCCGCCGGTGGTGCAGACGTCGTCGACGATGACGACCGGGGCGCCGGGGCGGAGGAAGCCTTCGATGCGGCGGCCGGTGCCGTGGGTCTTCTCGGCTTTGCGGACGAGGAATCCCTGGAGGAGTCTGGTGGCCGGGTCGGCGGGGTCGAGGCCTTGCTCGAGGGCGCGCCAGGCGGAGGCGCTGGCGGTGTTGGAGACGAGGGGGTCGGCTCCCATGGTGAGGCCGCCGACGGCTTCGGCGTGGGGGAAGTTCTGGAGGATGAGGTCGTGGAAGACGAGGCCGGCGAGGCGGCCGCCCTCGGCGTGGAGGGTGGTGGTGCGGCAGTCGATGTAGTAGTCGGACTTCTGGCCGCTGGCGAGGGTGAAGTCACCGAGGCGGAAGGAGAGGGTGGCGATGAGGTTGAGGAGGGTTTCTCGCTGGGATGTCATGGGTCGCTCTTGATTGTAGATGGTTCGGACCCCCCTCCCCCTACTTTTTGCGCAAAGTCTTCGATCGATGTGGGTTAAGTCTGGACTTCGGGTTTGCCTCCAGAATGGAAAAGCCCCGGCTTTTGGGCCGGGGCTTGATCTCTATTTCTATGATAGCAAGTGGGGAAAACTAAACCGCCAACTTTGGTGAAAATATATCTTGATTAGAATGAGTTGGTTGGCGTGATTTCCTCAAGTTGACTCTCTTGACAGCGATGATGGGCCTCTTGGGAGGGCTCAGGAATTTGTGGCGCGGGGGATTTGGGTCGTTTCGCCCTTCGGGCTTCACTCCGGCCTTCGGCAGAGCGGTGACGCCTTCGGCGTGGCGTCTTATTGGCACGCGTAAACGCGTGCCCTTCCACTAAAAATGGCGCTGTCCAACCCGAGATGAAAGGGCTGTGGAATAAAAATGGTTCGAGCTTTGCTCGAATAACCCACTCATGCCGCGATGAAGCTGCGTCATGAATGGGGCACCCGGCGTCTTGTTTATGGCATCCTTCGACTTCGCTCAGGACAGGCTCTGAAGCCGTGCCCTTCCACCGAAAAACCGCTGCGCGGCGGATGCGGATAGTGAAAGTAAAGGGGCTTGACACGAATTTTGCGGGAGATCGCAACATACAATTCGATGATGAGGTGCTAAAGGAGCGAGAGGATGCAGGATAACGCCACGATTGTTCGTCGCTTTACAGAGGAAGTGATTACTCAGGGAGATATGGATTTGGCTTCGCAGTTCGTGTGGGAGGATGTTGTCGAGCAGGTCCCGTTTCCCGGTCAGGGGCCGGGGCTGGAAGGCTTGAAGGATGTTCTGCGGGGAATGCGAGGTGCGTTTCCGGATCTGGTTTTTGCTATTCAGGAACAGGTCTCGGAGGGTGACAAGGTGGTGAGCCGCTTCGAGTGGACCGGGACGCATCGTGGGACGTTTCTTGGTGTGCCGGCGACGGGGCGGTCTGTTCGGGTGTGGGGGATGGTTATTGACCGGCTGGAGAAGGGCCGGATCAAGGACACACGGATCATCATGGATATTTTTGGCTTGATGATGCAGATGGGAGTGATTGCTCCGCCGGGGGAGTGATCTGGCTGTACCCGGCGGACGGACGATAAGCGCGTTTCCCGTTATTAACCCCGTCATCACTGCTCGAGCGAATGCTCAATAAGTGAATTGCCCTGATATCGACAACGGACATCCAGACGCATCTGTCAGGCTAGGCCGTTTCCCGTCCAAGTGCATTTCGCTCTTCCCAAAGAGGGTGAATTTCACTCTTTCCGTATTCCGCCGCGATACGATTGAAGCACGGAAACTATGCACCCCTAGTCGATGACGCGAGAAATACCATGAATGTCGACTTCAAAGCGGCATTGCGGGACCAGCTCACGTTTCTTTGCTCGTCGTGCGCCAGCTTCGACGCAGGCAACAAGAGAGAAGCCGTGCGAATCGCGACGATTGTGCGCATCCTTTTGCACGATTCTCGAAAAAGCTCAGTCTCGCTGCTTACCCACCTGGGCGCGAAAGAAAGCATCAGCCTTTCCAGCTCAGTCGAGGGTGAACCGCATCCTAGCGCGCCTTTCATGACGACGATGG
Source organism: Edaphobacter acidisoli (assembly GCF_014642855.1). Taxonomy (NCBI): domain Bacteria; kingdom Pseudomonadati; phylum Acidobacteriota; class Terriglobia; order Terriglobales; family Acidobacteriaceae; genus Edaphobacter; species Edaphobacter acidisoli. The sequence goes on along the minus strand of NZ_BMJB01000001.1, from coordinate 939,669 downwards.
TTCGCACTACTTTTCGAGTCGACGCCGAAGGCAAAGGCAGCACTGTTTACGGCGCTCCGCTCGATGCACGATACCTCTTACCTATGCCGGTAGATGCGTGGTGGAGCCAGGTGGTCTACATCCTCGGCCAGGTGCGATGCACTCGGAAGAGCTTAGTGCTGGACGCGGCAGACAAAGACGGCGGCGCTCACGTCGATGCGGCCCTTGCACCCGACTACGCAACAATCGCGACGACCGGCGAGCGTGGATGGTGGCATTACAAACAGCCCAACGATCCAGATGGCCCTTCGTATCCTGTTATGGATGTTCACCTGTTTTATCTTCGCCAGATAGGTTTCGAGGTTATGAACAGCCCTGAATTGCTGGCGCTCACCGTCTAAAATGACTAACGGCAGACCGAAGCCTGCCGCCGCCAGCACGAACCGCCTAGTTCAACCTCGGTGAAGGGCTGTCGTTCCGAAAAGTGTCCTTTACGGCACGGCCCGAAGACTGCTTATTGCTTCCCGTCTTCAAACAAAGCGATCAGCTCGGGCCATTTCTTCTGAACGCCGTTGCCCTTCTTTGTTTTCCCTTTGCACCATTCAATGGTTCCTCTGCCGATGCGAAGATCACCGAGATATACGTCTTTGTTGTCGTATACGCCTAGTTCGATTCCATTGTTTCCAAGGTCCATTGAAACACGGAGGTCTTTCACGCTAACTTTCATTCGTCTTCCCTCTCGGAGGAGTATACCCAAACCTGATGAGTGTCCCACAAAGGGTAAGTTTTGGGGCGAAATCGCTAAACGCTGAAATCACGGACTTCACAGTCCCGAATCTCAGTCCCAAAATGCATGCAGGGAGCGTATCAAAGGCCCTTCAGATCCGGCTTTGGTCCATGTCCCGAAATCTTGCCCCAAAAGCAAACCCAATTCTTTCCCGCATAGATTGGCCCGCGGCACCATCGAACTCACCTGGCTGGTTTGTCGCCTATGGTGATTTGTGCCTACCCAAGTCGGAATGATTCGTCGCGCATTAGGACGAGTGGTAAATCGCCAATGCACTCGCCGACACCGGATTACTACTGATATGTCGGCTTGTGTGAAGCGGTCTGGATGAAGTTTTGGCTACTTGTTCTGGCGAGATTGGCGGAGATGCGAGAGCGCAGCAGATTCCTCCCCGTTCGGCTGCGCTCAGGGCAGGCTGCTGCGCTGCGGAATGGAAATTCAAGAAGGGGCCGAATGGGAATGCAGGAGGCCAAGCGGAAATACGTCAGGGGAGATCTAGCGGCTCTTCGGGCAAAATGCGGGGGTTCTTCCCCTTCACTTCGTTCAGGGTCAGAATGACGGCGTTGAAGGGGGCTACAGCTACGAGGAAGCCGCTCTCCTCTAGCGGGTCATGCGGTCGAGGTGGCGGTAGCCGCCGGTGGCGACGAAGAGGGAGATGAAGACGGAGAGGTTGTAGCAGGCGTGGACCAGCGTCGAGCAGGCTACGGATGCGGTCTTTACGCGGATCCAGGTGAGGATGAGCGAGACGCAGAAGAGGACGAAGAGCGCGACCCAGGCGTGGGCGAGCTGCTCGGCGTGGACCAGGGCGAAGAAGATGCTGGTGAGGATTCCGGAGAAGATGAAGCCGGGCAGGGTGATGTTGACGGTCATGCGCCAGCGCTCGTGGGCGATGGGGGTCTTGGGCAGGGAGAGCCAGTCGTAGGCGATGGCGAAGGCGGGTAGCAGGAAGCCGCGGAAGCAGATCTCTTCAAACAAGGGAGCGAGCAACGTGCCGAAGATGGTGATGAGCCAGACGTCGGATGTGGTGTGGAAGAAGCGGTCCATCGGGATGGACTTGGGCACGGGGATGAGTGAGGAGATGGCCTGGACTGTCCAGCCGAGGACGAGGCCGAGCGGAATGAGGCGGTAGGCGTTGCGGCGGGCGGTAGCGTAGTCCCAGCGGATGCCTTCGAAGAAGGTGCGGTGCCAGAGGAGGGGGAAGAATGTCCAGGCCTCGGCCAGGGTGACGATGTAGGCGATGGCCATGGACGCCACGAGCAGCTTGGGGTCGAGCGTGGTGGGGATCATGTGCGCGCCGGTGTGCGGGTTGCGGGCTGCCGGTGCGAGCGCGAGAAAGACAGCTTGTGCGAGGACGAGGATGATGCCGGTGTTGATGACGAAGGCGAGGGCGTGGCCGAGGTGGGGGATGCGGCGCGGGGAGTAGTCGTCGGGCGTGGGGATGGGGCCTTGCGGGAGCAGGAGGGCGGTCTGGTCTTCGGCGCCGGTGGGGCGCGGGAAGGGATGGGTGGCTGCGCCGGGTTCGTCGGCGGCGTAGACAGGGTCGAAGGGCCGCTTTGGCTGCATGTTGGGAGTCTGGTCGTTCATGCTTTCCTGCTGCGTGGCTCGGCTTTTGATTTTTGCTTAATTTCGGACGTAGGTGTGGCTTTTTTCGCTGGGGCGGATTTGGCTGGTTTTGCGGTGGTTGTTTTGACGCTCCGCTCGGCCGGTTTGGCTGCGCTGGGTTTGGCGATGCCGGTCTTCTTTTCGGGCGGGATGAATTTGCCGCGCTCTTTCTTTTTGTCTTCAGGGACGATGACGGCGGGTTGCGGGCCGGCGTGGCTGGAGGTGCTGGAGCCGTTGGTTGAGTGGAGATGAGCTGAATAATAGCGGGCGAGGAACTGGCCGGTGTGCGAGTCGCGGACGGTGGCGACTTGCTCGGGTGTGCCGTGGGCGATGACCTGGCCGCCGCCTTCGCCGCCTTCGGGACCCATGTCGAGGATGTAGTCGGCGTTGCGGATGATGTCGAGGTTGTGCTCGATGATGATGACGGTGTTGCCGAGGTCGGTGAGGCGGTGGAGGACTTCGAGGAGGCGGCGCACGTCGTCGAAGTGGAGGCCGGTGGTGGGTTCGTCGAGCAGGTAGAGGGTGCGGCCGGTCTGGCGCTTGGAGAGCTCGCGGGCGAGCTTCATGCGCTGGGCTTCGCCGCCGGAGAGCGTGGTGGCGGACTGGCCGAGATGGATGTAGCCGAGGCCGACGTCGACGAGCGTCTGGAGGCGTTGGTTGACGGCGGGGATGTCTTTGAGGACGGGCAGGGCGTCGGCGATGGAGAGGTCGAGGATGTCGGCGATGGAGTAGCCGTTGAAGCGGACGGAGAGCGTCTCCTGGTTGTAGCGGCGGCCGTTGCAGACTTCGCACTGGACGTAGACGTCGGGGAGGAAGTTCATCTCGATGCGTCGCTGGCCTTCGCCCTGGCAGGCTTCGCAGCGTCCGCCCTGGACGTTGAAGCTGAAGCGGCCGGGTTTGTAGCCGCGCTCGCGCGACTCGGGCAGCATGGCGAAGAGATCGCGGATGGCCGAGAAGACTCCGGTGTAGGTGGCTGGATTGCTGCGCGGGGTGCGGCCGATGGGGGACTGGTCGATCTCGATGACTTTGTCGATCTGGGAGATGCCGACGACGCGGCCGTGCTGGCCGGGCTCTTCGCGTGAGCCGTAGAGTTCCTTCGCTAATGCGCGGTAGAGGATGTCGTTGACGAGAGTGCTTTTGCCGCTGCCGCTGACGCCGGTGATGACCGTCATAACGCCGAGCGGGAAGTGGACGGTGATGTCTTTGAGGTTGTGGGCGCGGGCGTTTTCGACGGTGATCCAGTTGCCGTTGAGCGGGCGCGGCTGAGTGCGGGCGAGGATTTCGATTTTGCCTGCTAGATATTGGCCGGTGATGGACGCGGGCGTGTCCATGATTTGTTGTGGCGTGCCGTCGGCGATGAGGTGGCCGCCGTTTTTGCCGGCGCCGGGGCCGAGGTCGAGGACGTAGTCGGCTTTGCGGATGGTATCTTCGTCGTGCTCGACGACGAGGACAGTGTTGCCGAGGTCGCGGAGGTTTTCGAGTGCGTTGAGGAGGCGCTGGTTGTCGCGCTGGTGCAGGCCGATGGATGGCTCGTCGAGGACGTAGAGGACGCCGCGGAGCTTGGAGCCGATCTGCGTGGCGAGGCGGATGCGCTGGCCTTCGCCGCCGGAGAGTGTTGCGGCGCTGCGGTCGAGCGAGAGGTAGCTGAGGCCGACGGCGTTCAAAAATTCGAGGCGTTCGATGATCTCGCGCTGGAGGCGGTCGGCGATGATGCGGTCGCGGCCGGTGAAGTGCATGGCGCGTGCGGCGGTGAGGGAGCGTTCGAGGGATTGGGCGGTGAAGTCGGCGATGGAGAAGGTTGTTGGTTGCTGGTTGCCGGTTGTTAGTTGGATTGCGATGGTGACGGCGAGGGATTCGGGGCGGAGGCGGCGGCCTTTGCAGACGGGGCAGGTGGAGGCCGACATGTACTGCATCATGTACTCGCGGTAGCCCTCGGATTTGGTGTCTTCGAGGTTGGAGCGGAGGTAGTTGAAGATGCCGTGGAAGCCGGTGCGGCCGGCTTCCGAGCGGGGTGGGCCGTAGAGGAAGAGGTTCTGCTGCTCGGGCGTGAGCTGTTCGAAGGGCTTGCGGATGTCGATCTTGTATTTTTCGGCGGCGAGCTTGATGAGGCGTAGCAGGTAGGCGGAGCCGGAGCCGGGGCCCATGGCGCCGTCGAGCAGGGGCTTGGACCAGTCGGTGATGGTCTTAGCGGGGTCGAAGTCGTAGATGCTGCCGAGGCCGTGGCAGTTGGGACAGGCGCCGTAGGTGGAGTTGAAGCTGAAGCTGCGCGGTTCGAGGCGTGGAACGTTGATGCCGCAGTCGGGGCAGGCCATGGAGGAGCTGTAGAGGGTCTCGTCCTGCTGGCGTGTGTCGGGGTTTTGAATGCCGATGAGGACCAGGCCGTTGGCCATCTGGAGGGCCTTCTGGACGCTGGTTTCGAGGCGGCGGGTGTCGAATTTTGTGTCGCCGGGAAGGGGTTTGAGGATGATGCGATCGACGATGGCTTCGATGGTGTGGTTCTTGCGCTTTTCGAGGCGCATGCCTTCGGCGATCTCGGTGATCTCGCCGTCGATGCGGACACGGAAGCCTTGCTGGTCGAGGGATTCGAGCTCTTCGCGGAACTCGCCCTTACGGCCGCGCACGATGGGCGCGTAGACGGTGATGCGTTCGCCGGGTGAGAGTGCGGCGATGCGTTCGACGATCTGTTCGGCGGATTGACGAGTGATGGGGCGGCCACAGTTAGGGCAGTGGGGCTGGCCGACGGAGGCGTAGAGCAGGCGAAGATAGTCGTAGATTTCGGTGATGGTGCCGACGGTGGAGCGCGGGCTGCGGCTGGTGGTTTTTTGCTCGATGGAGATGGCGGGCGAGAGGCCGTCGATGGCGTCGACGTCGGGGCGTTCCATCTGGTCGAGGAACTGGCGGGCGTAGGCGGAGAGGGTTTCGACGTAGCGGCGCTGGCCTTCGGCGTAGATGGTGTCGAAGGCGAGGGAGGACTTGCCGGAGCCGGAGAGTCCGGTGACGACCGTGAGGGTATTGCGCGGAATGCTGACGTTGACGTTGCGCAGATTGTGCTGGCGCGCGCCGCGAACGGTGATGTGTGTGATGCCCATGCAGGTGGTGCGGCTGGCCCTCTCAAACCAAGTCTTTAGGATAAGGCATCGGGGGAGAGGAAGCGAGGTTGCCTGTTTGGGGTGGCGGTGGTCTGTGGAAAGTTCACTTTATTTTCGTAACACGAAAGATGTATCTGAAGACGCAACAGCGTTTTACGTTTGGGGCATTGTCATGATGGGTGTGCATGAGGCAATAATGGCACAATAGAAACGCGGGCTGGAGTGCTGGCCTAATCTCAAGGGAGTAGCAAGTGAACTCGATTGTTTTGATCTCTGCGGTATGTGCGTCGTTGGCGTTCGGAGTGCTTGTAGCGTATGGGATCTGCATTTCGATGTTCCGGCTGTTCCGGATTCATGCCCGCCAGGTGGCGGCTGGTCGCGCGGCCCAGGGAGTCGTGGCCCCGACTGGGTTGGCAAAAGGATAACGATTCCAGAGATTGGTTGAAGCGGAATGAGATCAGGAGCTGAGGCTCCTGATTTTTTTTGCGTGTGCGGGGCATCTTTGCTGTTGGCGTAATGCAAACGAGAGGCAACTGCAAAGGCAAATGCAGATCCCCTACGGGGATGACAAACAAAAGCAGGTCTTCCCGCTGCGCGGAAGGATGACAATTGGGTGGGGAAATGAAGGATGACAACTGGGTGGGGAAATGAAGGATGACAACTGGGTGGGGGGGAATGATGCTGTGGGCTTGCACGCTACTGCTGTTGTTGATTGTTCTGCTGTTGGTTGTTCTGCGGCTGGCTGTTCTGCTGGCGGAGCTTCATGAGCTGATTGAAGATGTCTTGCGGGGTTTTGACTCCGTTGGGCGACTGCTGGTCTGATCCCTGATTTGATTCTTTGTCTGCAGGTGGAGCGGGTTGTGGCGTTGTCTCCGGCGGGTTGACTGGCGCGCTCTCGTCGAGACCGGAGTTGGGATTCGACTTCGATGGCTGCGGCTGCTCGGGCTGCTGGTTGCGGCTGGCTGTGAATGCCATGGTGCTGGGTGGGGTTGGGCCGCCGTTGCGTGGGGTAAGGACCAGCTCGGCTGGAGCGGGGCCGTTGCTGCCGACGAGGAGTATGTTGCTGGAGGTTCCGTCGAGCAGCGAGTTCAGTACCTGGGCCGCGGGCTCGGGACCATAGTTGCCGAAGACGCGCTCGTCGGCAACGCCGCCGGTGATCTTCATGCTGGTCTCGTGGGAGATGTCGCGGAGAATCTGATTCAGACTGGAGTTGTGGGCCGTGACGGTGAGGAGGCCGTTCGAGTAGGTTACGGTGGCGGGCTGCGCTGGCTGTTCTGCCGGTAAGAGTGGCGGGGCCGTGATTGGCTGCGTGGCAGGTTGCGGCGTTGCTGCGATAGTCGCTGACGGCTTGCTGGGCTGGGTGCGAGGTGTCTGAGCGCACAGCAGCGTTGAGCAGAGTGCGCAGCCTGCTACAGCGAACCGTATTGTTGTTTGACTGCGCATCTTATATTCGTAGGACGCGAATGAGCGGTGGAAGGTCATCGCTCGCTCGTGTTTATCAGAAGTTTATCGCGTCGGGTTGAAGATATGGGAATGTTCTTCTTTTGGGGATGATTCGCGATCAATACCGTGGCGAGATTCGTGGTGGCATGAAGTGCGACGGCATGAAAAGGTGAATGGGATTTTGTGTGCGATGAATTTTCTGCTGCTATAGACTGTCCCTTGACTCTTATGAGGCTTTCGCATTCATGCGTCAGTCTTTAGAGCCAGGTGAAGATTGCATGATGAGCAGGATGATGAGAGTACGGGTGGTGTTGCTGGCTTCGCTGTTGGTTGTGCCTGGGCTGGTGCAGGCAGAGGTATGCACGACGCAGTCGCAGATGGCGGCTACGGATCGTGACGCATTGGCCGCGCGTGCAAAGGAGCTGGCCGCAATGGTGCAGGATGGCAACGTCAGCGATCTGCAGGCTGCGCTTGTGCCTGAGTATGCGAAGGACTTTGGCAGCCTGCCCGATGTTGTGAACGGTGTGACTCCGAAGCTGAAGGGCGGGGCGATTGTGGTGGAGCAGGTTTATCTGCTCGATGACTCGGATGCGAAACACAACGCGAATGGCAGCCAGCCGGAGGCGCAGTTTTATTGCTCGCTGAATAAGTCGCCGGCAGAGGCGGACTTTTCGATACCGGGTCTCGATACGGGGAAGTATGCCTTCGTTATTACGGAGGTGCAGAATGCGACCTCGCCGTGGCGGCTCTCGTTTCTGCTGAAGCAGGTGCAGAGCAAGTGGGCTTTGGCTGGTTTCTATCCGACGGCGATGTGGGCCGCGGGGCACGATGGGCTGTGGTACTGGCGGCAGGCGCGCACGATGGCGGCGAACAATCAGCATTGGAATGCGTGGCTCTACTACCAGGAGGCCGGGGAGTTGCTGCGGCCTGCGCGGTTTATTCAGAGCACGCATCTGCAGAAGCTGAGGTCGGAGCAGACGGCTGCTGCTCCGCCGCAGTTGTCGGAGGGCGTGAGTGTGCAGGCGCCGCTGGTGGTGAAGAGCGCGGATGGCCAGGAGTTTCACTTTACAAGCCTGGGCGTGGATGATTCGTTGGGCAAGGAGAAGGTGGATGTGGCTGCGCGGTTGAAGGTCGATCAGATTGGCGATGTGGCTACGGCGAACAAACGCAATGCAGCGGCGATGAGCGCGCTGGTGGCGGCGTATCCGGAGTTGCGGACGGCGTTTCATGGCGTGTGGATCTTTGCTGTGGCTCCGGGGCAGAATCCGTTTGCGACGGAGCAGGCGATGAGTGAGATTCATTAGCCGAAGAATTTTCTTTGCGACGCGAGAGAATTGCGCGACAGGATGCTATCTTGGAAAACGTTTGAGTAAGGTGGATTTCGCAGATTTGTTTGAATAGGTTTATCTCCCAGTTTGGCAGCAGACAGTTAGAGAGAAGACGATGGCAAAGATCGAAAAGACGTTGAGCCAGGCGATTGCAGAACGACGGGCGACCCCTAGCTTTGATGGAGCGCCTATTCCAGAAGGAGACCTGCAACGCATTCTGGATGCAGGATTGCATGCTCCCAGTGGCTACAACATGCAGCCGTGGCGCTTTGTTGTGGTGCAGGCACCGGAGCAAAAGCGGAGGCTGCGCGCGGCGAGCTTCAATCAGGCAAAGGTGGAAGAGGCTTCGGCGGTGATTGTGGCCTGTGGCGATGCGGATGGATGGCGCAAGGATGTAGACCTGATGCTGCAGCAGGGGCGCGCAGGTGGAATGCCGGAGAGTTATGCAGCGCAGGCTCACAACAGCGTGACAAACTACATGCTGAGCTTCAATGCTGACCAGATGCATGGCTGGCTGAACAAGATGGTGATGATCGCCTTCACCCACATGATGCTGATGGCTGAGGTGATGGGCTACGATACGGCCCCGATGGAGGGCTTCGAGCAGGACAAGGTGCATGAGGTGCTGAAGCTGCCGCTGAGTTATTGGGTGGTGGCGCTGCTTGGCGTGGGACACCTGAAGGGTGAGGACAAGTACAACGGCGGGCGATTCGATATGGCCCACACGGTGTTTGGCGACGAGTATGGCAAACCGCTGAAGTAGGGAGACGGCACGATGAAGGTACTGTGGCGAGTGGTGGTGGTGTTGATGGTGCTCGTCGCGGTGGTCTGCCTTACCTTCTATTTCCAGCCGCTGTGGGTGAATGATCAGATCACGCGGCTGCATCTGCGGCGCGATGGTGTGAAGAGCGAGTACATCGAGGCGGGTGGGTACAGGATTCACTATCTTGAGGCGCCTGCTGTGGCAGGTTCGGCGAATACTCCGCTGGTGCTGGTGCATGGGTTGGGTGCGCGGTCGGAAGATTGGGCGGCGATGATTCCTTCGCTGGCTGCGCATGGATTTCATGTGTATGCGCCGGATTTGCCGGGGTATGGGCGCTCGTCGAAGCCAAAGGATGCGAGCTACTCGATTCCGATGGAAGAGGCGGCGGTGGTGAGCTTCATGCAGGCGATGCATGTGCCGCGCGCGGATGTGGGTGGGTGGTCGATGGGTGGGTGGATTGCGCTGAAGCTGGCGTATGACCATCCTGCGCTGGTGGACCGGTTGGTTGTTTATGACAGCGCGGGGACTTATTTTCCGGCGACGTTTGGGCCGGAGCTGTTTTCACCTGACGATATTGCGGGCGTGCACAGGCTGCTGGCTGCGCTTTCGCCGAAGCCGATCGATGTGCCGGACTTTGCGGCGCGTGCGATGGTGCGGAAGCTGCAAGGGAATAAGTGGGTGATTCAGCGGAGCCTGGCGGCGATGATCGATGGACGCGACCTGATGGATTTTCGACTGCACCTGATTACGGAGCCGACGCTGATTGTGTGGGGTTCGCATGACGACCTGATTCCGTTGTCAGCGGGCGAGGCGATGCACAAGGGGATTCCGAACTCGGTGCTGGATGTGATTCAGGGCTGCGGGCATCTTGCGCCGGCGGAGTGTTCGAGGCCGGTGGTCGAGGGGACGGTGGAGTTTTTGCGGGCAGAGCCTCCGATGCAGGGTGGGGAGCGGACGTTTGCGGGGGCTGCCGCGAATTAGCTGCGAGGCGAATCTGGCTGCCAGATGTAGGCTCCGGGCTGCGGCAGGCCGATGTGCGCGAGGACGCGGTGGACGAAGTTGCGCGCCATCTCGGCGGTGCTCTGCGGGTGATTGTAGAGCGTGGGGATGGTGGGGAAGATGACTGCGCCGGCGTCGGATGCGAGCTGCATGTTGCGCAGGTGGATGCGGTTGAATGGGGTCTCGCGGACGCAGAGGATGAGCGGGCGGCGCTCTTTGAGGGTGACGTCGGCGGCGCGCTGGATGAGGTTTTGCGCGAGGCCGGTGGCGATGGCGGCGAGGGTGCCCATGGAGCAGGGAAGCACGATCATGGCGTCGGTGGAGTAGCTGCCGCTGGCGATGTTAGCGCCGATGTCGGACTCGGGGTGCTGCTGGATCTTTTCGTTCGGTGCACCGAGGAGCTTTTCGACGAGGCCGTTGCGGCCGCTGAGGTGGAGCTCTTCGGCGAGGACGCGGAGGGCGTTGTCGGAGACGACGAGGTTGACTTTGACGACGCGCGGATCGGCTGCGAGAGCGCGGAGCATCTCGGCGGCGTAGATGCTGCCGCTGGCTCCGGTGACGGCTAGCGTGATGGTGCGGGCTTCGGGCACAGAGATGATTATCGCTGATGGGAGAAAAGCAGGTCCTCCCGCTGTCGTGGAAGGATGACAACCAGTAAATTTTAGCGGAGGGCGAAGGCTACGATGGTTTCGCCGTGCGTGTTGTGTGCGGCGTTGAAGGCTTGGACGCTGGCGGCTTCCTGCGCGGGCAACGTGGGGTCGAGTTCGCAGGCGGCTATCTCTTCGGTGGTGGCGTTCGTGTAGCAGAGCTCGCAGGTGGCGAGGTTGTCTTCTGCGGTGCGCATTGGTGGGCCGAAGGTGCGGCAGATGATGGGGCGGTGGGCGTAGAGGTCGCAGGTGCCGGTGGTGGGGTCGAGCGCGGGACAGGGTTCGGTGTCGCCGATGGAGTCTTCGTCGGTGAAGAGTGGGCTGCTCTCGTAGTCTTCGGCGAGGATGCCGGTCAGGGTGTCTCCGGGGAAGAGTGGGGTGATGCGGGCGAGGGAATCGGCTGTGCGCTGCTGGATGCGGTGAAATTTTGGGGAGTCGGATTGTTCGAGAGCGGCAAGCCCTTCGCGGAGGCGGTGTGCGTCTTCCTGGGAGATGGGGAAGACTCCGTGGCAACATTGAGTGCATCCGGGGCGGCAGACGAGATGTGGGCCGCTGCGCTGATAGGCGTCGGCCACGGCGGAATCGACGATCTGAATCAGATGAAGGCCGGTTTGAGGATGGAGCGGATAGGTCTCTGGCACAGGTCACGGCTTTCCGTGAGCGAATCTGGGGACTGATGGCTCCAAGTCGCGCAGCAAGAACTCACGAAAGAGATTTCCAACCATGTTACCTGCGGTCGTGACGCCGAGGGTCTCAAAGGTGAGTCCGACGCCGCGGCTGGAGGCGGGGTGATACGCATTGGCGATGCCCCCGGCAGCCAGATTTCCGAGAAGATGGGAGTAGTTGGGTTCCAACCGGCCGTTGTCGCCCCGGCAGATGAAGGCGGATGCGACGGCGTGCCACGCGCGGGAACGGATGCCGCCCGCGCCTTGATAAAAGTAGCGCGGGTCCTGATGCAGCAGACTGGGCAGAATAGCGCTGCCGATGAAGCGGCCCGTTGTGGCGTCTGCCAGCGCAGCTCCGTAGCGCTTGCCGTAGCCCTCAATGCCGGAGCCATAGCCAGGATACGTGCCGTTGTACTGTTCCGCGCCAGCAACGCCGGCGACGACAAGGAATGTCGTGGGATCGGACTGAGTACGGAGTGCCAGTTTGTACTTCTGCCCGGTAGACATCGGCGCGGCCTTCCAGATGTAACTTGTGTAGAAGTTCTGGAATACGCCGAAGACGCGCTGCTGCTGCTGCTCCTGAATCTGCGCCTGGGCGATCTGCTCAGAGCTGGCGTAGACGTTGACCGACGAACTGGTGGCGAGCTTCAGGGCTATCTTTGGGGCTTGGACGGTGGCCCCCGCTCTTACGGCGAACTCAGGCGACGTGTAGGGGGCAAGGCCGGCTGCTGTGACGATGAGGAAAAAATCTCCCTGGGGAAGACCGGTAAAGACAAAGCTGCCATCGCTGCCTGCGATTGCGGTGTGGTCCCCGAGCTTGCCCGGTGCAGTGAGGACTACCGTTGCGCCGGGGATGGGATTGCCCTGAGTGTCTTGTACGGTCCCTTGTACTTGTGCTGTGCCTTGCGCTTCGCCAGTTTCGAAGCCCTGCGCCTGACGCAGGAATCCGGGCGAGTCGGGCAGGGCAGCATTACCATGCTGCGGAAGCGCTTGACCCAGGGCTAAGCAGGGACAAACCAAAATCAGAAAAGCTGTCGCGTAGTGTTTTGAACAGACCATTGGCACCACCGCATAAGCGTGCGCCAAAGAGCAGGCGCTCTTAGTGAGATGCCGTTTGTGGCTGGTCGAACAGCAACATCGCAGGTATTGACTGACAAGCAGATGCGTCAGTGTGATTCTGTCAAAACGCGCTCGAAGATGGCATCCACATTTGCTAGCTGGCGGTTGTAGTCGAAGGCGTGGGCTAGTTTTTCCGGCGTGAGGCGTGCCGTGATGGCGGGGTCTTTGGCTACCTCTTCGCGGAAGTTGAGGCCCTCCTTCCAGCTTCGCATTGCGTGCGACTGGACGAGGCGGTAGGCGTCTTCGCGGCTCATGCCGGATTCGGCAAGGTCGAGCAGGAGTTGGCCTGAGAAGATGAGGCCGCCGGTGGATTCGAGGTTCCTGAGCATCCGTTCCGGATAGACGAGCAGCTTGGCGATGAGGTTTTCCGTTTTGGCGAGCAGGTAGTCGGCGAGGATGGTCGAGTCGGGCAGGATGACGCGCTCGGCGGAGGAGTGCGAGATGTCGCGCTCGTGCCAGAGGGCGACGTTTTCGAGCGCTACCTGCGCGTTGGCGCGCATGACGCGGGCGAGGCCGCTGATCTGCTCGCTGGTGATGGGGTTGCGTTTGTGCGGCATCGCGCTGGAGCCTTTTTGCTTTTCGCTGAAGAACTCTTCGGCTTCGCGGACCTCGGTGCGCTGGAGATGGCGGACCTCGGTGGCGATCTTGTCGAGTGTGCTGGCGAGTACGGCGAGCGCGCAGATGTAGGCGGCGTGCAGGTCGCGCTGGATGACCTGCGTGGCGATGGGGACGGGCTTCAGGTCGAGCCCGGCGCAGATGGCGGCTTCGTGCTCGGGCTTGAGGTGGCCGAAGGTGCCGACCGCGCCGGAGAGCTTGCCGATGCGGAGGTCTTCGGCTGCGGCGTCGAAGCGGGTGAGATTGCGCTGGACTTCGGCGTACCAGAGCAAGAGTTTCAGGCCGAAGGTGGAGGGTTCGGCGTGGACGCCGTGCGTGCGGCCGATGATGGGCGTGTGCTTGAACTCGAGGGCGCGCTTTTTGAGCGTGTCGGCCAGCGCGGCGATGCCTTTGTGGATGAGCGCGGAGGCTTCTTTGAGCTGGAGCGCCTGTGCGGTGTCGACCACGTCGGTGCTGGTGAGGCCGTAGTGGAGCCAGCGGGAGTGCTCGGGGTTGGCGATGTGCTCGGCGACGGTGGTGGTGAAGGCGATGACGTCGTGGCGGACCTCGGCCTCGATCTCGTCGATGCGCTGGACGGTGAAGTTGCCGCGGTCGCGGATGGCGTCGGCGGCCTCCTGCGGGACGAGGCCGAATTTAGCGAGGGCCTGTGAGGCGGCGGCTTCGACTTTGAGCCAGCAGCGGTACTTGTTTTCGTCGGACCAGATTTTGCCCATCGCGGGGCGAGTGTAGCGGGCGATCATAGAGGCTCGTTCCTGTGATTTGTTTGGTGCTAGTTGTTGCTGACGCCGAAGAGCGCGGCCATCTCTTCGTAGAGGAAGCCGCGGCCGGGGCGGTAGGGCTGAATCCATTTGCCGTCGAGGACGAACTGCGGAATGGCGCGTTTGCCTACGTTGGCGAGGACCTCGTCGGCGGCGCCGGGAGTGGTCTCGATGTCGACTTCGCTGAAGGGGATGTCGTGTTGGGTGAGAAAGCGTTTGGCCTCGCGGCAGTCGCGGCACCACGCCGCGGTGTACACGGTCAGTTCCATGGTTCTATTTTACTTGCTGGGCGGGGTGATTGCGTCGAGAAGGCCTGCGATGGTGTCGAGATTGGTGACGATGGTGTCGCCCATGTGCTCGAGCGATGCGGTGCATTGGTTGGCTGCTTCGAGGTGACCTGTGCCGCAGGCGTCGCGGACGAGGATGGGGATGATGCCGAGGTCGGCGGCGTGGCGGCAGGTGGGCTCGATGCCAACTTCGAGCGCGATGCCTGCGAGGATGAGGCTGCGAATGCCGCAGTCGCGCAGGGTGAATGCGAGCGGCGTGCCTTCAAAGGCAGACATGCTCAGCTTGTCGAAGATGACTTCGCTGGCGAGAGGCTTGAGCTCGGGGACGAGCTGGAATGCGGGAGAGTCGCGCAGGAATGGGGAGTGAACTTCGGACGGACTTTGCTTGCGTTGCCACGCCATCGCCATGCGGTACTGGAATGCACCCATCAGTTCGAGCGGAAGCGACATGTGGCGCGTGAAGATGGTGCGGATGCCTGCGCAGCGGGCTGCGTCGAGGAGTGTTTGAACCTTGCTTAGGATGGTCGGGCCGTCGGCTATCTGCGGCACAATGCCTGCCTGCATGTCGTAGATGAGAAGCGCGGTGCGCTGTGGATGCACCAGTTCCTCGAGGGAAGAGAATATCTCGATTCCTTTGTCCGTCGTCATGAGTCTTTGATGTTCCTTCGCGCAGGCCGGATTTATTGCTCGTGATAGTTTCGCATGAGGCCGCCGTCGACGACATACGTGGAGCCGGTGACGTAGGAGCCGTCGTCGGAGGCGAGGAAGAGCGCGACGCCGGCAACGTCTTGGACTGTACCCATGCGGCCGAGGGGGATGTTGACGAGCAGAGCGTTCAACTCTTCTTTGTTGGCCATCATCTGGGTGTTGATGGGGGTCTGGATGGCGCCGGGCGCGATGTTGTTGACGGTGATGCTGAGCGGGCCGAGCTCGACGGCGAGGTCGCGCATCA
Organism: Edaphobacter acidisoli; assembly: GCF_014642855.1. Classification (NCBI taxonomy): domain Bacteria; kingdom Pseudomonadati; phylum Acidobacteriota; class Terriglobia; order Terriglobales; family Acidobacteriaceae; genus Edaphobacter; species Edaphobacter acidisoli. The sequence goes on along the minus strand of NZ_BMJB01000001.1, from coordinate 924,636 downwards.
ACATGCGCAGGCCGCCTTTTGCGGCGCAGTAGGTGGGGAAGTGCGGGAAGACCATGTCTTCGTGGACGGAGCTGATGTTGATGACGCGGCCGGGCTGTTTGGCATTGCGCAGACGGCGGACGAAGGCCTGGGTGAGGAAAAATACGCCCTTGAGATTGACGTTGAGGACGGCGTCGTAGTCGGCTTCGGTGATGTCCCAGAAGTCTGCGCCTTTTTCGATGCCGGCGTTGTTGACGAGGATGTCGCAGTGGCCGAGCTGCTGCCATGTCTGGTCGATGAGGCGCTGGGTGTCGGCGAGGATTGAGACGTCGCCTTGGAGCGTGATGGCTTTCCCGCCCGCGGCTTCGGCTTTGGCCTTGGTGTCGGCGGCCTGGTCGGGGTGGTCACGGTAATCGACGACAACGGTGGCGCCTTCGCTGGCGTAGCGGATGGCGATGGCTTGTCCGATGCCTGTGCCTGAGCCGGTGATGAGCGCGACTTTTCCTGCGAGACGGCCTGCCATGGTTTGCTCCTCGTTTCAGAAGATTTTCGATTGCTTTTTGGATAGATGCAAGAAGGGCGAGGCATAGCTGAGGGGGCGGGCTATTTTTAACGGCGGGCACGGAAGAAGTCCGTGAGCATCGCGCTGCACTCTTCGGCGAGCAGGCCGGGGATGACTTCGACCTTGTGGTTGAGCTGCGGGTGGTTCATGACGGAGAGGACTGAGCCGCAAGCCCCGGCTTTGGGGTCGGATGCGGCGTAGACGAGGCGGTCGATGCGCGCGTGGAGGATGGCTCCGGCGCACATGGCGCAGGGCTCGAGCGTGACGTAGAGGGTGCAGTTGCTGAGGCGGTAGTTGTTCTGCGCGAGACCGGCCTGGCGGAGGGCGACGATCTCGGCGTGGGCGGTTGGGTCGGCATCGCGCAGGACGCGGTTCTGGCCGCGACCGATGATCTGGCCGTCGTGGACGATGACTGCACCGACGGGGACTTCGGCGGAGGCTTCGGCTGCGCGGGCTTCGTCGATGGCGGCGCGGAGGTAGTCGAGGTCGTCGGGCATGCTGATTCGAGTGTAAGCGACGACGCTAGATGCCGGGTTTTGCGGAGATGACTTCGCGGATGAGCGGTGCGACTGCTGGTGGGGCCGCGCTGATTTTGATGGTTTCGCGGAGCATGTGCTCGGGCTCGTCGAGCAGGGCTGCGTCTTCGGAGAACAGGGTGAAGATGGACTGGCCGGGTTCGAGCCTGTCGCCGAGCTTTGCGTGCGACTCGATGCCCGCATGTGCGCTGACGGGATCGCCGGGTTTGGCGCGGCCTGCGCCTAGACGCTGCACGGCCCAGCCGACCTGTTTGCAATCCATGGAGGCGAGGTAGCCGGAGATTTCGGCTCGGATGGTGCGGGTGGCTTTTGGTTTGTGGAAGGCTGCGGGGTCTTTGAAGATTGTTGTGTCGCCGCCTTGCGCTGCGATGATCTTGAGCCACGCTTTGTAGGCTTCGCCCGATGCGAGAATTTCGTCGGCGAGCTTTGCGCCTGCTTCGGGTGTGGCGGCGCGGCCTGCGAGATGGAGCATCCAGCCGGAGAGGATGTTCGAAAGTTCGATGAGATCGCGCGACATGGCGTGGCGTTTTCCCTGCAGGATGTCTACACACTCCCAGACTTCGATCCAATTGCCGGAGAAGCGTCCGAGCGGCTCGTTCATGGAGGTGAGCACGGCGACGGTGCGGGTGCCTGCGGCTTCACCTGTCTGCACCATAAGCTCGGCGAGGAATTTGGATTTTTCGTAGGTGGGCATGAATGCGCCGCTGCCGGTCTTCACGTCGAGCACGAGCGCGTTGAGGCTTTCGGCGAGTTTTTTACTCATGATGCTGGCGGTGATGAGGAAGGGCGACTCGACTGTGCCGGTGTGGTCGCGCAGGGCGTAGAGTGTGCGGTCGGCGGGGACGATGCGCGGTGTCTGGCCGATGAGCGCGGCGCCGCATTGCCGGAGCGTTTCGCCGAGCTGTATGAGATTGAGCTGCGAGTTGAAGCCGGGGATGGTTTCGAGCTTGTCGAGCGTGCCGCCGGTGTGGCCGAGGGAGCGACCACTGATCATCGGTACGCAGATGCCTGGGATGCCTGCAGGCGTTGGCTGAGCGAGACCTGCAGCAGCGAGCACTGGTGCGATGAGGAGGGATGTTTTGTCGCCAACGCCGCCGGTGGAGTGCTTGTCTACACAGAAGACGGGGGTGAAGGCGTCTAGCGTTGCGGCGTCGAAGGTGTCGCCGGAGTAGCGCATGGCTTGCGTGAGCGCTGCGAGCTCGTGCGCGTTGAGGCCGCGCTGGAAGACGGCCATCAGGAAGCTGGCGATTTGGGCGTCGGTGACGAGTTGGCGCTCGGGTGTGCGCTCGACGATGGCGCGGATGAATGCTTGAATCTCGGCGTCGGAGAGGGTGAGGCCGTCGCGCTTGTGGAGGATGACGTCGATGGGATGGATTGGCTGTGTCATTTGTTTAGTGAAAATGCGGCAGGCAGAAGTTCGGCTATGGTTGCTTGCGCGAATGAGCCGTCTACGTTTGGGAAATAGATGATGGTCTCGGGGGCGCTGAATTCGAGGATGGTTTGGCGGCAGGCTCCGCAGGGTTGGCTTGCAGCGCTGTTCAGATTGGCGACTGCGATTGCAACGATGCTGATGCTTGGTCCATGCTGTGCGACGGCGGAGGTGATCGCGTTCTGTTCGGCGCAGGTGGTGAGGCGGTAGGAGGCGTTTTCGACGTTGCAGCCGGTGACGATCGTACTGTCCGAAAGCAGGACAGCGGCGCCGACATGGAAGCGACTGTAAGGAGCGTAGGCATTGCGCGCGGCTTCGATGGCGCGCTGCTGGAGCGACTCTGCCTGCTGCTGAGTGAGCGTGGAAGACGGCATGATGTGTGAGGCTATCCAAGCCAGGGTGATGATGGCAAGTGCGTTATCGCTAATGGTTGGTTGGCCGCGCCCGATAAGAGAGGTGTGGACGACTTGACCAAAGAGTTTCTTGCAGAGAGCCAGGAAGGGCTGGACCGGATGGAACGGTGCCTGACTGAGCTTGAGACGCGGCCTGAAGACACTGCTGCGCTGGTAGGAGAGATCTTTCGTGCGGTGCATACGATTAAAGGCACGACGGGATTTCTCGGCTTTGAGCGGCTGGAGAAGCTGGCACATGCGGGCGAGCATCTGCTGGGCTCGCTGCGCGAAGGCAAGCTGGCTGTGACGAGCGATCTTATCAGCGGCCTGCTGCGGTTGCTGGATGGTCTGCGCGCCATTCTGTCTCTGATTGAAGCGACGGGCAGCGAAGGTACTCGTGCAGGTGACGAGGACAGCGAGTTGATTGCCGAGCTTGCCGAGTTGAATGGGACAGCTTCGGCGCCCGATGAAGCTGCGATGCACGGTATGTCGCTGGTTGCTCCTGCGGCTGCGCCGGTTTCTTCGCAGGCTGCGCCAGTAGCCTCGCAGGCAGCGGCGAATAATGACAAGACTCTGCGCATTGATGTGGATGTGCTGAATCGCATGATGAATCTGGTGGGTGAGCTTGTGCTGACGCGCAACCAGATGTTGCAGAGCGGCATGGAGTCGGCAAACTTTCCTGAACTGACGAGGCGACTCGACAGCGTGACTGCGGACCTGCGCGAGACGGTGATGCAGGCGCGGATGCAGCCGGTTGGCAACCTGTTCGGCAAGTTTCCGCGCATGGTACGTGACCTGGCCCGGACGTGCGGACGTGATGTGAGGATTGAGTTCTCGGGGCAGGAGACCGGACTTGATAAGAGCCTGCTGGAGGCGATCAAAGATCCGCTGACGCATGCGGTGAGGAACGCTGTCGATCATGGTATTGAAGCGCCAGCAGACCGGGTGCTTGCGGGCAAATCTGCTGAGGGATGCCTGAAGTTGCGGGCGTTTCATCAGAGCGGCTCGGTGGTGATTGAGGTCGCAGATGACGGCGCTGGAATCAGCATTGAGAAGGTGTTGAAGAAGGCCGTCGAGCGCGGGCTGGTGGCGCAGGACCAGGCGTCGTCGATGTCGGAGCGCGAGGCGCTGCAGTTGATCTTTCTGCCGGGATTTTCGACGGCGGCTGCAGTGACGACGGTTTCGGGCCGTGGCGTTGGCATGGATGTAGTTCGCGCGAACGTCGAAAAAGTTGGCGGAAGCGTTGAACTGGAGTCGAAGGTTGGCGTTGGGACAACGCTGCGTCTGCGTGTTCCGCTAACGCTCGCGATTGTTCCTGCGCTGGTTGTGCAGAGCGGAGGGCATAGCTTTGCGCTGCCGCAGAGTGCGTTGGTTGAGCTGGTGTATGTGCCGCGCCGCGAGGCTGAAAAAGCCGTCGAGACGGTTGGCGCTGCCGAAGTTTACAGGCTGCGCGAGCGGCTGCTGCCGATTATTCGTTTGAACAGACTGCTTGGAATTGAGATGGAAGAGGCGTCGGAGTCGCACGGGATATATCTTGCAGTGCTTGAGGCAGAGGGTTGCCGCTACGGGCTTGTTGTCGATGACCTACTTGCACCGGAGGAGATTGTGGTGAAGCCGCTCTCTGCCGTGCTGCGTGAGATAGGGCTGTTCTCAGGGGCAACTGTGCTTGGTAACGGCACGCTGGCGCTGATTCTCGACATTGCTGCGACCGCGGCACGCGCCGGCGTGAAGCCTGTTGAACGAGGCTCCGATGAGACGGAGACAGATGAAGTTCAAGTGAAGAGTGAAGAGGGTATGCAGTTCCTCATCTTTGAAGACCGTGCGCGGGAGCGCACTGCTGTGCCGCTCAACGCTGTGGAGCGAATTGAAAGTGTTCCGCTGACGCAGGTGGAGTATGCGGGCGGACGGGCGCTGTTGCAGTATCGCGGCGAGTTGCTGCCGCTGACTGACGATGGCAATGTGCTGGCCGAGCTGGAGACAGAGCAGTCTGCCGAGGAGGTTCTGGCCACGATTCTGATCTGCAATCACGCGGGCCCGAGCGGCCGGTCGCGCACAGGCATGGTAGTGCGCCGAGTACTCGATGTTTCGACAGGAAATGTGCTCGACAAAGACGAGTCCATGGGGGGGATGGAACTCGCGATTGTGAAGGAGAAGCTGACGATGGTCCATCGTGATTTTGAAGGTGCAACGGCGGACTGGAAGGAGGTCGCTTGAAGATTGTTGGCAGGGAAGAGGTGGACCAGGTGTTGGAAGAGACGGACGCGGTGTCGCTGTGCTCGATGTTTGCAGGCAGCGAGAGCTTTGGAATTGACACACGCAAGATCAGGGAGGTCCTGGGAAAACGCGAGCTGCAACGTGTTCCGCTTGCTCCGGCGATGATTGCGGGAGTTGTCCCGTATCGCGGTGAAGTGCTTACGACGGTCAATTTTCGTGCACTGCTCGGGCTGGAAGAGTATTCGGAGACAGGCTGCGTACTGGTGCTCGATGACGATGATGGTGGCGAACGGTTCGGGCTTGTTGTGGATGAAGTTGGCGGAGTCGTGACGGTGAATCGCAAGATGCTGGAAGAGAATCCGACGACGCTCGATGCCAAGTGCAAGTGGCTGTTTGATGGTGCGTACAAGATGCAGACGGGGCTTCTGGTGCAGCTCGACCCGCAGAAGCTGCGGCCGTCGCGGCTGACCGAGACGGGATATTTCAAGCAAGCGAATGGGAGGGATGCATGAGAGCGCTGATTGTGGATGACTCGAGCTTCGTGCGTGAGTATCTGAGACACCTGTTGGCCAAGATGGGAATCTCGTGCGAGGAGGCCGTCGATGGCAGCCAGGCCCTGCATGTGCTTGCGGCGCAGCAGGCATTCGACCTGATGCTGCTGGATGTGAATATGCCGGTGATGAATGGCCTGGAATGTGTGAAGGCGCTGCGTGAAGCGCAGCTTGGACCGCAGATGAAGGTGATGATGGTGACGACTGAGGCGGACAACAGCTTCATCTCAACTGCGTTGAACAATGGCGCAGATGAGTTTCTGATGAAGCCCTTCACACCCGAAAGTCTGCGCGAGAAGATGCTTTTGCTTGGCTTTGAGGCCGCTTAGAACACAGATCGATAAAGGATGCCGGGCATGAGAACTATGACTGGAAGACCGCTGCGCGTGTTTGCGGCGGATGACTCCGCTGTCATGCGGGGCATCATGCACAAGCTATTTCAAGCGCACGATGCTGACGGATCGGCCGAATTGCCGCGCATGGAGTTGTGTGGCGTGGCACGGGATGGCATTGAATGTCTGGAAGAGGTGAAGCGCCTGGCGCCAGATGTTCTTGTGCTCGATCTCGAGATGCCTCGGCTGAATGGGCTGGAGGTGCTGGATCGGTTGCGGCTGCAACAGCCCAGTTTGCCGGTGATTATGTGCAGCGCACACACCGAGCATGGCGCACGATCTACTCTGGAGGCCCTTGCGCGAGGAGCAGCGGACTATGTGATGAAGCCTGGGGGGCAACGCGACGTCAACGCCGCCTTAGCTTCGCTTGCACAGCAATTGCTTCCGAAGATCGCTGCATTGGCGAAGCCGGCGGGCTGTGTCACGTCTGCACGTGCCGTCACAACCGCGCATGGGCGAGCAACACCAACGCAGAGCAATGGTCCGGTTGAACTTGTCGTGATCGGGCTTTCGACTGGCGGCCCAACAGCGCTTGAGCAGATGTTGCCGAAGCTGCCTGCTAATTTTCCTGCTCCGATTCTCATCGTTCAGCACATGCCGAAGTTGTTCACAGGTGCGCTGGCGGAACGGCTGAATCGGTCTTGCGCGTTGCGTGTGCAGGAAGGCTACGAAGGAGCAGTGGTGCGTCCTGGCGTTATTTGGATCGCCCCCGGAGACGCTCACATGGAGATTGCTCCGCAGAAGGCGATGCTGAGTGGGGAGCCGGTCGGCGCGCGGGTGCGGTTGCATCGTCAAGCTCCGCTGAACCATTGCATGCCTGCGGTGGACTATTTGTTTTTCTCTGCAGCCAGGATGTATGGCGCAGGTGCGCTTGCATTGGTCATGACTGGGATGGGATCGGATGGACTGGACGGCGCGCGGGCGGTGTATGAACGCGGCGGCACCGTGCTGACGCAGGATGAGGCGACATCGGCTGTATGGGGAATGCCAGGAAGAGTGGCAGAGGCGGGAATTGCCGCGGCCACTTTGCCGGTCGCGGCGATAGCGGATGCGTTGCAACAGAGGGTCAATGCGGGGCGGGCGGCAAGACCCGCTGCCGCGCAGCATGCGGCTGCGATGACGGCGCGGCGGGAGGTAGTGCATGGCTTGTACTGAGATGGACTATGCCTATCTGCGCGAGCTTGTGCGCGCGCAGTCGGCCAACACGATTGACCCTTCACGGAACGCATTGTTCGACACACGGTTGACTCCGATTGTTCGCATGGCGGGGGCGCGCAATCTTAAAGATTTTGTCGACAGGCTCAAGATGGATCGCCAGGCGCATCTTCATCGCGCAGTTGCAGAGGCAATGACGATCAACGAAACGAGCTTCTTTCGCGATTTGAAGCCGTTCGAGATGTTGCGCGATGTCATTCTTCCTCGCCTGATCGAACGACGGGAAGGGCAGCGGAGGCTTCGCATCTGGAGCGCTGCCAGCTCTACCGGGCAGGAGGCGTACAGCCTCGGCATGATGCTTGCGGAGCATTTTCCTATCGTGTGTGGCTGGGACGTGAAGATTATTGGAACAGACATCTCGCGTCACGTGGTTGAATATGCGCAGCGCGGAAGATACAGAAGATTGGAAGTCAATCGCGGCTTGCCTGCGCGCCTTTTGATGAAGTACATGGCTCGCGATGGCGAGGAATGGATCGTGAATGAGCGAATCCGGCAGATGTGCGAGTTTCAGCGAGCCAATCTCTGTGCTCCGCTGCCGAAGATGCCGCAGTTCGATCTGGTACTGCTGCGCAATGTGCTGCTTTATTTCACCCAGCAGGACAGAAGCATCCTCTTTCGTGAGGTGCATCGCAAGATGGCATCCGATGGCTGCCTGGTGCTGGGCAATGCGGAGCAGGCTGAGGATTCTACGAGCCTGTTCGAGGTGGAGTTCCTCAAAAACAGCTATTGTTACCGGCCTGTGATGGCTGTTTGAGAATCAAGCGACCGCTGGCGGTTATGCTTCTAAAAGCGTAGAAGCTATGCCGCGAGTTACTTCCAAATCGAACGCTTCGAGGGAAACAGCGAAGGCTGGTTCGAGTGGCGTTGCAGAGACGGATACGCTCGCCTTGTTTCATCCCATTACCGCGCGATGGTTTCGCAAGGCGCTCGGCAAACCGACGGCCCCGCAGGTCGAAGGGTGGCCTGCGATTGCGCGCGGTGAGTCCACCCTGATTCTTGCGCCTACGGGCACGGGCAAGACGCTGACGGCCTTTCTCTGGTGCATCGACAGGCTGATGATGCGGCCGGAAAACACAACTGCTTCTGGTTGCCGTGTCATTTATGTCTCGCCACTTAAGGCGCTTGCGGTAGATGTTGAACGAAATCTGCAGATGCCTCTGCATGGCATCGCGGAGATGGCGAAGCAAGAGGGCATCGAGGTGCAGATGCCTGAGATCAGCGTGCGCACTGGCGATACGTCGCAGCGAGAGCGTGCGCGATTCAAACGGCATCCGGCTGACATTCTGATTACAACTCCGGAGAGTTTGTATCTGCTGCTCACCTCGGATGCGGCGGAGTCGCTGCGATCAGTTGAGACCGTGATCATTGATGAGATCCATGCGCTGGTGCCAAGCAAACGTGGCGCGCATCTGATGCTGTCTGTGGAACGGCTGGAGTCTTTGACAGGGCGGCGTTTGCAGAGGATTGGACTGTCTGCCACACAGAGACCACTTGAAGAGGTAGCTCGTTTTTTAGGTGGGGCTGAGTCGTCGGAACCGATGGGCGAGATTGTCGCTGAGGTAGCTCCAACAAGCAATGAAGATCGTGCAGAGCAGCTGATCGAGAAGGCCGTGTTCGATGGTTCAACAGCGGATCGGGCGCTGCAGTATCGGTCCGTCACGGTGGTGAATGCAGGGGCGCGCAAAGCCCTTGAGCTGCGAGTCGAGGTCTCTGTTGAAGACATGGCGCGGCTTGGCGCAAGGACAGACGGCCCCTCTCGCGACGATCAGGAGAAAAAGCAGACTTCGATCTGGCAGTCGATCTATCCGCGCGTGCTGGAGCTTCTGCGTGAGCGGCGCTCGACGCTGATCTTCGTCAATGCACGTCGCACTGCGGAGCGGCTTGCTGGCGCGCTGAATGAGCTTGCAGGAGAGCCGCTGGCACGCGCGCACCACGGCTCGCTTGCGGCGTCGCAGCGGGCGGAGATTGAAACGCTGCTGAAGGCCGGCGAGATTCGGGCTCTGGTTGCTACATCTTCGCTTGAGCTTGGAATCGATATGGGCGCGATCGATCTTGTGGTGCAGATTGAAGCGCCGCCTTCGGTTGCTGCTGGAATGCAGCGGATTGGAAGAGCGGGGCATCGTGTGGGTGTGCCTTCGAGTGGCGTTATTTTCCCGAAGTATCGCGGCGATCTGGTTGCGTGTGCCGCTGTAACGCGCGCCATGCATGAAGGACACGTTGAGTCTACCCGCTTTCTTCGCAATCCATTGGACGTTCTGGCACAGCAGATTGTGGCAATTGTGGCCCATCCTCCGATCGTCAGTGCAAGTGCGAGGCGATATGGCGAGGATGACGGTCCTGGCATTGGCTATGAAGAGTTGTTTGCGCTGGTGCGACGCTGTGCTCCATTTTCTTCTTTGAGCAGCACTGCGTTTGACGGCGTGCTCGATATGCTTTCGGGGCGCTATCCGTCGGATGAATTTGCGGAGTTGCGGCCGCGTATTACGTGGGACCGGATTAACAACTGGCTGACGCCGCGCAGTGGAGTGAAGCGCGTTGCGATTTTGAATGCAGGCACGATTCCAGATCGCGGATTGTACGGCGTATTTCTGGCTGGAGAGCACGCGAAGCCGGTGCGCGTGGGTGAGCTGGATGAAGAGATGGTCTTCGAGAGCAAGCCGGGCGAGGTGTTCACGCTTGGTGCTTCGTCGTGGCGCATTGAAGAGATTACGCAGGACCGCGTGCTGGTTTCACCTGCTCCTGGCGAAGCGGGGAAGATGCCCTTCTGGCATGGAGACCGCGCGGGACGGCCGCTGGAGTTTGGGAGGAGGATTGGCGCGCTCGTGCGTGAGTTGCGCGAGGCTCCGCACAGCGTTGGCATGGCGCGGTTGACTACGGAACACGATCTTGCACCGGATGCGGCGGAGAATGTGCTGCGCTATCTGACCGACCAGCAGCTTGCTACGACGATCGTTCCGGATGACCGTAGCATTGTGGTCGAGCGTGTGCGTGACGAACTGGGCTTCTGGCGGGTCTGTGTGCTCACGCCGTTTGGCAGCAGAGTTCACGCACCCTGGGCTGTTGCAGCAGCGGCAAAGGTCAGCGCTAGTGGTGGTCCCGATGTAGAGACGATGTGGAGCGAAGATGGCTTCGTGCTTCGTTTTCCTGAGACGGATGAGCCGCCTTCCGTCGCCCCATTGCTTTTAGAGCCTGCTGAAGCGGCCAGTCTCGTGATTCATCAGCTGGGCGCGACGGCTTTGTTTGCGGCAAAGTTTCGAGAGAGCGCGGCACGGGCTTTGTTGTTGCCCAGGCGGCGCGCGGATGGAAGAACGCCGCTATGGCAGCAGCGTAAACGGGCGTATGACCTGTTGAGCGTGGCGAGCAGGTACTCATCATTTCCGATTTTGCTGGAGGCTTATCGTGAGTGCCTGCGCGACGTATTCGATATGCCTGCGCTTGCGGAGATTTTGCGCGGTATTGAAAGCAGCGAGTTGCTTGTTCACACGGTGGATACGACGAGGCCAAGCCCGTTCGCCTCTGCTGTGCTGTTCAGCTATGTTGCCAACTACATCTATGACGGTGATGCTCCGCTGGCTGAGCGGCGCGCGCAGGCGTTGACGATCGATCAGAACCAGTTGCGTGAGTTGATGGGCGAAGCCGATCTGCGCGAACTGCTCGACCCGAACGCGATGGATGAAACGGAGAAGCAGTTGCAGTGTCTCGCTGAGGGATATCGTGCGCGCGACATGGATGCTGTGCACGATATGCTGCTTCGGCTGGGAGACCTTTCGCGGGAAGAGCTTCGCACACGATGCGCGACCGAGGAGATTGCAAACAGTGCTGCCTGGCTGTTGCGTATCCGGCGCGCAATAGAGATCGAGGTTGCTGATGAGAAGCGGCTGATTGCAGTCGAAGACGCGGCGCGATATCGAGATGCGCTTGGACTGGAGCTTCCGAAAGGGCTTCCTGCTGTATTGCTGGCCCCTGTGACGGACGCGATGCTGGACCTGATGCGGCGATTTGCGCGGACGCATGGACCTTTCACAGCACACGAAGCGGCTCGGCGTTTTGGTGTCTCTGTCGAGCGCGTTGAACCGGTGCTGGAGCGTCTTGTCCAGTCGGGGCGCGTCGCAGAAGGTGGATTCAGACCGGAAGGTTCGCATCGTGAGTGGTGTGACGTCGAGGTTTTGCGAACGATACGGCGCAAGTCACTGGCGCGGTTGCGCAAGGAGATTGAGCCGGTTGAAGAGCGAACGCTGGCGCGGTTGATTACACGCTGGCAGGGCGTTGTGCAGCCTCGTCGTGGACTGGACGCGTTGCTCGATACGATCGAGACTCTTCAAGGCGCGGCGTTGCCCGCTTCGATACTTGAGACGGAGATTCTTCCTGCGCGCATCTCGAATTACAAACCTGCCGATCTCGACATACTGATCGCCGCAGGTGAGGTGGTGTGGTGCGGGATCGAATCGCTAGGCGAACATGATGGGCGGATTGCTCTTTATCTTGCCGAGAAGTTGCCGGCGCTGTGGGCGCCAGTAAAGAGAGAAGGCGCAGCCAGCGAACGCGAGCAGCAGATCGTTGATTATCTGCGTGAGCATGGCGCGTCGTTCTTCGCGGAACTGCATGAAGGCATCGGCGGAGGTTATCCCGGAGAGACGGTAGCTGCGCTTTGGAGCCTGGTGTGGAAGGGCCTGGTCACAAACGATGGCATGGCTGCGCTGCGCGCCTATTGTGAGCGGCCTGCGTCGAGCAAGCCTGCTCGGCGCGTGCATCAGCAGACGGGATTTCATTCGCGCCGGACGACTCCGCCTGCCGCTCAAGGGCGGTGGGCGCTGCAGCGGGCTGCGTTTGCTGATGAGCGTCCTACACCCGAACGCATGACCGAGTGGAGCCATGCGATGGCGCAGCAGTTGCTTGCGCGCTATGGCGTTGTGTTCCGCGAGACGGCGCATGCGGAGAACCTGCCCGGCGGTTTCTCTGCTGTCTACGATGTGATGAAGGCGATGGAGGAGAGCGGGAAGTTGCGCCGCGGATATTTTGTGGCGGAGCTGGGGGCCACGCAGTTCGCTGTGCCCGCTGCGGTCGATCTGCTGCGCTCTCTGCGCGCGCAGAGTGATCCGGCGCGGGTGGAGATAGTGCAACTTGCGGCGGCTGATCCGGCGAACCCATACGGCGCTTTGCTGCGCTGGCCCGAAGAGGGGATGGCGCTCACAAGAAGCGTGGGTGCGCGCGTCATCCTGTGCGATGGCGATCTTGTGGTATACATGCGTCGCGATAATCCGAATGTGCAGATGTTTCTGCCGGAGGACGAGCCGCAGCGGTCACATGTTGCCGAACGTCTTGCGAAGTTTCTGGTTGAGCAGGTGCAGGCGCAAGGTGAAGAAGACCTGCGGGCCGGGATGCTGATCGCCACCATCAATGGGGGGCCAGTAGCGGAGCACTGGATTGCCCGGTATTTACTGGAGGCGGGATTTTCCGCGGGAGCGCGAGGGTTCAACGTGCGAAAGCAGCGTGCGGCTGGAGCGACGCAGCAGCGTTCCTACTGAGGCGGTTCGGATTGATCTTGCTGATCTTTGTTTTTATCTTTGTTGCCGCCACCGAATATCTTCTGGAAGAAGTTTTTCTTCTTCTTGGGCTGTGCCTGCTGGGTTTCAGGAGCAGTCTCTGTGGGTGGGGCTGGTGGTGCGTGCGTGTTCTGAGTTGATGGCGGTTGTTGCGGCTGGGCAGGCTGTTGTTGCTGCGTTGGGGTGTTCGTGTGGCCGCCGAACCCGAATATCTTTTCGATGAAGTTCGCCGGACTCTCGTGCATCTGGCTGCAGGTGTTGGCTGGAGCGGTGCCATCGAGGAAGGCAACGGTGATGTCGTTGTCCGGGCAGGACGAGTCGGCCAGCATGTTGGTGGTCTTGTCGATCCTGTCGATGGTGATGCCGCTGGGAGGCGTGAACGGCTTCACGTCGGAGTACTGCGGAAGCTGAACGGCGCGCTTCATGAACTCGGCCCAGATCGGCGCGGCCGCATCTGCTCCCTGGAGCTTGATGTCGGTGTAGTCGTCGTTACCGACCCAGATGACGCAGAGCAGGTTCGAGGTGTAGCCGGCGAACCATGCATCGTGCTCCGTGCCGGTCTTGCCCGCTGCGGGCGCGGTGAAGCCGAGCGCGCGCACGCTGGATCCCGTGCCGTAGTTGATCACGTCTTCCATGAGCGACTGCGTGAGATAGGCTACGCGAGGATCGAGCACCTGCTTGGCAACCGGCGAGAAGTCCGAGACGATATCGCCGTTCGGGTTGCGCACGGAGGCGAGCATCCACGGATCGATGTGAACGCCGTTGTTGGCGAAGACGGTGTACGCGCCAGCCATGTCGATGGGCGTGGCCGCGTAGGTGCCGATGGCGACGGACGGAGTCGCGCGTGCGTTGGCGATCCCTGAAGAGCGGGCAAGCGCCGCGACGTTTCCGTAACCGACCTGCTGGGCCAGCGCGATGGTGGCGATGTTCAGTGAGTGCTCAAGCGCTGTGATAGCCGTGACCATGCCCGGGTACTCGCCTTTGACAAAATTCCCTGGCATATATGATTTGTCGGCGGTGCCGAAGTCCTGCTGGTCGTCGTTGATTTGTGTCAGCGCAGTGAAGGGGCCGTTACCGTCGAGGTTCGTGTTATTGAGCGAAGTGTTGTACGCCGCAGCATAGACGAACGGCTTGAAGATGGAGCCGGTGGGGCGCTGGGAGAGGGCATGGTCGAGTTGCGACGCGCCGTAGTTTCGGCCGCCAACGAGCGCCAAAACCTGGCCGGTGTGCGGGTTGATGGCGATGAGCGCAACCTGTGGGTAGGTGATGTCGCCGGCAATCTCGCCCTTGCGGTTGCGATGCTTGCTGCGGACCAGCTCATCGACGTGCTTCATGCCTTCTTCAACGGCTTCGGCAGCGATGCGTTGCAGGTCCGGGTCGAGCGAGGTGTAGATGCGCAGGTTCTGGTGCGCGAGGTCCTGGTCGCCGATGCGCTGCACAAGCTGATCGTGTACCAGGTCGACGAAGTAGGGAGCTTCGCCGGCGTCGACATTGGGCGGAGCGAGATGGAGCGGCTCGGCCTTGGCGATTGTGGATTCGCTTTCGGTAATGGCTCCGGTCTCGACCATCGAGTCGAGCACGATGTTGCGGCGCGCGGTTGTGCGTTCCGGATGGCGATACGGATTCAGGCGACTTGGACTCTGGATCATGCCGGCGAGCATCGCGCACTGCGCTGTGTCGAGCTGGCGCAGGCTTTTGCCGAAGTAGGTCTGGGATGCCTCGCCGAAGCCGTTGATGGCGTAACTGCCGCGATGGCCCAGGTTGATCTCGTTGGCGTACATCTCGAATATCTGCTGCTTGCTGAACCGTGCCTCGAGCTGAAAGGCGACGAGGATCTGGTTCATCTTGTATTTGATGTACTCGAACTTGCTGGAGCGGTTGGGTTGGACGAAGAGGTCCTTGGCAAGCTGCATCGTGAGCGTAGATCCGCCGCCGCGGAATCTGCGGTCGCCGATGGCGTCGTGCCATGCCCAGCCAATCATGCTGTGGTAATCGACGCCGCTATGCTCGAAAAAGCGGCGGTCTTCGATCGAGGTCACGGCCTGCACCAGGCGCGGCGGAATCTGGTCGTACGTGACCATCCGGCGCTTGGTGCGGTTGGCGTCTTCGGAGAGCGAAGTGATGAGCTGCGGCTCCAGCTCGTAGGCAGACAACTGCGCGCCGTTTTCTGCCGCGATACTCGTGACCACGCCGCCTGTGGTGGTGATGGTCGCGCCGTCGGTGGAGTGGTAACTCTCGGGGCCGGGCTTGATGAAGATGCTGTCGCCGTTGAGCTGGAAGGTGCCCATCTGCGGGTTGGCGTTGTAGTTGGCGCGGCGCAGGTCGGCGGCGATCTCGGAGGCGGTCAGCTTCTGGCCGTCGCGGACCTCCTTCGGCGCAGCGTAAATCTGTGAGACGCTGGCGAAGAGATGGCCGGAGGCCAGCCGGTCGTCCACGACGTGCTTGTAATGAACGTAGTAGTAGCTGAAGACGCCGACGCATAGAACGGCGCATCCCAGAAGGAAGACCAGAAATGCCTGCAGGACCCTGTAGCCGAAGGTGTCCTGCGCTCCACCGCGTGCGCTGCCGTATTTGAGTTTGACTGGCAAAATGCTCTTTCGATTTGGACGATTAGAGTTACATTCCGGCAACCGGGTTGTGCAGGGCTGATGTTACCTTGGCGGCAACCTCCCGGGCTACATTGTCGAGTGCAAGGTCACTCGTTTGGTTCTGGAGGCGATCTACAAATTCAACTTTGCCTTCCGCTACTCCACGTCCGATATTGATTCGATAGGGGATGCCAACCAGGTCGGCGTCCTTGAACTTTACGCCGGCGCGCTCGTCGCGGTCATCGAGCAGAACGTCGACTCCTGCGGATTCAAGCGCAGCGGCAACTTTTTCGCCCGCCTCGCGCAAGGCGGCGTCGCCGACGTTCGTGATGGTGACGACTACCTGGAACGGCGCTATGGCCGGATGCAGCGCGTAGGACGCGCCTGCGCTGGCCGCGGCAGAGCTTTCGATCGCGGCCGTGAGGATGCGCTCGATGCCGATGCCGTAGCTGCCCATAATCGGCGTGACTTCTTTGCCGTCACGGTTGAGCACGCTCGCGCCCATCGACTGCGTGTACTTGCGGCCGAGCTTGAAGATGTGGCCGATCTCGACGGCTTTTGCGACTTTGAGCGGCTGTCCGCTGATGGGGCACGGTTCGCCCTCGTTCACGTTGCGGATGTCGGCGATTGCGGTCCAGGTGAAGTCGCGGCCCGGTGCGACGTTGCGGAAGTGATAGTCGAGTTTGTTTGCGCCCGCGACCATGTTCTTGCGGCCTTCGAGGCCTTTGTCGAGGATGACGGTCGTGGCGCGTGGATCGCCCTTCGCTGCGGGCAGGACTTTGAGGCCGATGGGGCCGAGGTAGCCTGCGGGGCCTTCAAAGTAGAGCGCGAGCTCTTCGGCGACCATCGGGCGCAGCTCGGAGACACCAGCTACTGCGCACAGCTTCGTCTCGTTGACGAAGTGGTCGCCGCGCAGGAAGGCGATGACCGGCTGCTCGACGGTCTTGCCATCGGCGGTCTTCGTCTGGCCCATGTAGGCGACGGTCTTGATGTCGGACGCAGGGGAGATTTTGAAGAACTCGGCAACGTCGGCAATGGCAGCTTTGCCCGGTGTGTGAACAAGCTCAGGCGTGCCGTCGCCCGTCGGCTCCATCTCGGTGACTGGCGTGAGTTGCGAGGTCGCCTTTTCGAGATTGGCCGCGTAGCCAGAGACGCTTGATGCGATGAGGTCTTCGCCCGCGTCGGTGTAGACCATGAACTCCTGCGAGGCCGAGCCGCCCATTGCGCCGGAGTCCGCTTCGACCGCGACAAACTGCAGGCCGCAGCGCGAGAAGATGCGGCGGTACGCCGCGTCGTGCTTGCGGTAGCTCTCGTCGAGACCGGTCTCATCGATGTCGAACGAGTAGCTGTCCTTCATGATGAACTGCCGCACGCGCAGCAGGCCCGACTTTGGCCGCGGCTCGTCGCGGAACTTCGTCTGAATCTGATACCAGATCTGCGGAAGCTGCTTGTAGCTGCGCAGCTCCTTGCGGGCGATGTCGGTCATGATCTCTTCGTGGGTCATGGCCAGGCAAAGCTCTGCGCCTTTGCGGTCCTTCAGGCGAAACATGTTGTCGCCCATGCCGGTCCAGCGTCCGCTGGCCTCCCACACCTCTTTAGGGTTCAGAGCAGGGAGGAGGAACTCCTGGCCGATCGCGTCCATCTCTTCGCGGACGATGGCGATGATCTTGTTCACCGAGCGATTGCCGAGGAAGAGGTAGCTGTAGATGCCCGCGCCAAGCTGGCGGACGTACCCTGCGCGGAGCAGGAGCTTGTGACTGGCAACTTCGGCGTCGGCGGGTGCTTCACGAAGGGTCGGAATAAAAAGCTGGGACCAGCGATGCATTGGCAAACAAACACTTTCCTGCCGGCTGCGATGATACGCGCGGGCTTTTGGGGGATGATTGTCAATTCTATAGGAAGGGAAGTGGCGGAGAGACAGGGATTCGAACCCTGGATACCTTGCGGTATACACGCTTTCCAAGCGTGCGCCTTCAGCCACTCGGCCATCTCTCCGCAAGTATTGCGGCCTCTATGAATTTAACACAGACTTGCCGCCAAAGCCGAATCGCCGCATCCTTCAGTCGTGAGTTGATTGGAACGAATAATAGCTTGAGCCGTTCTGGATCCCTCTGAGAGAATGGCCAGCATGAAAGCGCGGCTGTTCGATACGCTTCGTAGTTCACGCTCTGCCCCCTTCATTGGGGGAACCTTCTTAGGCATCCTATTGGATAAACTTTTCGAGAATCGTGGCATCGACTGGCCACTCCAGATTGATGGAATGATCGTCGGCATCCTAACCGTCTGGGACATTCAGCGCCTATGGGTATGGCGCAAGCGCCGTGACAATGCCGGTGAGATGAAAATTGTTGCTGCAATCGTCGTTGTTGGTGTTTGTCAGATCGTTTTTTCGGTTCATCGGGGAAACCAGCCGCGGAGCATCGAGGATGGGATTGCAGCAATCAGTATGGTTGGTTTGGCTGGACTCCTTCTCTGGAAGAGGCTCAACCCTACGGCGACTTAGCCGCTTCTCATCGATTCCAACTGACTCACACTCATCAACTGTAGAGATTAAGGCCGCTGCGCCGTGATGTTCTGCGCGATGTTGCTCTTTGCTGCGAGACTTACCGCGACACCGCCGCCGAGATAGCGCGCCAGCGTTGCTTTGTCCTTCCAGTTGATGTCCCACCCGTCCTCTACGGCGATCAGGATGTACTCGCCAGGAATGATGTCCCTCATGATGAAGCTGCCGTCGGTGTTGCTTTCGTCGCGCCGAACGAACTGGATTGCGCCCGGTTCATCGAGTGTTGCTGGAACAAGCATCACCAATGTGCCTACTGAAGGTTTGTCGCCACGAGCGACGACGCCCGCCAGCTGTGCACGACCTTCGACGACATGCAGTGTGAGGGTAGATGCGCCCTCAGGAAGCGTCACCTGGCGTCCGGCGACCTGTGCGCCTTTCGCCGTGATTCCGGCCAGATAGATATCGGAGTTGTTGCGTGTTGTACGCAGCACTACGTTGTACTTTCCTGGAGGGACATTCAGCATCCTCGGTGGCCGCTTCTTGTCTGCGCCATCTGCGGGTTTTGCGACGCGGGCAGGCATTTGCCTCGACCGGTTGAATCTCGACACACGCAGACCGTCCGTTATAGCGAATGTGCGCCCGTTCGCACCGATAAGACTTGCGATGAGCGAACCCGTCTCATCTTCAGGTATGCCGTCAATCTCAATCGTCACATTGGCTTCATTCAGCGCGCCATTGAAGCTAAGCGTCTGTCCACCGGTGGCAACCTGAACGCTTGCGCGCAGGTTTGGCGCGCCCGGACCAAGGAGTTGCACCTGGTACAAACCCGGCGTCAGCCCTCCGACATCAATCTGGCCATCGGCGTTCGTCCGGACTACTGGCTGGACAAAATAGTTTCCGCCGTCAACGCGCTGCACGACAGGGAAGTAGCGCGCGCCTCGGCGATCTCCTGTCTCTGCTGGCGGGTCGATCAGCAGATGCAGCGCAGGGACCGGTTGCAGATGAAAGTCTGCCTCGCGCACATCGCCGCCCTTCAGCATGAGCGCTTCGGCCGCATCCGGGTCGGAGCTGCCGGGAAACCAAGTAACCGGGTACGCGACATCGAGCGATGGATCGAGCGGTGGACTATCACTTGAATTTTGCTGCCCACGTCCGGCGGCAACGGCATACCACGGCTGCGCGGTTACGCAGAGGCGATACTCTCCCGGTTGCAAGCCATCGAACTCATACACTCCACGGTCGTCAGTCTGCGCTATGCGACGCTGCGACTGCCCTATGCCCTCTGGCGTAGCCTGCTCTACGCGGACCAGCGATACCTGCGCGTTGCGCACGGCCTCGCCAGCCTCGTCTGTGACGATGCCCTTCACCATCGCTTGCGGAGCAAGCGCGAATGTAATCTCTGTCGCGGGGTGCTCCGCAGTCAGCACGACGCCGCTCGAAAACTGCTCATGCCCGAGATATCCGTTACGCACAAAGCCACGCCCCAGGGCCGTTAAATTCCACATACCCGCTGAAGGCAGTTGGATGTTAAATCGGCCTTGATCATCTGCATCCACTTCAATGGATGAGTGCTGCCCATTCTGTGAACTCGCGCTTACAAATGTTGCGACCAGGTGTCCATGCATCACTGGCAAGCCATCGGCACTGCTAACGAGCCTTCCGGTAATTCTGTACTGCGGGGGAGTTGCGGATGCGGCAGTTGAAGTCTGAGCAAACACGGCGATGCCGGCCATCAGAACGGCAGAGAGCAGGGAAGAGCACGTTCGCCGCATCATGGCTTGATCTCCTCATCCGTCACGGCGTCAAGATCGAGCGTTGCCTTGTCTCCTGCATGGATGGTCACGGTCCGCACGTGGCTGGCATAGGGCGCCAGTGTGTCAGGATTGCTGAAGTCAGCCTCATGCATCTGCGAAAAGGCCACAACCTGATAGCTTCCCGGCGCAAGCCTTGCTGTGTAGGATCCACTCAGGTCTGAGGACATCCCGCCTATGCTGACACGGTTGTCCGCATAGCTCATCAGGCGAACTACAGGAATCAGACTCGGGGTTGTAGGAATCAGATAGATCCAGCTTCTTCCCGCCGCGCCATTCACGCTCACTCTGCCGGAGAGCGTTCCGGTTTGATTGCTGACCATCAGTTCAATGGGCTGGCCTCCCCCTCCAGGGGCAATCTCGATATCTTGCCGCAACAGGTCGCGGTCACCATAGGTGGCCGACTCGACGTACCACGGGCTGCCAGTGTTCCGCGCCACCAGCCGGTAGGTGCCTGGAGAGGCCCTGAAGCCAAACGAACCGTCTTTTTGCGTAGGTCCAATCATCCCCGCGGTCATGTCCTCGGACTCGGACTGCAATATCAAGCCCAGAAGGTAAGGATTCGGAGGCACCGTCGCGCTTGCATTATCGGACGTAGCCGAATTGACCTGAATCTCCAGCGGCACGGTCGGTACAGGCTGAAACCGCAACACTGCACCCGACACATCATGGCCAGCCACCGTGACGTTCGTCTCGGCAAACTGCACGCCATCAGGACTGTACTTGGTTGCCGATAAGGTATAGCTTCCATCCGGCAGTTCGAGCTTGAAGAGATCGCCTCCGACGCTTTCGCTTTGCGCCCCGACCTGAAAAGCGCCTCCATTTGCCGTGTGGACCTGAATCGAAGGGATGCCCTGGGTCGAAGATTCAGCAGAGAGCCATACGGCGTGAGCGGTGCCAACAAATGGGTGCAGATCGACATGCTGTTCTTCGCCACTACCCAGCTTGATTAGATTTGAAGTGGTACTTGAGGCAGTTTGCGGAAATATAAGGGGTATAACGATATCTCCTTGTTCCGGCTGATTCATCGCGTAGAAAGTCCGCAGTTTGTATTCGCCGGCCGGCACAGGAATCCTGAACTCCCCTCGGCCATTGGTGCGTGACATCTGAGAGATGGGTTCCCAGCGATGCCCACCTGCGTCGAAGACGATTCGCATGGCGTTGATCGATACGCCGCTCAGAGGAGTGCCATCCGGGGCGGTGACCGTTCCGGTCAGCAGCGCCTCCGGGTAGAGCCGCAGGGTCAGCGGCGCACTCAAGTCGGCGCTGGACAGCATGTGGGAGCCGTCGTTCCTCGGCTCAAGCGAGAAGTAGTAGCCGGGCTTCGTCACCCGCAGCATCGCGTTCGTCTCGCTGAACTGATCGAACTCGAACTTGCCTTCGTGATCGGTCAGGATCGCCCTGCCGCCCAATTGCACCAGGACACGCGCAATCGGTGAGCCTGTGTTCGCATTCACGACAGTGCCCGTGACGTTGACCGGCGCAGCGTTCGTGCCTGTGCTCGACTGCGCATAACCGATACCGTCCATCTGGCCGCGCAATGGAGGGCCGAATGGACTCAACGCCAGCATCAGTCCGCAGCATCGCAGCCAGAACTTCATCGTGATCGGCAGCACCAGGCGTCCTCACAGCGGAACATTCATAATGACGATTACCGTTGCTGATAGTTTGACACCACGTCGCAAGAAAATGGGCCGCAGCAGGTAGCTTGCCAATGGTTTTGCTCTGAATCCACCGCGCTTAACGTTTCTCACAGGGCACAAGTTCCCACTTCGTTACTCCCACCCCCGAGTGGTGGCGTATACGCTTTGAAAGCTGCCACGGAGCCCCCCTGTGAAATCCCTGATTTTAGTCCTTAGCGTCTTCGCCTCTGCTTTCCCGCTTGCCGTCCAGGCACAGGTCTGGCAACCGTCTGCGGGACACACACAGATTCCGATCTGGCCCGGAACTCCGCCCGACGCGCGGCCCGCCGTGAAACCCGAAAGCGCCATGTTGGACACGAAAGAGCTGGTCGCCGGCAAACCGTGGACGTACATCAGCAACGTCTCCGTGCCGACCATGACGGTCTATCCGGCACAGGGCAAAAACACCGGCGCCGCCGTCATCGTCTTTCCCGGCGGAGGCTACGAGATCCTCGCCATCGACCTCGAAGGCTCGGAGGTCTGCGACTGGCTCGCTGCGAAGGGAATTACCTGCGTGCTGCTCAAGTACCGCGTGCCCGCGCCGCGCTCCGACCCGTATTGGGGAGCGTATCCTCAATCGCCCATCGCTCTGGAGGACGCCCAGCGAACGATGGGGCTCGTGCGATTGCATGCCGCGGAGTGGCACATCGATCCGCATAAGGTCGGAGTGCTCGGATTCTCTGCAGGCGGGTCTCTGGCGGCAGAGATCAGTACGCACTTTAATAAGCGCCTGTATCCTGCTGTTGATGCGGCAGATAAAGAGAGCTGTCGTCCGGACTTTGCCGCGCCCATCTATCCGGGACATCTGGCCCTGAGTAACAAAACCTTCAATCTGAACCCATACGTTCCCGTCACCAGCCAGACCCCGCCTACATTTCTGGTTCAGGCAGAAGATGACAACGTGGACGGAGTGCAGCAGGCACTGGTCTATTACATTGCATTGAAGAAGACCGGCGTCCCGGTGGAGATGCATCTGTACGCACATGGCGGTCACGCCTTCGGCCTGCGCCGCACGAAGTATCCCATTACGGCATGGCCTGATCTGCTTGAGGCGTGGTTGGGAACTATCGGGATGATTCCCAGATAGCCTGGCCGGGCTCAATCTAATGTCCGATAACACATATTATGTATAGTGACGCCGTGCGGCTGGATCCAGCCCATAATCCGTCTAGCGCACTGCCGTCAGCCGCCGGTCGAAGTCAAATGTGATTGGCTTCCCTGTACGGACCTTTCGAAAATCGGGATGACGTGGGTTGAGCAGAAAGTTTGCTTCTCCGGGCACAATGACGCTTGGAACGCGCAGGACTGACGATGACTTGCCTGCCACCCATGCGTCTCCCAAGGCCTGAACCTCGGCTGGCGGCGGATCTGCTCTCCAGTTTTTGGGTAGCATACTGCGGTCCAACTCGGCGACCAGAGACTCGTCGAACGAGACCTCGATGAGCACGTATCGCTGAAGTATCTGAGGCGAATCCAGATGGACCAGCATCTCAAGCGCAGCCAGCGCCTGGGACTGTGCCGTGTAGACAACAGCCGTACCACGCGTGTTCCATCGGCCTCCATACAGCCGGGCTCCTTCGCCCGTGAAAGCCTGGGCGACGAGTTTCTGCTTGGTGATTCGCCATGCTGAAAGCATCAGGAGAAGACGCCGTGTTCGAGCCGTCCGATCAGGTCTTCGACTTCCCTTGCGCCTATCTCCGTCTTCGCATAGGCCAGTGGGGACTGATGGTTCAGGGCCTTCTTTGGAGACGTGAGCCATGTTGCCGCCGCCTTCCGGTCGCCCTCAAGCAGCTCGACGCTCTTTTCGTACAGGTTCGCAATGCGGAGCAGGCGCTCCGACTCTTCAGGGGCGAGCCGGCCTGAGGATTTGCGCCGGGCCAGTGTGCGCTCCGGGATTCCGATGACAGACGCCAGCATATTCAAAGGAAGCCCACTGGCCGATTCAAGGGTCTCCAAAGCGGCAAAGGAAAAGCCGCCTTCGATCTTTCGAATCAGGTCGACCGTGTCGCCCGAGGACAGCCCGAGACTCGCGCCGCGCCTTCGGGACTGGGGCGAAACGTGCTCGGAGGGCCAGAGAACGTGGGCCGCTTTTGCTGCAGGTGCCATGATGCAATGCTATCGGGCTTCTGCCACATTGTCAATTATTATATGCCAAGTGGCGAAGCGCCTTTGATACCATCCCTTCAGGTTGTCGATGAGAATTGTCCAAACCGTCTTCGGCACGTTCCATCACTTTGAGCTGGCGCGAGAGCTTGAGCGGCGCGGCCTGCTTGAGATGGTCTATTCGACGTATCCGTGGCGAAGGCTCCAGCGTGAAGGTGTGGCGCGGGAAAAAGTTCGCACCTACCCCTGGTTTCATACGCCGGAGATGGTGATGCTCCGGATGGGCATCAATATTCACTGGCTGCGCGATCCGCTCAGCTACGCGAACGCTCTCGCCTTCGATGCATGGACCAGCCGCCGCCTTCGCTCGCAGCCTGCGCCAGACGTGTTGATTGCCATCTCCGGCTCCAGCCTGAAGACCGGGCGTGAGCTTCAGGTGCGAGGTACACGGATGGTGTGCGATCGCGGCTCATCGCATTTTCGCTATCAGCACGATCTTGTTGTCGATGAGTTCAAGCGCTGGGACGTAAGCTATCCCATCGCCGACTTGCGCGATATTGAACGCGAAGAAGAGATCTACCAGATGGCAGACGCGATCACTGTTCCTTCACGTTTCGCTGCGCGGTCGTTTGTCGAGATGGGACTGCCTCCTGAGAAGGTCCACGTCATCCCGTACGGTGTGCGGCTTGAAAACTTCCGCCGCACAGCCGAGCCAGCGCCTGGGCGCTTTGACGTGCTCTTTGCCGGTGCTGCCGGATTGCGCAAAGGAGTTCCCTACCTGCTTGAGGCTTTCAGCAGGCTCAGGCATACAGCCAAACGCCTCCGTTTTGCCGGCGACATTCGCCCAGACATCAAGCATGTGCTCGAACGGCTGCCGCGCGAGCACGTCGAGTTTCTCGGCCCCGTCTCGCAACCCAGGCTCGCCGAGCTGATGAGCACAAGTCATGTGATGGTGCTGCCGAGCATTGAAGAGGGTCTCGCGCTCGTGCAAGGACAGGCATTCGCCTGCGGCTGCCCCGTTATCTGTACGACGAACACAGGCGGCGAAGATCTCTTCACCGACGGCGTCGAAGGCTTCATCGTTCCTATCCGCGACTCGGATGCGCTGGCAGAGAGAATGCAGCTACTCGCTGACGACCCCATGCTGCAGCAGCGCATGAGCCACGCTGCGCTCGATCGCGTTCGCACACTTGGAGGATGGAACGATTATGGCAACCGCTGGGAGGCGCTGCTGCTGCAGCTCGTCTCTGAAGTGCCTGCTGCAAACGTGCCGCCGCCGACAAAATGAACCACCTCAACACGGTCGCCTGCGTGCAACTCCGCATCGGCCCATCCGGCACGCGGCACGATCTCGCCGTTCAACTCCACGGCAACGCGGTCGCCCTTCAAGCCGAGCTCCTGGACCAGTTCTTCAACCCGCGCGGACCCGGAGAGAGCTTCAAAGCTGCGCGGCTGACCATTCAAAACCACTGTAAGCGCCATACTCTTTCAGCTTAACAGGTGCTTCTGGCGAAGCGGCTACTCCAGCAGCCAGCTCGCGCATCCCATCACAAAATCTTCGAGTGGCCGGCGCACGCGGGCGCCCTCGGCGTACTCCAGAAAGACCGCGCTGCTCAATCGCCGAAGGATGCTGATCGCCTCGTCGTCTGCGGCGCTGGCGCGCCTCTCGGAAAATCCGCGGTTGTATGCCAGATACTCCGCCGCGTGGCCCAGCATCTGAAGCGTGCGGCCATGATGGTTTTTGGTGATGCGCCGGACGGTGAGATTGACTCGGCCGCCATCGAGCGGAAATCCCGCAGGAGGCCGCCGAACAAGCGGTACCAGCGCAGGGCCGGGATGATTCTGATGAGGTGCAGTTGTAGGCATGGAGCAAAATCCTCCGTCCTACTTCCTATCGGCGGACTTGCTTATCCCTTGACTGCTGGCTGCATCGTGACCGGCACCTGCTCGACGATTTCGATGCCAAAGCCATGCAGCGCAGGCACATGCGTTGGCGTATTGGAAAGCAGACGAATCTTGTGGATGCCCAGGTCGGAGAGAATCTGCCCGCCCAGCCCGACCTGACGCAGCGTACGATGCGCGCGCTCGTCGTGGCCCTCCCGCGCCCGCTGCTCGCGGTGAAACACCACACGCGCCGGAGTGACCGTCTTGTCCAGGCCAAAGCCCTTCGTGCCGTTGTGCAGATACACCAGCGCGCCTCGGCCCGCCTCGGCAATCATCCTCAGCGAGTTCTCCACGATGGAGCGGCAGTCGCAGAGTGTGGTCGAAAACACGTCACCGGCCAGGCAGTGCGTATGCACCCGCACGGTCACCGGTTCGTTGCCGCTCACATCGCCCAGCACCAGCGCAATATGCGACTCGTCGCCCTCGACCTCGCTCTCATACGCGATCATGCGGAACTCGCCATGTGCCGTCGGCATCACCGACTCAGCCACGCGATGGATGTACCGCTCATTCTGCAGCCGGTAGCGGATCAGCTCAGCCACCGTCACCATCTTCAGCCCATGCTGCTCGCAGAACGTCACCAGATCGGGAACGCGCGCCATCGTCCCGTCTTCATTCATGATCTCGCAGATAACGCCGGCAGGAACAAGCCCAGCCATGCGCGCCAGATCGACCGAAGCCTCCGTCTGCCCAGCGCGAACCAGTACACCGCCCTTGCGCGCACGCAGCGGAAAGACATGTCCCGGCCGCGCCAGATCGCGCGACGTGGACATGGAAGCGATCGCCACCTTGATCGTGTGCGCGCGGTCTGCGGCGGAGATGCCCGTCGACACGCCCTCGCGCGCTTCAATACTCTCGGTAAACGCGGTGCCGAAGCGCGAGGTGTTCTCGCGCGTCATCGGCCCCAGCCGCAGATAGTCGGCGCGCTCCTCGGTCAACGTCAGGCAGATCAGTCCCCTGCCAAACTTCGCCATGAAGTTGATGGCTTCGGGTGTCACAAACTCCGCGGCGAGCGTCAGGTCGCCTTCATTCTCGCGGTCTTCGTCATCGACGACGACCACCATCCGGCCGGCGCGAATCTCATCGACGGCTTCTTTCACCGAGGCAAACATGCAGGCTCTCCTCACCAATGCATCTGTTTCGATGCATCTCCATCATACGGGCGATGCAATAAAAGAACGCCGCCTCTATTGGCCCGAGGCGGCGTTTCTCTATTTCTGGTTTGCTTCTACTACAACTGCAACTACAACGTCGATTCGATCTCGAAACCCCAGGCCTCAAGCAAGGCTTCCGGAATGTACTTGGAGTTCTTATTCCGCCGTGCCCACTCGCGCAGTCGCGTTGAGCGGACATACTGGTCAGGCGTTAATTTATACTCCTTCACGACCTGTTCAAACGAAGTGACCGTCGGGACAACCGGGCCAATCGGCTCGGGCTTGCCCCAGTTTGGATTTCCACGGCGCTTTGCCATATTGAATTCAGTACCTTTTCTTCAGGATTTACTTCCATACAGCGTCCCCAACAACTCATCGGGGAGAGGATGGCTGGGAGAGATACATCTTGTTACATTCTAAGGCATTTAACCGTGAAAATCAAGGTTTTCATGCCTTTTGGGACCCTCCAGATGCGCAACTTGCGCCATATCTGCGCAGAAATGCGTACCTCCGGAAGTACCCTCTCTCCACATGCATGCTGCATACAGCTTCACGTGCCTGCTCAACTAGACTCCGCTTGATGGCTGAAAGTAATCAGGCAGTCCGCGATGTGCTCGGAGAACCTGAACCATGAATCGTCGCATGGCAGCTCACCGGTAGACACAATCCGAACTTTCTCCTACACTTCTGGTCAAACCAAAAACGCTTCATTGCCCGAATTTGCAGATCAGATCGCCACGCATCTCCAGTTCGGCAATGGCATCTTTTGGAGCGGCTCACCCGTCTATTTCGATAGGCAGCTTCGTTCACAGACATTTGTTTGAACCCCAACCAAAGCAACGCACGAGGACCTGCAATGAGTTCCCCTCTCTGCACCGAGCTTGAAGAGCCTCTTTCTCCCTCCTCCGATCAAACGACACCTCATCCAGAAGGCGAATTTTCCCGCCGGACCTTCGTCAAAGCAGCAGGCATTTTAGGAGCTGTCACGGCCACCGGCCTTCCACATTTTGCTGAGGCGGAAGACGCCCAGGCAGCCGTCTCAACTGCGCCCCACACGGTCGATCTCACCTTGAAGATCAACGGCAAATCGCATGCTTTGACTGCGCTCGACACCCGCACCTCTTTGCTCGACGCGCTCCGCGAGTACCTCGACCTGACCGGTAGCAAGAAAGGCTGCGACCACGGCCAATGCGGAGCCTGCACGGTACTCGTCGATGGCCACCGCGTCAACGCCTGCCTTACGCTCGCGGTTGTTGCCGAAGGCGCGGAGATCACCACGGTCGAAGGCCTCGCAAACGGCGACACACTCAGCCCCGTGCAGCAGGGCTTTCTCGATCACGACGCCTTCCAGTGCGGCTACTGCACGCCAGGGCAAATCTGCTCTGCCACAGCGCTGCTCGAAGAGCACAAGCGGCACGACCTCAGCACGGTCTCCTTCGCGACTGGCCAAACCAGTACACCCGAACTCACCGACAACGAGATCCGCGAGCGCATGAGCGGCAACATCTGCCGCTGCGCCGCCTATCCCAACATCGTCGCCGCTGTCCGCGCGGC
Source organism: Edaphobacter acidisoli (assembly GCF_014642855.1). Classification (NCBI taxonomy): domain Bacteria; kingdom Pseudomonadati; phylum Acidobacteriota; class Terriglobia; order Terriglobales; family Acidobacteriaceae; genus Edaphobacter; species Edaphobacter acidisoli. Next base: position 896,484 of record NZ_BMJB01000001.1, on the reverse strand, counting down.
GTACAACGGAGGCCGCGCATGAATCCCTTCAGCTACGAACGCGCCACCTCGTCCGACGCCGCCATCCATGGCGTATCTCTGGGAGCAAAATTCATTGGCGGAGGCACCAACCTCGTCGACCTGATGCGTTACGACGTCGAGCACCCGTCGAAGCTCATCGACGTCAACCACCTCCACCTCGACCAGGTCACGCGCCTGCCCAACGGCGGCGTCCGCATCGGCGCCAGCGTGCGCAACAGCGACCTCGCCAACCACGAGCTCATCCGCACGCATTACCCGCTGCTCTCCGAGGCGCTGCTCAACGGCGCCTCGCCCCAGTTGCGGAATATGGCCACCACGGCCGGAAATCTGATGCAGCGCACCCGCTGCTACTACTTCATGGACACGGCCTTCCCTGCCTGCAACAAGCGCAATCCCGGCTCGGGCTGCGCGGCCATCGAAGGCATGAACCGCATCCACGCCATCCTCGGCGCAAGCAGCTCGTGCATTGCGACAAACCCCTCCGACATGAGCGTGGCTCTCGCCGCCCTCGAAGCCACCATCCACGTCGAAGGCGAGAACGGCAAGCGCGAGATCGCCATCGCCGACTTCCACCTGCTGCCCGGCGACACGCCGCAGATCGAGACCACGCTCAAGCCCGGCGAACTCATCACCGCAGTCGATCTGCCCGCGCCGCGCTACTCACGCAACTACCACTACCTGAAGGTCCGCGACCGCCAGAGCTACGCCTTCGCGCTGGTCTCGGTCGCCTCCGCGCTCGAACTCGACGGCAACACGATCAAGTCCGCCCGCCTCGCGCTCGGCGGCGTCGCTGCCAAGCCCTGGCGCTCGCCCGAAGCCGAAGACTCGCTCAAGGGCGCGACCGCCGGCCGCGAAGCCTTCCGCAAAGCAGCCGAGCTCGCACTCACCGGAGCGAAGCCCCAGAAGGACAACGCCTTCAAGATTGAGCTGGCGAAGCAAAGCATCGTCTACTCCCTCACCCTCGCACAGCAGAGACAAGGAGCACAGGCATGATCGCCCAAGAGGTACAGACCAACGTTCCACCCGACACGCGCGAGCTGGGCCACCGCTACGACGGCGTCGCCAAAGTCACGGGCCGCGCGAAGTACGCAGCCGAGTTCCCCGTCAAGGGAGTCGCCTACGGCCACATCGTCACCGCAACCATCCCCGCAGGCGAAGTCGCGTCCATCGACACCTCAGCCGCCGAACGCGCATCCGGCGTCCACAACGTCCTCACGCCCTTCAACGCGCCGCGCGTCACCGTCTCGGGCAACGTCAACATCCTGCAGGACACGACTGTCTATTTCAGCGGCCAGCCCATCGCCGTCATCGTCGCGCGTTCCCTGCCCGAAGCCCGCCAGGCCGCGAAGCTGCTGCGCATCACCTACAAAGAGCAGCCCGCCAAGCTCGGCTTCCACGCCCACCTCGCCGACGCCCGCCCGCCGGGCCGCGGAAGAGAAACCCGCCGTGGCGACCCTGATGCTTCGCTCGCCAAGGCCGCCGTCGTCATCGACAACATCTACTCGACGCCCATCGAGAACCACAACCCCATGGAGCCGCACGCCACCATCGCTTCATGGGATGGCGACAAGCTCGAAGTCTACGACGCCACGCAAGGCATCTCGGGGACGCAGGGCACGCTGGCCCGCACCTTCGGCATCCCGCAAGCCAACGTCCACGTCATCAATCCCTACGTCGGCGGAGGCTTCGGCTGCAAAGGCTACACCTGGTCGCACACCGTACTGGCCTGCATGGCGGCAAAGGTCGCAGGCCGCCCCGTGAAGATCGCGCTCGACCGCGGACAGATGTTCGGCCCCGTCGGCTCGCGCCCCAACACGTACCAACACATCAAGCTCGCCGCCGCGTCCGACGGAAAGCTGCTGCTCCAGCACCACGAGTCCACCTGCTACACCTCGCTCATTCAGGACTGGGTCGAGGGCGCAGCCGGCCAGACCTCGCTCATGTACGACAGCGAATCGCTCTTCACCGAACACAAGGTCGTCCCGCTGAACCTCGGCATGGGCACCTGGATGCGCGCACCGGGCGAGTCCACTGGCAGCTTTGGTCTCGAAGTCGCGCTCGACGAACTCGCCGAAAAACTCAACATGGACCCCGTGCAACTGCGCCTCATCAACTACGCCGAAAAGAACCCCGAGAACGGCAAGCCGTGGTCGAGCAAGCATCTCCGCGAAGCCTATTCGCAAGCAGCCGACCGCTTCGGCTGGTCCAAGCGCAACGCCAAGCCCGGCCAGATGCGCGAAGGCGACCTGCTCATCGGCTACGGCATGGCCACGGCCAACTACGGCGCGGGCCGTTCGCCATCGTCCGCCATCGTCCGCATCCAACCCAACGGACGCGTCTACGTCGGCATCGGCACGCAGGACCTCGGCACCGGAACCTACACCATCCTCGCGCAGTCCGTCGCGCAGGCGCTCAACATGGACCCATCGCTCGTCGACGTGAAGCTCGGCGACACCACCCTGCCCCGCTCCGGCGGCTCCGGCGGATCAACCACCGCCGCCTCCGTCTGCCCCGCGGTCTACGAAGCGGCGGTCGCAGCCAAGGTCAAACTCGCACAAGTTGCCGTCGCTGACCCGCACTCGCCCTTCCACGGCGCAAACGCAGACGATCTCGACACACGCGATGGTCAGCTCTATCTCAAATCAACGATGGCCAAAGCAGGCGCGGACCCGGAGAGCATCACCGCTCTGATCGCCCGCAACGGCGGCGAGGCTATCGAAGCAACAGCTACCTCGCAGCTCGCGCCCGACCGCGACACCTTCACCTCGCACTCATGGGGAGCGGTCTTCGTCGAGGTCGCTGTCAACGCGCACACGCACATGCCGCTGGTGCGCCGCGCTGTCGCCACCTACGACATCGGCACGCTGCTCAACAAGAAGACCGGCACCAACCAACTCTCCGGCGGTATCGTCTGGGGCATCGGCATGGCGCTGCACGAAGAGGCGCACATCGACCATCGCTATGGCCGCACCATCAACGAGAACTTCGCCGAGTACCACGTTCCCGTCAACGCCGACGTGCATGAGATCGACGTCACCTGCCTCAACATTCCCGACTACAAGTTCAACCAGCTCGGCTGCAGAGGCATCGGCGAGATCGGCATCACCGGCGTCGCCGCCGCAATCTCAAACGCCATCTACAACGCCACCGGCAAACGAGTCCGTGATCTGCCCATCACGCTCGACAAGCTGATGGCGTGAAATTAAAACACTTTCACGCACGAAGAGCCGCCGCGAGGCGGCTTCTTTGTTGATATACCCTTGAATCCCTCTACTCAAACGTTTACCTTTGACCACGACCTTCAATCTCATTTTGAGCGGTGATGAGCAACAAATGACAGTCCCGTCGAAGACAGCCAGCAGAATCACCATTCCTCTCGCACTGCTCGTAGTACTGATTCTTCAACTCGCCCATACCAGCCGAGCAAACTCCGTCACATGGGACGAAGCGCACCACCTCTTCGACGGCTACAACATCTGGACGCATCACGACTACGGCCTCAACCCCGAAGTCCCACCCTTCGCCAAGCTCGTCGCCGCAGCGCCGCTGCTGCCCATGCACCTGTTCGTACCCACCGTGCAGGATCGCTCCGAGCAGACTGAAGCCTTCTTGGACGGCAAGGACTTCCTCTTCCGCAACGACGCCAACAAGCTACTGTTCATCGCGCGTATGACCATGGCGATCTTCACCGTCGTGCTCGCCGTGACCATTTTCGCCGCCGGCACAGAGATGTTAGGCCCCATCGCCGGCCTTGTCGCGCTTGCGTTCTTCGTCTTCGACCCCAACATCCTCGCACACGGCGCGCTCGTCACTACCGACGTCCCTATCGCCTGCTGCATCTTCCTCGCACTGTACCTCTACTATCGCTATACCAGGCGCCCCACGCTCACGCGCTTGCTGCTCGTAGGACTCGTCACCGGCCTCGCCATGGCCACGAAGTTCACCGGACTGCTCGTCCTGCCAATGCTATTTCTGGTCGCGATTGCCGAATCCGTCTACGGGCGCGACTGGCGCATTCTCATCCGCCGCGCACTCGCCATCATTGCCGTCGCGTTCATCTCGTACATCGTCCTCTGGGCGTTCTACGGCTTCCGGTACAACGCGCGTCCAGCAGGCCGTGAACTCAATCCCCCACTTGCCGACTATCTCAAACAAGTTCCCGACCCGCACGACAGCGCGCACATGGCCTTGCTTGCCCGCCACCACATCCTGCCGGAGGCCTACATCTTCGGTCTCGCCAACACCAAAATCACCGAGTTCGCCGACACCAGCTACTTCTTCGGGCGCATCTACCGCCACGGAACGCGCCTCTACTTCCCTGCCGCGTTGCTGATTAAATCCACGCTGCCATTCCTCATCCTCTTTGCCGTCGGGCTTGCGCTGCTTATTGCAGGCCGCCTCAAACGCGGTCTCAAACCATTCATCCTTCTCGCCCCGCCCGCGTTCTATTTCGTCGTAGCGATGCACTCCACCATGGACATCGGTTACCGGCACCTGCTCATCATCTTTCCATTCCTCTACATCTTCATCGCCGCCGCGGCCGTCGTGCTGATGCAGATGAACCGCCGCTGGACCTTCGCCATCGCCGCACTGCTCCTGTGGCAGGGCGTCACCTCCGCGCGCGTCTCGCCTGCCTACATGGCCTATGCGAACGAAGCCTGGGGCGGCCCATCGCATCTGCACAACTATCTCGGCGACGCCAACACCGACTGGGGTCAGCAGCTCAAAGCCGCACACCAATACCTCGCAAGCCACAACATCAAAGACTGCTGGCTCGCCTACTTTGCTGACGGCGTCGTCGACACTGCCTACTATGGCATCCCTTGCAAGCGTCTGCCCACAGTCGAGACCACCGCATGGCTCAACCTGCCGATGAACGTTCCACCTGAGATCGACGGCCCCATTCTCATCAGCGACGGCGTGCTCGCCGGCATCGACTACGGCGACGGCGCGCTCAACCCGTACGAGCAATTCCGCGAGCTCAAGCCCACCGCAGCCATCGACTACGGCCTCTTCGTCTACGACGGACACTTCAAAATCCCACTCGCCTCCGCGCTTGTCCACGCAACGAAGGCACAACATCTTCTTTGGGGCGGAAATCCTGGCGATGCCCTTGTTGAAGCGCAGCAAGCTGTAGCGCTTGCGCCAGACTCAGCCTCCGTCCAGACAGTGCTCGGCGATGTGCTCAGCAAACTCAATCGCCCTGATGAAGCGCGCCAACACTACGAACAGGCGCTCAACCTCACACAGACAATCAAGCCCGAGTTACAGACCTCGCTTGCCGCAGAGGTCAAAGGCAAGCTGGCCACACTGCCAACCGCCGAGGCACGGACACCGTAACCAATCCAATCACTACGCGCAAGGCAAACAATATGCGAAGATAGCCAAGCGCATGGACCTCGCTTCCCTACTCCACCAGACCTTCGGCTTCGACTCCTTCCGGGCCAACCAGGAAGCCGTCTGCCGCGCTGCCACCGAAGGCCGCGACGTGCTGCTGGTCATGCCCACCGGAGCGGGAAAGTCTCTCTGCTACCAGCTCCCCGCCATCGCGCGCGGAGGCACCGCGCTCGTCATCAGCCCGCTCATCGCGCTCATGGACGACCAGGCCACCAAGCTCTCCGCGCTCGGCCTGCGCGTCGGCCGCATCCACTCCGGCCTCTCACGCGACGACGCCCGCCAGACCTGTCGCGACTATCTCGACGGCACGCTGCAATTCCTCTTCATCGCGCCCGAGCGTCTCCGCGTCCCCGGCTTTCCTGAGATGCTCGCCAAACGCAAGCCCGCGCTCATTGCCATCGACGAGGCGCACTGCATCTCAGCCTGGGGCCACGACTTTCGCCCCGACTACCGCACCCTCGGCGACCATCTCCCCAATCTGCGCCCCGCGCCCGTTATCGCGCTCACCGCAACGGCAACGCCCACCGTTCAGCTGGACATCGTCGCGCAACTCCGGCTCGACAACCCCTCGCTCTTCATCCACGGCTTCCGTCGCCACAACCTCGCTGTCGAAGTCGTCGAGATGTCGAAGCCACGCCGCAATGAGTTCACCATCAAGCTGCTCGCGGATAGCGCGAACCGCCCAGCCATCGTCTACGCGCCCAGTCGCAAAGCCGCGGAAGAGCTTGCGTCACAACTCGGCGGCAGCGCAGCCGCGTATCACGCAGGACTCGACCCCGCCACGCGCGAGCGCGTTCAGCGCCACTTCCTCTCAGGCCAACTCGAAGTCGTCGTCGCTACTATCGCCTTCGGCATGGGCATCGACAAGCCCAACGTCCGCACCGTCGTCCACGCCGCGCTGCCCGGTTCAGTCGAACAGTACTACCAGGAGATCGGCCGCGCCGGACGCGACGGCCAGCCCAGCCGCACCATCCTGCTGCACTCCTTCGCCGACCGCAAGATGCACGAGTTCTTCCTCGAACGCGACTACCCGCAGCCGTCCGAGCTGACGCGCGTCGCCACCGTGCTCACGCCCGATTTCCAGATGCCTGAGATTCTTCGGCAAAAATTGACGATGGACGTCGAGACCTTCGACATCGTCGTCGGCAAGCTGGTCGCGCAGAACGCCGCCGCGCTCGACATCGCCGGCAACGTGCGCAGTGCCACCACCACCAACTGGCGCAGCGGCTACGAGTCGCAGCTCGCCTTCCGCCGCAGCCAGATCGAGCTGATGGCCGCCTTCGCCGAGACGCCGCGATGCCGCATGTCCGCGCTCGTCCAACACTTCGGCGACACCGCCGACGGCCTACGTCCCTGCGGCAAATGCGACTTCTGTTCGCCCGAACGCGCCGCCGCGCAAACCTTCCGCACGCCCACCGCGCACGAAGCCAGCCAGCTTCGCGCAATCCTTGAAGCCCTTGCAACAAGGTCGCAATCCACAGGCAAGCTGCACACGACGCTCGCGCTCGGTGTAGACCGCAAACAATTCGACGCGTACCTCGACGCCCTCACCCGCGCCGGCCTCGTCATCATCACACCCGACACCTTCACCAACGCCGAAGGCGCGACCATCACCTACAAACGCGCCGCCCTGACGCACGAAGGACAGATGCTCGGCCCATCCGATCCGCTCGCCGTCATGCTGAAAGATGTTCAAGACGGAGCGAATGAGAAGAAAGCCAGATCGCGCAGCGGCAAAAACTCCGCGAAGAAAGCAGCCAGCTCCGTCGACTCCGCGCAACTGACACCAGAGCAGCGCGAGCTGGAAACCACCCTCCGCGCATGGCGCAAATCCGAAGCGGCAAAGACCGGCAAGCCCGCCTTCATCGTGCTGTCCGATGCGGTCCTGCTGAATATCGCCGCGGCCCAACCCCGTACCATCCCCGAGCTGCTCCGCATCTCCGGCATCGGCCCGGAGAAAGCCGACCGCTATGGCGCTGAAATCTGCGCACTTTCGAACGGCCAGCAAGTTTCCACAAATTTCGTTGATACCTCCGCGAACGAAGCGCGTCCAATGGGCATGAAGACGAAGACCACCCCGAAGCCCCTTGTTCGCGCCCGGGAAGATCACGCTCACGAGGAGCACCCTGGCGTTGCCGCTGAGACCTTCCATCGGCCGCGCCACGACGCGCCCGACCCGTCGGAGTCTCTCACCCCCGAACAGCAAACGCTCTACCAGCGCCTCCGCGACTGGCGCAAATCTGAGTCGGAAAAGCTCGGCCTGCCGCTGTTTTTCGTGCTGGCCTCGACCACACTGCGCAGCATCGTGCTCGCACGCCCGCAGACGATGGCCCAGCTCAGAACCATCCAAGGGCTCGCCCACGACAAGCTGGAAAAGTTCGGCCCCGGCATCCTCAAGGTCTGCACCACCTAGCCATCTGAATCACTATTCATTCGCGACGCTCATGTGCTACCGTGCATCTGGTAGCCATGAGCCAGCCTGACAACACGCGCCACGTCCCCGATTCCCTCCGCACCAACCCCACCATCGACGAGCGCGCCAACCACTGCTTCGGCTGCGGCCCGGCAAACCCGCAGGGCCTGCACCTGGTCTTCACCACCGACACCTCAGACCCCGCAAACATCACCGCAACCTGCCACTTCAGCCTCACCCGCATGCACGAAGGCCCTCCCGGCTACATTCACGGGGGCATCGTCGCTGCCCTGCTCGACGAAGCCATGAGCAAGCTCAATCGTCCACTCAACGTGCTTGCCATGACGCGCCACATGGAGGTCGATTACCTGCGCCCCGCGCCGCTCCACCAGCCGCTCGTGCTCGTCAGCCGCCACCTCTCACGCGACGGCCGCAAGCTCTACCACCAGGCCGAGATCCAGCGGCCGACCGGCGAAGTGCTTGCCCGCGGCAAAGGCCTCTTCATCGTGCTGGACGAAAAGCTCCTCGCCGCCGCCGGTCTCACGCAGCCCGAAAACTAAAAAATCAACCGGACAAGACTGAGACCGGTTTTCCACCTGTCCTGACCGGTGATATCGGTGCAAATCGGTGTTAAGCCTCCGGACCGCCAAGCCGACGTCGCCGACTGATTCGCAAAAACTGCTAAACTTAAATCTCTCGCGGACAACTGGAAACCGACACGTCCAACCGCGGCGCAAGGAGAAACTCGCCATGACAAATACCAACGGCACCGGCAACTTCGACACCCCGTCTCTGCGGCTCAAAACCGGCCTGGCCGAGATGCTCAAGGGCGGCGTCATCATGGACGTCATGAACGTCGAGCAGGCCCGCATCGCCGAAGAGGCAGGCGCGGTCTCCGTCATGGCGCTCGAGCGCGTGCCCGCCATGATTCGCGCCGAGGGCGGCGTCGCCCGCATGGCGAACCCCAGGCTCATCAAGCAAATCATGGCCACCGTCACCATCCCCGTCATGGCCAAGGCCCGCATCGGCCACTTCGCCGAGGCGCAGGTCCTGCAGGAGATCGGCGTCGACTTCATCGACGAATCCGAGGTCCTCACCCCCGCCGACGAGACCTACCACATCGACAAGCACGCCTTCACGACGCCCTTCGTCTGCGGCGCGCGCAACCTCGGTGAAGCCCTCCGCCGCATCGCTGAAGGCGCAGCCATGATCCGCACCAAGGGCGAACCCGGCACCGGCGACGTCGTCCACGCCGTGCAGCACATGCGTCAGATTGTCCGCGAGATCAAAGCCCTCACCACGCTCGGCGACGAAGAGCTCTACAACGCTGCGAAGGTCCACGGCGCGCCGTACGAGCTCGTCCGCATGGTGGCCAAAAACGGCAAGCTGCCCGTGCCGAACTTCTCTGCCGGCGGCATCGCCACACCCGCCGACGCAGCTCTGATGATGCAGCTCGGCGCCGAAACAGTCTTCGTCGGCTCAGGCATCTTCATGAAGGAGCGCGCCACTCCGCTCGACGTCGAGAACAACCCGATCGAGCGCGAAGAGGCTGTCTCCCGCGCCCGCGCCATCGTCATCGCAACCACGCACTTCAACGATCCGAAGATCGTCGCCGAAGCCAGCGAGCAGGTCACAGGAACAATGAAGGGCCTTGCAGCCGCAGCCATCGAAGAAGCGCAGCTCATGCAGACGCGAGGCTGGTAAAAGATTTCTTTTTAGAAGCGAGCAGTTGTCAGCCAGGGCACGACAACCACCGTCTTGCCTTGGCTATACCCAAGCACACCACGCTCAATCATTCTCGGATCGGTCTCGACCTCAACCGAAGCACGGTGCTGCGCAAAAAACTCTAACGCACCGGCCTCAGTTGCAAACACGATGAAGTCGTTGGGATGCCGCGCCACATCGCGGCGCAGGCTCGCACGCATCAACTGCGTATCGCTGATTGGACTCGATTCGATGACCCTTCGCGGTGTCGGTGCGAGCGGATTCGCAAGAGGCATCACCGATGCACAGGCAGGTAAACCCAGGAGCAACGGAACAGCACACAGCGAAACTCGGACCCACGTAACTCGCACAACTATGGTTTAGCCCAGAAGCACCAAAAGAGACATTCCCCGAAGGATGTACACCAATCCTCTATTCTTTGCTGCAGATGGCTTTAGAAGTTGAACGCCAGCCCACCCTGAACGGTGCGTGGGGCCTGTGCCAAGAACAACATATGGCCATCTGAAGTCATGACCGGACGATATCCCTGCGCCAACAGGTTGGTAATATCTACCGTTGCCTCCATGCCCGCCGGAAGCAGATTTCCCAGTCGAATGGCCTGCCGCAGATAGCAGCTAAAGTAAGCCTGGTCGCCGAATGCCCCATAAGGATTGACCGCAGTGACAATCTGCGCCGGCTGCCACCGATACGATGCCCTTACCTGCGTACCGGAGTGGATGATTCTTCCCTTCACCGCCAGTGTCAGTGCCTGAGACATCCGCGGAGTCATGTCGGTTGCAACGGCGGGCAGCGTCAGCGAGCTCTCGTCCCGAGCCTCCATACCCGCACCCGTGCTATAAGCCAATGCCAGCCACATCGCCGGAGTAATCGGCTCCGAGAAAGTCATGTCAATGCCGCGCGTCTTGTAGCCCGCGCTCAGCACCCGGAACTCACCTGTAGTCGCATCGGCCACAATGCCACCCTGGTTCGTCTGGCTGAAGCCCTGGATGTCGGCAGCCGTCAGCGCACCGCCTCCGGCGATCATGACGTTCTTCTGTGAGTCCAGATAATACGCAACCTGAACCAGGCCCTTGCCCACCTTGTGGCCAGCCGAAAACTCCTGGTGCGTACCCTGGGCAGTCTGGAGACGGCCACGCGACATAACCGCCACTGGCACCGGCTGTTCTACCGCATCCAGGCTGCTGTACGACTGCACGTCCTGTGAAGTGGCCACTCGATACCCAGCCGTCCACGATCCAGGATGCGCCGTTATCTTCAGGAACGGCCGTACAGCGGTGGCGTAGCCATTGGTCTGGACGACATACAGCGTGCTTCCGGCCTCAACATCGGCCATATCGCCCATCTTCATCCGCTCAGCGGAGACCATCTGAAGTGCCCGCATCCCGTCCACATTGCCCGAGCCCACCATCTCCGGATGCGACTGATAACTGGCCATCATGCGCGACGCGCCTGCAAAACCCATCGCACGCTCATATCCCCCTGCGAACGACGTTGAAGGTCCACCCGTATAAGGGCGCCCCATGGTGCCGTAGTCGGCACGCATCACCACATTGGCGCCGTCGTCCAGCGTCCGTTCCATCAGCAGAACATTGTGCAGCCCATTCGCGCCAAAGCCGCCATCGCCCGCTACCAGCGAAGCGCGAGCCACAGGGGTCCGCTTTTGCGGCTCCGTCAGGCTCGACGAAACGACCACCATCTTGCCATCGTCATTCAGTCGAAGAATCGGGCGGTTCGCCGCCGAACGCAGGGTCCACTTCCAGTCGTCGTCGGGCTCGTCCGCCTTGCGACGCTCCGCAGGCAGCCAGGCCGACGGTTCGAAGAGTGTGTTCAGGGTAAGGTTGACGACAGCCTCGGCTCCAGACCGCAGGTGCAGATTGTTCCTGCTCGCCGGCATGAAGAGCGCAGCGCTGGCCTTAACGTCGTAATGTCCGGGAACAAGATTGGCGATGATATAGCGGCCATGCAGGTCGGTGAACGCCGCACCCATAATCGACGAATCAGCCCGCAGCACCTGGACCAGCGCCCCCATCTGCGCGACGCCCTGTGCGTCTCGTACAACGCCCGAAACCATCGCTCCCTGAGCGACGGCTTCGCTGACAGATGCCATAGCCAGCATCAGCGTCAGAAGTGCGATCTTCACCTGGGTCCGTTGCACAGTCATCTTCCTGCGCGCCGAGGCTGCTCCGAGTAATACTGCCACCCCAAAAGCCGGGGTGAGAGATTCAGATCTGCGCTCGCTGCCGGTTGTCGCTTCCCTGGGAATCCGCGCAACCGTGCCGCATCTTTCACGCAGCCTCTAGTCAACAATGAACGGCGCAGATTCTGCGATCTGCTGCTTCGTTATCCCGTCATCGACCTTGATTGAGACCTGGTACTTGCCTGGCTGCAAGCTCGCCAGCGGAAGGCTCTTCTCAATCGTAATCTGGTCTGCATTCGGATTCATCTTTGCTGTCAAATCTTCCGACTGCAGGACGGGTTTATTTGTGTTCAGGTCCTCGATCTCGTAATGGATCGTGGCTCCGTTATGCTTGCTTTTTTCGTCGATGCCAAGGTTATACACCTGCATCCAGAAATTCAAGTTCTGGGCACGATGAAAAGTAACCGGCTGAGATACCTCAGTCGGCACCCTTGGGCGAATCCTCGTGTTTCCAATAACAAAGTTGCCCGCGCCGATGTCCTTCGACGGTACCCGCTCCATCTGGTCGGCCAGAATCAGCGAGGACGAAGCCAGATGGTCGTCATCGTAACGCGGCACGTTGATACTGCGTATCCAGCGGCCCACATGATCGGGATTATTCACGTCTTTGATAACAATGACGACCTTATATAGCCCCGGTCGCAGTGGCAGGGCCTTCCAATAGACCGAGTGATTATTCTCGGTTTGGCCCAATAGTTCGCTCGGAACCGCTACATCCACTGTGTTTTCAAAGGTTTGAATCGGGCGGTGCGTCATATTGAAGACGCGGCCAAGAATATTCACCTTCGCTGTGGCTACCCCATCCTTATTTTGAAACGTCATGTCGCCATTACGGATCTGAACCGTCAGCGGCACCAGAATCGTGTCGTTCGTGACCTTCACATAATCCGTGCGCACGTCGAAAAGGAACGGCGGCCCGGTCAGGATCTTGGACGAGGTCATGTACTCGTCCATGTCCTTGAACTTGATCTCCGGCGGAGCCATCAGCTTGGCATAGCGGTCCAGTCGGTCAAACTCCTTGCTCTGCTGCTCGGAGCTCATCGGCCCCTTGCCGAGCTGTTCGATGCCGCCCCCGTTGAAGCGGTCCGCCTTCGACGCCTGCCCCATCTGCTCATACATCGTCAGACCGGCGCCGGGAACGTGCTTCAGCGCGTCCTTCTCCGAGCGGTCGATCGTCATGTGGTAGTCGCCGCACATGCACGTATCGACAAATTCAATGTCGATGTTGTCGCCAATGCCCTCAATATACCGGTAGTGCCAGACCTCGAACGGGAAGGTCGAAGTCTCGCCGCCGCCTTCATCCATCGGGCGCTCGTAGCTGCCGCCGCTCGGGTGCGAATCAATCGAGTCCGGTTTGCCGTAGGCAATATAGATGTGTCCGCGGTCGGTCATCCAGCCCGGCTTGCCCGCGGCGAAGTGCTCGTTCGCATACGCAATGCGGGCGTAGTGCTCTTCCTTATATTCGTTCTCGGGAGAATCGGGATCAGGGTTCCGGCGACGCCAGAAGTTCTCGATGAACTGGTCGCGTTCCTCGTCGTTACTTAGGCTCTTGAAGGCCGACAGCTCCTGGTCGGTGATGATCCAGCGGACGTCTTCGTCCACCCACTTCTTGTAGACGCCATGTAACTCGCCCTTGAGCGCCTTCTGCTGCGCCCGGCGCTCCTTGTCGGTCAAGGGACGCTTGAGTGGGTCGGGCTGTTCTACCGTCGGTGCAGTCTGGGTGACGCCATCAGCAGACGGGCTACCCGCATCCTGCGCCGGCAAGGCATGCACCCCCAGAAGAGCAAGGGAGAACAAAGCTGTGCCTGCTGCCAAACGCCGTACGTTGTTCATAATGGGGGTGGCACTCCTGTCGCCAGTGTTCATTGTAGAGCGGTCATGCCCCCGGGACAAGAGCCGGATTCGTGCTTTCCCTGCTATCATCTTCGGTGCGCAGTGAAACGCGTTAGATGCATCTCCCAGCGAGGTATTCCTCCAGGTTCTATTCCGGAAAATGGCGCTCCATAAGCAGTTGGACGACGCCAGGAAAGAAACCGATAGGCGGAGGTAAAAGAAAAAGATGTCCGTGACCGGCATAGGACATCCAAAGAAATTTAGAGACCCGTCACGGAACACATACAACCGCACCTCCGTACCGTCTCTTGAGTACATGAACTTTATTGAGCCTGCGTGTCCTTCCGAGAGGAGCGCGCGAAGAAAGCAGCAATGAGCGCAAAGAAAATCATCCTGATCGCAGCAGTGGTGCTCGTTCTTGTGGGGATTATCACCGGCACCGTCATTCACAACAACGCCAACGTCACCAAGGTCGCCACGGGCAAAGCCGTTAATCAAGACCTGGTTTCCATCGTCAACGGCACCGGCCAGATCAAGCCCAGGACCTACGTCAACGTCGGTGCGACCGCCTTTGGCCGCATCACGCACCTCTACGTCAAAGAGGGTGATCACGTGAAGAAGGGCGAGGTCCTCGCCACGGTCGAGAACGTCCAGCCTGAAGCCGTCGTCGCGGCCCAGCAGGCCAACATCACGTCGTCGAAGACCAACGTCACCAGCGACGTGGCCGCAGAAAAGACGGCCGAGGCCAACATCGCCGAGGCCAAGGCCGACCTCGAACAGAAAAACTTCGACTACATCCGTGCTCAGGCGCTCTATAAAAACCAGTTGATTGCCAAGCAGGACTACGACTCCAAAAAGGCCGCCTACGACATGTCCGTAGCGACGCTTGCTCAGCGCCAGGCTGCGCTCGCGCAATCCGTCGCGCAGACCCAGTCGCAGCGCGCCCTCGTCAATCAGGCCGAAGCCAGCCAGCGCTCCAACTACGACGCGCTCGACAAGACCATCAGCCGCGCACCCTTTGACGGCCTCGTCACCAACGTGCCCGTCCGTGAAGGCGAAACCGTCGTCGTCGGCATCCAGAACGCCGAAGGCTCCACGCTGATGACGCTCGCTGACATGTCCGTCATCACCGCCGAGGTTAAGGTCGACGAAACCGACATCGTCAACGTCTCCATGAACCAGCCCGTCAACGTCACCGTCGATGCCCTGCCCGGCAAGGTCTTCAAGGGCCACGTCACCGAGGTCGGCGACCAGGCGCTGCTCCGCACCACCGGCATCGCCACCAGCCAGAGCACCACAGGAACAGAAGAAGCGAAGGACTTCAAAGTCGTCGTTACGCTCGACAACCCCTCCGATGACCTGCGCCCAGGCCTCTCCGCGACGGCCAAAATCACCACGGCCAACATCCCCAATGCTCTGACGATCCCCATCCAGGCGCTCGTCCAGCGCGACCCCGCGCAGGAAAAGCTCCTCGCTGACAACAATGGCAAGATGCCCACGCATCTCGTCAACGCATCGACCAGCGACCAGAACAAACCAATCTTTGTGCAGGGCGTTTATGTACTGCGCGCCGAGCACAAGAAGCTCCGCGTCGTCTTCGTGCCCGTCACCACCGGCGTCTCCGGCGCAACCGACATCCAGGTGCTCGGCGGACTTAAAGCCGGCGACGAGATCGTCACCGGGAGATACACCGTACTCCGTACCCTTAAGAGCGGCACAGCCGTCAAACGAGACAACACGCCTGAGGTTGCGACCGCGACAGATAATAGCTGAGGCCCGGCCACGAAGCTCCCTCAGGACCGTATCAAGAGGGATTCAACACGAGCAGGTTGGAACAACCAATCGGCATCAACGTACTATCCTGAAACGAGCAAAAACCGGAGGCCCGGATGGCCATTGAAACCGCAGTCCTCTCTGCCGAACCCAACACCTCAAACGCGGGCGGCCCGCACGATGGAGAAGTCATCGTCACCGACAATCTCTGGAAGACCTACGAGATGGGCGACCAGCAGGTCCACGCCCTCCGCGGCGTCAACCTCCGCATCCGTCACAACGAATACGTCGCCATCATGGGTCCGTCCGGCTCAGGAAAGTCCACGCTGATGAACCTCATCGGCTGTCTCGACTCGCCCTCGCAGGGCAAATACTGGCTCAACGGCCACGACGTCTCCGAGCTGGACGACGACGAGCTGGCCCGCATCCGCAATAAAGAGATCGGCTTCGTCTTCCAGACCTTCAATCTGCTCGCCCGCGCCACTGCGCTGCACAACGTCGAGCTGCCGCTCATCTACAACGGCACCCCCGCCAGTGAGCGCATCGACCGAGCCAAAGCTGCGCTCGAATCGGTCGGCCTCGAATCCCGCATGATGCACAAACCGAACGAACTCTCCGGCGGCCAGCGCCAGCGTGTCGCCATCGCCCGCGCCCTCGTCAACAGGCCATCCATCATCCTCGCCGACGAGCCCACCGGCAACCTCGACTCCAAGACCGGCGACGAGATCATGGCCCTCTTCGACGAGCTGCACTCTAAAGGCAACACCATCATCCTCGTCACCCATGAGCCTGATATCGCAGAGTTTGCCCACCGCGTCGTCACCATCCGCGACGGTGTCATCGCGGGCGACAACGCCTCCACCCGCGCCCGCGGCCAGTAGTGACAAACGCCGCACCCCAACCCGGAGACCATCCCCAAGTCCCTCTTCAGCCGTCTAAAATGGAATGATGGCACTGTCTCTGCGCCTTCGCGCCGCTACAATTTTTCTTTGCCTTACTTTCGCCACCACCTGGGGCCTTGCCGACTCCAACCGTTTTGACCTGGCCGGCCCAAAGCTCGACGTCCACGTCACCCGTGCAGGACGAACCCTCCCCATAGCGGAGGTCCCGAACCTGCAAGCCGGAGACAAGCTCTGGCTCCATCCCGATCTGCCGCCCTCCCAGTCCGTCCGCTACCTGCTCGTAGCTGTATTCCTGCGCGGTACCACCAATCCTCCGCCCGATAAATGGTTCTATCCCATCGAGACGTGGGATAGAAAAGTTCAGGAAGAAGGCGTCACCATCACGGTGCCCAACGACGCCCAGCAGGCGATCCTCTTTCTCGCGCCCGAAACCGGAGGCGGCTTCAGCACCCTCCGCTCCGCCGTCCGCGCCCGCCCGGGAACCTTCGTGCGCGCCTCGCAGGACCTCATCCAGGCAGGCTACGAACAGGGCCGCATTGAGAAGTATCTTGCCTCCATGCGCTACGTTCCGCCCGGCGACCCCAAGGCCCTGCTGACGCACTCCAACCTCCTCGCCAACACGCTCAATCTCAAGCCGAACGAGGAGTGCTTCAAGCAGCCCGTCGAGCTCCAGTACACCTGCCTCACCCAAACCGGCAGCCAGACGCTGCTCGCCGACGGCAGTGGCCAGAACATGATGTCCACCCTGACGAACGGAGATAACGCCGCGCTCATCAGCTCAGCCAGCTACACAGCTCTTGCGGGCGGCGGAATGTACAGCGCCTATGTCGGCACCGTCGTAGACCTCGTCCACATCATGGGCGGGCTCCACACCGCACACTACCTCTACATTCCCGCCATCGCCTTCCCCGACGGCGACAGCCTCAACCTGCGCCTCAACACGCCGCCTTCTTTCAGCAATCCGAAGTCAGTCATCGTCATCGGCCTGCCGCCCATCCAGAAGGCCGTTCCACCGCCTCTGCGCGCCGCCGACGACAATCACGTCAACTGCCTCCTGAAGCCCTCGGTCGTCCTTCCGCTTGAAGGCGCCCCACTCGTCTTCTCCACCGGCTTCGCCCACGATCTCGTGCTCCACATCAACCAGCCCGGCACACCCACCGACATCGACGTGACCCCCAACGCCTACCAGGGCGGCCTCATCCTCGCACCAGTGCCGCTTCGCCGAGCCCTGCCTGTCCCGACAGACGACTCGGCCACAGTTGCAAAGCCCACCGCAATGCCCGCGACGGAACAAAAGCCCGACGCCTCCGGCGACGAAGTCACCGGCACCATCGAAGGCTACTGGGGTTTCGACAAGTTCACCGGCCCCACACTCAAGCTGCAGGACGTGCCCGGCAAAGGCTGGAAGCTCGCCTCGGGCGACGTGCTCATAGCAGGCAAAGAGAACCACCTCACCCTGACGTCTACCGGAACAGCCTGCATCAGCTCCATCGCTCTACAGACCGCAGCTGGCACTTATGCCGACGCGCAGTGGAAGCCCACCCCCGCCAAACCCGACTCCGTCGATGTCACCGTCTCGCTCAAGTCGCTTGACCCCGGCTCAATGCACCTGGCCATCCACCAGTACGGCCTCGCAAGCTCCAGCACCGTCACCGCGCAGACATTCTCCGAGCCCGCCAAACTCGACTCGCTCGAACTGCACGCCGGAGACACCTCCGCCACGCTCACTGGCACAAGCCTCGACCAGGTCAAGCAGCTCGCCTTCGGCAGCCTCGTCTTCATGCCCGCTTCGCAGACCACGCCAGTCGCAAAATCTTCCACTGAGACGCTCCGTTTCGCTTTACCGCAGGACAGCCCCACGCCGCGTTTCCGCGCCGGTGAAAACCTCGCCGCGCGCTTCACGCTGAACGACGGCCGCACCCTCACGCTGCCCGTCACCGTCGCCCCGGCCCGGCCATCGGTCGTGCTCATCAGCAAAAAAATCGTCTCCCCCAGCGACTCGCCCATTCACCTCGCCGATCCCGACGACCTGCCGCTCAAGTCCGATCTCACCTTCTCCCTCAAGTCTGCGGAGCCGTTTCCGCGCACCGGCCAGATCGAGATCGCCAACACCGACAACACGCTCCACACCATGCTCTCGGTCTCCACCGGCACGCTTGTCCTGCAAAATCCGCACACGCTGCTGGCAACGCTCGACCCCTTGCGCAGCTTCGGCAACTCAGCCTTCGGTCCGCTCCGCCTGCGCGCCGTCGCACCTGACGGAACCACCGGCGACTGGATTCCCCTCGCAACTCTCGTCCGCCTGCCCGATCTCGAAGACGTTCACTGCCCCGCAGACGCAACCGCAGCCTGCACGCTCGACGGAGACAATCTCTACCTCATCGACTCCATCGCCACCGACCCCAGCTTCACTGCTGCAACCACCGTGCCCGACGGCTACATCGGCGCCACACTCTCACTCGCGCGCCCGGCGAAGACCGGCTTCTATCTCCGTCTGCGCGACGACCCAGCCGCCGCCAACCTGGTCACCGTTCCTGTAACCATCCCGCGCCCAGTCGTCGCGAAATCCGAATCAAGATCCAGACACGCCGCCCAGCAAGCTCCCTCAGAGAATGAGCTCACCGAAGACCAGAACGCCATAAAATCCAGTACAGAATCTAATACAGGGAATACAGGTACAAGCGGAACGGCAACGACAGGCGCAGCAAAAGCCACCCCAACCCCAGCCAAAACGCCCGCAGCTCCCGCACCCGCCGCCGCAGCAGCAACAACCCAGCCCGCTACCGCTACCGCCCCACCAACCAAGCAGTAGCGCTCACACTAGGGTGTTTGCTAAAAGGTTTTTTGCATCTCCATTCTGTAGCGCAGCAGCCTGCCCTGAGCGCAGCCGAACGGGAAGGAATCTGCTTTCCTCCGCTGCGACCGAGGATGGCGCACTTGGCAGCAGCAGTGAATAAATACGCGATCACGCCGGTATTAGTCCCCAGCCACTTCCTCGCCCAGCTCGATCTGCACCTTGCTGTGCCGCCTGCTGTAGAACACATAAATAAACATTCCAGCGATCAGCCAGATAATCAGCCGGGCCCACGTCTCCCAGGGCAGGAACAGCATCATCGCCAGCGACACCACGATCCCCAGGATCGGAGTCACCGGCATCCACGGTGCGCGGAACGGCCGCGGCAGCTCCGGACGCCGCTTCCTCAGCACCCAAACGCCAGCCGAGACGATGATGAACGCCAGCAGCGTCCCAATGCTCGTCATCTCGCCCAGCTTCGCCAGCGGAATCAGCGAAGCGAACGTCGCCACCACCACGCCCACCGTCAGCGACGAGATCCACGGCGTCTGAAACTTCGGATGCACCGTTGAGAAGAACTTCGGCAAGAGGCCGTCCTTCGACATCGAGAAGAACACTCTGCTCTGCCCCAGCAACATCACCACCATCGTGCTCGAAAGCCCGCCCAGCGCGCCAATCTTCACCAGAAAGCTGCCCCAGCGCACGCCCGTCACATCAATGCCGACCGCCAGCGAGTCCGGCACATTCAGGTCGTGATAATTCACAAGGCCAGTCAGCACCAGAGCCACAAGAATGTACAGCACCGTGCAGATAATCAGCGAACCCAGAATCCCCAGCGGCATATCGCGCTTCGGATTCTTCGCCTCCTGCGCCGCCGTCGACACCGCATCGAACCCGATGTACGCGAAGAAGATCACGCCCGCAGCGCGCATCACGCCCGACATGCCGAACTGCCCAAACGTCCCCGTATTCGGAGGAACGAACGGGTGCCAGTTCATCTTCAGCAGCTCCTGGTGATGCATCAGCGTCTCGCCACCGAGCCACAGGAAGATCAGCAGCACAATCACCTTAATCGCAACGATGACCGAGTTGAAGTTCGCCGACTCCTTGATGCCGATGACCAGAATCATCGTCACTGCCATGATCCCGATAAACGCAATCAGGTTGAACACGCCATACCTGTGCGGCAGCGTGTTCGGATCAACCCCCGTCTGCGCCAGCTTCATTGTGATGCGGCTCAGCAGCTCCCAGTGCCCCTGCCAGTACACAAACGGCGTCCCCGGCGTTCCGGCAATCTCTGGCGGCAGCCGTATATGAAAGTCCTGCAACAGGCTCAGCACATAGCCGCTCCACCCCGAGCACACGGTCGCCGCGCCAAACGCATACTCCAGCACCAGGTCCCAGCCAATGATCCACGCGAAGATCTCACCCAGCGTCGCGTATCCATAGGTGTACGCGGACCCGGCCACCGGGATCATCGCAGCGAACTCCGCATAGCAAAGCCCGGCAAAGACGCACGCAACCGCCGCAACGATAAACGCATACACCACGCCCGGCCCGGCATAGAGCGCAGCCGTCGGCCCGGTCAGTACAAAGATTCCCGTCCCAATAATTGCGCCGATGCCCAGCGCAACCAGGTTGGTCGGCCCGAGCGTACGCTTCAGCGTCGTGTTGCCCGTCTCGGCGGCCTCGCCCAGAATTGTTTCGATTGGCTTAGTCGCCAGCAGCTTCGACATCCCGCAAACCCTCACACATCTCAAATCACGGCCATACAGGAAACGCGGCAAAAGTGGCTTGCATTTCCATCTAAAAGCCACTCTCTTGCATTTCCATTCCGTAGCGCAGCGGAGGAATCTGCTTTTTCATCCGGCAACCCGAACGCCAAAGCCAACCAGCCGCAAAATTGCGCCTCGTCAGTTCTACCCGAAAATTCGGAGAAAGTCTTCAGCCACCTTCTGAACCGTCTCACCCTCGACAAACAACCCGCTGATCACCGCCACAGAATCCGCGCCCGCAGCAATCACGCCCGCAGCATTCGCCCGAGTAATCCCACCAATCGCCACAATCGGTTTCGCAGTCAGCGCCCGCGCCCGCCGAACCCCATCGAGCCCAATCACCGGCTCCGCATCCAGCTTCGTCCCCGTAGCAAACACCGGCCCCACAGCCACGTAATCCGCGCAGCCGGCATCAGCCACACGCACCTGCTCATCCGAATGCGTCGAAGTCCCCACCCAGCGCGAAGCCCCAACCACGCGCCGCGCATCCGCAGGCGAAAGATCATCCTGCCCCACATGCACGCCGTCCCACCCGGCAAGCACAGTCAAATCCGCTCGATCATTCAAAATCAACCGGCAATCCGCCCCGGCAAACGCCTCACGAATCACCGCCGCCGCGCGCAACACATCCTGCGGAGAACCATCCTTATCGCGATACTGAACCAGCGTCACGCCAGCCGCCCGCAGCTCTCGCGCAAAATCAGCGACACCAACCCTACGCCGAGCCAGCACACCCGCATCCACAATCGGATAAAACCTGGAAATCATCTGCTAACTCGCTGGCTTGCTGACTAGCTGCTCTTCTGCCGCTCCAGAAACCGCTCCATGAACTTCGTATCGAACTGCCCCGCGCGAAACTCCTCATCGGCAAAGATCCGCTGATGCAGCGGAATCGTCGTATGAATCCCCTGCACCACAAACTGCCCGAGCGCCCGCTGCATCTTGTCCATGGCTTCCGTGCGGTCCGTGCCGTGGCAGATCAGCTTCGCAATCATCGAGTCGTAGTACGGAGGCACCACACCCTCTGAATACTGCGCCGTATCGACGCGCACGCCGTTGCCTCCCGGCACATTGAACGCCGTAATCTTGCCCGCGCTCGGCGTGAACTTTTCGGGATGCTCGGCATTGATCCTGCACTCAATCGCATGCCCGCGAATCTCCACCGGCTTCGTGATGATCGACGACAGCTTCTCGCCCGCGGCAATCCGCAACTGCGCCTTCACCAGATCAATCCCCGTCACCATCTCGGTCACGCAGTGCTCCACCTGAATGCGCGTATTCATCTCGATGAAGTAGATCTTCCCATCCTCATCCATCAGGAACTCAATCGTCCCCGCGTTCCAGTATCCAATCGCCTCCAGCGCCTTCTTGATCGTCTTGCCCAGCTCCTCGCGCAGCTTCGGGCTCACCATCAGGCTTGGAGCCTCTTCAATCAGCTTCTGGTGCCGCCGCTGAATCGAGCACTCGCGCTCGCCCAGGCTCATCACATTGCCGTGCTCATCTGCCAGCACCTGGAACTCGATATGCCGCGGCCGCTCGATGAACTTCTCCATGTACATGTCGCCGTTGCCGAACGCATTCGCCGCCTCGGTCGAAGCCTGCTGAAACATCGCAGGCAGTTCCTCAGCCGAGCGCACAATCCTCATGCCACGCCCGCCGCCGCCCGCGACAGCCTTCAAAATCACCGGGTAGCCAACGCTCTTCGCCCACTCCAGCGCCTCTTTTTCGTCGGCAATCACGCCGTCCGACCCAGGTAGAATCGGCACCTTCGCCTTCTTCATCGTCTGCCGCGCCGTGGACTTCTCGCCCATCATGCGCGTCACCTCCGGCGGCGGCCCGATGAACTTGATATTCGACGCCCGGCACACCTCGGCAAAGTTCGCATTCTCGCTCAGCAGCCCATAGCCCGGATGAATCGCATCCACATCCGCAATCTCCGCCGCCGAGATCACTGCCGGCACATTCAGATAGCTGTCCGCCGAGCGCGGCGGCCCAATGCAGATCGCCTCATCGGCAAACCGCACATGCAGCGAGTTCCTGTCCGCCTCGCTATACACCGCAACCGTGCGGATGCCCATCTCCTTGCACGCCGAAATCACGCGCAAAGCAATCTCTCCACGATTTGCAATCAAAACCTTACGAAACATTTCCACCGAAGCCTTCCCATAGAGACTTAACGTCTCCATGTCACCTTCTCTTTTTCAAATTCTTGTACATCACTCGAAGACCGCTGCCAGCAATACAAGTCACGATGACAAGACCGAGCCACGCGCGCCTTTTGACAGCCATAGAGATCACAGCTAACGCGCACAAAGATATGGCAAGTCCAATTACAAATGCTCCTGCTCGTTGAATCCTAGCGTTGCTCGAAGAGCCGTTCCAAAGGACATCATTCACGTCCCGATCATGAGCAATGATGTCTGGCGGAAGGACATTTCGTTGTCGTTGTTTAATTTCTTCAATGAATGGAGGTTCCCGGTTTTCTTTGCTCATAGAGGTTCCTATAACGAACTCCGAGAACATATTGCTCGCACTACCTCGGCCTAATCGCAAACAGAGGCTGCCCATACTCCACCGGCTGTCCGCTTGCAGCAATCCGCTTCACCACCTCACCGGCGACATCGGCCTCAATCTCATTCATCAGCTTCATGGCCTCAACGATGCAGAGCACCTGCCCGGCCTCCACCTGGTCGCCAATCTTCACAAACGGCGGCGCGCCCGGCGACGGCGACTCATAGAACGTCCCCACGATCGGCGACTTCACCTCATGCAGCCCCTCATCCGCAGCCGCAACAGGCGCGGCTCCCACATGAGCAGCCCCCGCAGCCCCAGGTGCCGGAGCAGCCGAAGCCATCAGCCTGCTCAACTGTGCCGCGTCAATTCCCTGGGCAACCGAACCCGCAGCCACGATCCCACCCGCAAACTTGATCCTCACCTTCAGATCAGCCTGCTCCATGTCGAACTCGGCAATCTCATTTGCCTTCAGGAATTCGACCAGCCCGCGAAGTTCGTCCAACGTCTTTCCGTCCATCATCTCTCCCGTGCCTGTCGCGGCACTTTTCAGTTACAGTCCCGGCCTACAGTTCAAGACAGGCCTTCACGCTCGGCGTCAAAACCTCGCCGCCTTGAGAACTTCCGCCTTTAGACGTTACCAAAACCATGTCTTCAATGCGCAAGCCAAACTTTCCCGGCATGTATACCCCGGGCTCAATCGTAATCACCATTCCCGCTTCCAGCTTTTGCTCCTGCTTGGCTGCAAGCCGGGGTCCTTCATGAATCTCCAGTCCAACACCATGCCCGGTCGAGTGGCTGAAGTACTTGTCCAGCTTCGCGCGCCGCAGCACGCTGCGTGCAGCCTCGTCCACATCGCCTGCCGCCACGCCGGGAGCCACCTTCCGCACAGCAGCCTCCTGCGCTTCCAGCACCGCATCATACACTTCCCGCTCCGCCCCTCGCGCCTTGCCAATGTGAACGGTACGCGTCATGTCGCTCATATACCCATCCAGCACCACGCCGAAGTCCAGCGTGCAAAACCCCTGCTTTGGCAACTTCGCCGCCGAAGCCCGGCCATGCGGCAGCGCACTCCGCTCCCCGCTGGCCACAATCGTCTCAAACGACATCCCCTCCGCACCCGCCAGCCGTGCCCGATGCTCCAGCTCCGCAGCCACAGCCATCTCCGTCAGCCCCGGCTCCAGAAATTCCAGCATCCCGTCAAACAGCTTGCATCCCAGTGCCGCCGCCTTGCGAATCTTCGCAATCTCGTCCGCATCCTTCACCCAGCGCAGCTTCGCCACCAGCGGCCCCACCGGCTCAAACAGCCCCCGCCGAACCTTCGCCGGAACCGCCGCCCGCATCTGCTTCAGCGCGGCAACCGTCGTATTGCCATCATCAAAACCGCATCGCCAGACCTTCGCCTCCGCCAGCCACTCCGAAGCCGCCACGGCAGCAGCCTTAGGAGCGATTACCACTCGCATCCCCTTGGCCTCAGCCTTCGCCTGGGCCGTGTACCGGCCATCGGTAAACAGCACCGCCCGCCCACCAGCCAGCGCCAGAGCCGCATTCGACCCGGTAAACCCGCTCAGATACCGCACATCCGGCAGGTGCGTCACCAGCAACCCATCCACCCCGGCCGCCTTCGCCGCTGTCGCCGCTTTCTTCCTACGCGCAAGAAAATTCATCACTTCCGATTTTACCCAACCCAAGCTCCATCGCCCATAACTGAACCGTTACCGGGCCAGCATCACACCTTCTCACTAAAGCATCGCGCCCGCCAAACCGTTATCATGAAATATGCCTGTTACCCTCCCCGTCCAGCAGCAGCGACTGACCCGGAGGCACTTCCTCGTCGGTAGCGGAGCCGTCGCCGCTGGCCTCGCCATTTATTCAGGCGAAATTGCCCGCCACGAGATCGACATCGTCCGCCGCACCATCTACATCGACAACCTCCCCACCGCCTTCCACGGCTTCACCATCGCCCAGCTCAGCGACATCCACCTCGTCGAGTACACCGAGCCCATCTTCCTCGAGCGCGTCATCGAGCACACCAACGCCCTCAAACCCGACCTCGTCCTGCTCACCGGCGACTTCGTCACCCACGGTGCCTTTTCTTTTTTCGACTCACCCTCCTCTGCCCATCGCTGCGCCGAGATGCTCACCGCTCTCACCGCCCCTCTGCGCTACTCCATCCTTGGCAACCACGACAACATGTTCGGGGCCCAGTATGTGATCGAAGCGCTCACCACCCACGACACGCCGGTGCTCATTAACCAGAACCTTCCCATCGACATTAAAGGCGACCGTATCTGGCTCGCCGGTACAGCCGACGCGACCACCAGCACCCCCAATCTCGACCTCACCCTCCCCACCGACCCAAAGGCTCCAGTCATCCTCATGGTGCACGAGCCTGACTACGCCGATACCGTCATCCAGCATCCACGCGGCCCACTCGTCGACCTCATGCTCTCCGGCCACTCGCACGGCGGTCAGGTACGCCTGCCACTCCTTGGCGCGCTCGTCACCCCTCCTATGGGCGAAAAATACATCGAAGGCCACTTCCGCCTAAAGCGCATGCAGCTCTACGTCAACCGCGGCATCGGTACTGTAGGCGTCCCATTCCGCCTCAACTGCCCGCCAGAGATCACCCTCTTCACCCTCCAGCCTTCACGGACATAGCAATCAAGCCGGGTGCTCCATCTTCGCGACAGCGAAAATCCAATCTCCGTCACTAACGCGCCGCTCACCCAAACGCCGCATAAAACACCATCAGCACCCCAAACGCCAGCAGCACCAGTGTCCCCAGCACCCGAGCGACAACCGCGTACCAGGGCAATCCTCTCCAGCGCGAACAAAGACGAACCACGCCCCAGAAGGCCGCCAACGCCAACGCACCATAGACAAACGTATAGAGATGCACGGATTTCACCAGCGAAGCGGCCAATTACCTGGCCCGCGCCACAGGCTTTTTCTGCCTCGGCATCACGGCCACCGGCGTCGCTGGCTTCACGCCCGACTTCTCATCCATCCAGGCATCCAGCAGCGATTTCTTGAACCGCCACCGGTTCCCCAGCTTGAACGCGGGAATGAACCCCTCTGACGCATACCGGTAAAGCGTGTCCCCGCTGATGCCCAGATACTCCGACGCCTGCCGGATATCCATCACCTCGCGAACCGCCATCTGCACTGCGACACCCATCTGTGCGCCTCTTCCGGAAAACTCGCCTGCCCAAACCTTAAACCAAAAACGGTGCCGAAGGAAACTCCCCCGGCACCATCTTTGTACCCCCATTTTGAGGGCAGCACAAGCAAAATCTCCTTTGTTAACTAGAACCTAACGAGGAGGCTGCAAGCTCTTCATCACATTCAGCAGGTCATCGCCCACCGTGCGCGTCTTGGCAATCGCGTCAGCCAGCGGAATGTCCGAGATCTGCGTGCCTTTCAGCACCACCAGCCGATTGAACTTCCCGGCATGGACCAGATCAATCGCCGCCACGCCATACCGCGTCGCCAGCATCCGGTCATACGCCGTAGGAGTCCCGCCACGCTGCGTATGGCCAAGATTCACGCTACGAGTCTCATAACCCGTGCGCTTCTCAATCTCCTTGGCCACCGCATCGCCAATCCCGGCCAGCCGGGCATGGCCAAACGAGTCCACGCTCGTGTCATGGGTCGCCTGCTCGCTCTCCGGAAACTGCGCGCCCTCAGCCACCACCACAATCGAGAACTTCTTCCCATGCTCCCAGCGATACTTCACCAGCCGGCACACTTCCTCGATATCGATCGGCTTCTCCGGCACCAGAATCGCATCCGCGCCGCCTGCAATGCCCGAAGTAATGGCAATCCAGCCCGCATCGCGCCCCATCACCTCGCACACCAGAATGCGGTTGTGCGACTCCGCGGTCGAGTGCAGCCGGTCAACAGCCTCAGTCGCAATCATCACCGCCGTATCGAACCCAAAGCACGCATCCGTGCCGCTCAGGTCGTTGTCAATCGTCTTCGGCACGCCCACGCACTTCACGCCATGCTCGCCCAGAGCCAGCGTAATCGACTGCGTATCGTCGCCGCCCAGCGCAATCAGCGCATCCAGCTTGTTGGCCTTGATCGACTCCAGGCACTTCTCGAACCCACCCGGAACCTTCTTCACGTTGGTGCGCGAAGACCGCAGAATGGTCCCGCCCTTTTGCAGAATCCCCGAGGTCGTCTCCATATTCAGGGGCATGGTCATGTTCTCAATGACGCCGCGCCACCCTTCCATAAATCCAACGAACTCGTCGCCGTAGTGCAGGATTCCCTTCCTCACCGCCGCCCGAATCACAGCGTTCAGTCCGGGACAATCCCCGCCTCCAGTCAACATACCAACGCGCATTGCTTTCTCCTTCTATCGAACTTCAGACAATCGATTTCTTCCAGATTAAGACACCGAAAAAATTCTACCGCAACCATCCCGCTGTCAGGTGGAAGCATGGGGCTTTAGCCCCATGAACATCGCACCATAAAAAGGGGCTTTAGCCCCGGCTACCCCAATTCACACGCAAGATGTATGATGTCCAAGCTCAAACAGAGCGCAAGCACACCCGTTCCACACGGAGGGACATCATGGGAATTCTCGAAGAAGCAGCAGGCGCATTCGCCGCCGTTGAAGCCACCAAGAAGCTCGACCCCAACGCAGGCATGCTCACCGAAGCCGTCGCCGCCGTAGGCGGAGCCGAGGGCCTCAAAGCCATCGCCGAGCATTTTGAAGAGAAGAAGGAAGACGACGGCTCCGACCAGAACCAGGGCTAAACCAGCACCAACACTTTCGTTCGCCACCAGGCGCATCTCCGTGTGCAGCGAAGCAACACGATCCAGCAGAGAACCCCACGTCAGCCAACGCGGGGTTCTTTGTTTATGAACCGAAAGCCCCACCGTGTATGCTGTCATGGCACATCACGCATCACCCTTGAGGCGCCATGCAGCTTTTGAAGGAGCTTCCCCCAGAAGCCATCAAAGTCGTCCTTGTACTCTTTCTCTCGTTCCTCATCGGCCTCGAGCGCGAGGAGCACAAAGCCGGCGGCGGCTACACCTTCGGCGGAATCCGCACCTTTCCCCTCATCGGCCTCATCGGCTACTCGCTCGCCCTGCTCTCCGGCACGCAACTCCTTCCACTCACCGTAGGCTTCCTCGTCGTCGCTGCGTTCCTGCTCCTCTCCTACTGGCACAAGCTCGCCCAGTCCGAGCTGGCCGGAGCCACCACCGAGATCTCCGGCCTCACCACCTTCCTCGTCGGCGCGCTCGTCAGCTACAACCACCTCTGGATCGCCACCACACTTGCCGTAGCCAGCCTGCTCCTGCTCGACCTCAAGTCCGCGCTTGAAAAGCTCGCAGCCCGCACCCCGCCCGCCGAGATCCTCACCTTCGCCAAGTTCCTCCTGCTCTCCGCCGTCATCCTGCCCATCCTTCCCAACCACGAGTACGGCCCATTCCACATCAATCCCTTCAAGACCTGGATGGTCGTCGTCGCCATCAGCGCCATCTCCTACGGCAGCTACGTCCTGCAAAAAATCGCAAAAGGCCAGGGAGGCATCGTGCTCGCCTCTCTGCTAGGCGGCGCATACTCCTCCACCGTCACTACCGTCGTTCTGGCCAAACAGAGCAAGAAAGAAAACCAGCCCAACCTCTTCGCCGGAGGCATCCTCATGGCCTCCGGCGTCATGTATCTTCGCCTCACCGCCCTGCTCGCGCTCTTCAATCGCCAGCTACGCGACGCGCTATGGATGCCTCTCATCACACTCGCCGTAGTCGCCTGCATCTTCGGCTGGCTCTGGACGCGCCGCACCAAAAGCGTCACAGTCCAGCAAAATCAGGAGCCCAAAAACCCGCTTGAGCTGACCACCGCCTTCCTCTTCGCGCTGCTCTTTCTCGCGATGCTCATCATCACCCAGCTCGCCGTCCGCTATCTCGGCAAAGCAGGCGTCGATGTGCTCGCCGCCGTCATGGGCGTCTCCGACGTGGACCCCTTCATCATGGGCCTCACCCAGGCCGCAGGCACCATCACCGCCGTCAAGGTCGCCGCCGGGGCCATCCTCATAGCCGCCTCCAGCAACAACATCATCAAAGGCATCTACGCCTACAGCCTCGCCGACCGCCCCACCGGTCGCCGCGCCCTCATCTTCCTAGCCGCCCTCGCCCTCGCCGGACTACTCCCACTCATCTGGCTAGCCTGATAAAAACCTGATCCGGCGCGGGAGCCTTCTACTTCTCGCCGCGCCTCGGTGTCCATCGAAAGCCCGCCGAAAACGTCGGACGGTAGTACTCCCGCTGAATCATGTACTGCGAGCTGCCCTGATAGAACCCGAACACCTCATTGTTCAGGTTCAGGCCGGAGACCACCAGGCTCAGGTCGCGTTTCAATCTCACAAAACCCTGCGCATCCACCTGGATATGCGAGTAAAAGTAAATATCGCTCAGCGGTCCGTTCACACCACCCGGCGTGCCGTTCTGGTACTGGTATCCGTAGATGCTCGCCTGATTGTAGGAAATGCCCATACGAATCGAGTAGCGCCCGCGATCATAAGTAGGGCTGATATTGAACATGTTGGGTGAATTGCGAAGCAGACGCGGATGATCGGAGCGCCCCGGAATGCCATCCGTACGTGAGCCGATGTAGCTGTAGTTCGCCGAGAGCCCGAGCCCGCCGAAGAGGCCAGGCAGCGCACTGTAATGCTGCAGGTACGAGGCCTCAAAGCCACTCAACCACGCGCTGCCGCCATTGACCGGCTGCGTCGCAAGATAGTTTCCGCGGTCCACCTCCGGCGCGCCCGGTGGCAGATAGTCCGTCAGCTGATAAGTCTCCGACACAATCGGGTTCTTGAGCGACTTGTAGAAGTAGCCCGCCGAAATAATCCCGAACGGCTTCAGGTAATGCTCGTACAGGACGTCTACATCGTCGCCCGTCTCAGCCTTCAGATTGGCATTGCCGAAGTTGACCGAGTAACGATTCGCGCCGTTTCCCGAAACCGTCCAGCTAAGCGGCTGGGCAATGTCTTGCGGGTCAGGACGCGACAGCCCGCGCGCGTAGATAAGGCGCACGTAGCTGTCCGGCCCGGCATTGAAACGGAGTGAAGCGCTCGGCAACAACGTGTAGTAAGAACCCGAATACGAGTTTGGCGTGACGCCCGTGTCACCGAACGAGAGGTTGTGAACATTGTCGCTGGTGTTCTCCGCACGCAGCCCGGCGATGAATCGGATGCCGTGCGCGAAGTCGATCGTGTTCATCAGGTACCCTGCGCCGACCTTCTCCACGATCGAGAAGTCAGACGCGTCCTGTCCCTGCGTACTGCTCTGGCTAAACGCGCCCGCATTGGAGTTGGCGTAAGAGAGCACATCTTCCAAAGAGACGTTGTAGCCCAGCGGATAGGCGCCGCCGTTGTAATAGTTGTGGTTGATCATGCTGTTGGGAAACTGCGACATCCCCACCGTTCCGTTCGGCGTCAGCGTCAGCACGTAGGTGTTGGCATATTTGTGCTCGTTGCGGAACTTGCCGCCTACTTCGAGGACCGCCGAGTGCCCGCCGATGTGATACTGCTTGGCTCCCGATCCACCGAGCCCCAGGTTCAACTGAGCCGCCGTTCCGAGATCGCGAGTAATGTTCGAAAGCGTGTAGTTCGAGGGATTCTGAATCTCCGAGAAACAGGCCTGGTTCCACTGCGGAAGGTATTTGTTCGTGGTTCCCGACGAATTGAATTCGCAATTACTCGCTGGAAGCGTCGAGCTGAAGTACGCGTCCGAATACGGCGACTTGCCATAAGAAGAACGTCCGACATTGGCTTCCCACGTAAACCAGCTGGAGTTGAGGACGTGAGTGCCGCCAAGAATCAGGCTGCCCACCTGAATATCCGGGTTCCGCAGCTCGCCATCAAACGAAGGAACGCCGCCCTGGTTCCCTGGAGCAAGCAACGAAACATTCGGCGTGTTGTCCTGCAACTGATAGGCCCAGCGGTCGCCATAGTTCTTGAAATCGCTATAGAGAAAGCGCGCGTAGACGTTCGAGCCATCGCGAATGCGGTAGTCAGTGCTTCCGGCAAAGCCATACCGCGAGCGGAAGTACTGATACTCACGAAGGCTCATGCCATCGAACCAAGTCTCGCCACTATTCTGGTCGGGCACCGGCTCAATGTCGTCGATGCCGCGGCCCTCCCAGTCAAAAGAACCACCGGCGATGAAGCCGAACTTCTTGCTTGCGCCGAACCGGCGGCCGTATGTGGCAGTCTCAGTCGTGTTGCCGCGGCCATTGATGATGGGCGTATAACCGCCAAGGCCCGTGACCTCGAAGGTCGGCGTATCGGAAGCAGTTCTGGTCACCAGATTGACCGAGCCGCCGATGCCGTCACCATCCATATTGGCCTGCAATGTCTTGCTGATCTGTACCGAATCAACAAGGCCGGACGGAATAGCGTCGAACTTGATCTGACGCACACCGGGCTCTTCGGAGGGCAGATTAACACCGTCCACCGTTGTATTCGTCAGGCGCGGCTCCGTGCTGCGGACCTGCACATACTTGCCCTCACCCTCGTCGCGCTCCAGCGTGACGCTGGGCAGGCGCCCCAACGCATCCGCCAGATTTGCATTCGGCAGACTCGTGATGACTTCGTGTGGCATCACCTGCAGCAGATTGTCGGCAGCACGCTCTTCGTTGATCGCCTCAGCTTCAGCCGAAGCGCGGCGAGCCGATACGACAACCGTCTCTTCGCGGCCAGCGATCTGCAACTGAGCAGCAACGCTTGCGGTCTGCCCCGCGTTAACCGTCACTGAAGTGGTGAACGAGGCCAGACCAACGTAGGAAACCGTAAGGTTGTACGTTCCAGGCGCGAGGTTATTAATGTAGAACCGCCCCTGCTCATTCGTCGAAACCATAAGCGCCGGCGACTGCACAGAGACCTGCGCACCTTTCAGGGCCGCTCCAGTCTGATCGGTGACGGTCCCACCGATGGCCCCGCGTGTCTGTGCGCCTGCGCTCGCAACAAGACCGCAGAACAACAACGTGAATACAAGAAGCGACGCTCGGCGAAAGGAACGGAAGGCTTGAGATGACAATGTTTTCCCCTTGCACTCATCAAGTGCATGTGTTTCGACTTATAAAATCGCGCACTGCGCGCGATACGATTGGGAGATCAACTGAGCGGTATCGTAAGGCAGCTAAGTTAACGCCTCGTCAATAGCTGGTTACAAAATTTCCTGAATGGGGAGAGATGAAGGAAGCCTTGCGCACGCGAGCGAACAGCGAGGCAACCAGTAAACAATCGCCTATGCGCTCCCTCGATATAGATCAGGACTGCGACGTCAACTTCTCGTCCGTGATCGATTGCTGACGAGAAGGGCGTTTATCGCGGCCGATTTTCCACGCGCCATTCTCCCGCATGGATGGCCCACATGCATACCTCTATCTCCTTGGGCCCCCAGAGAATATCGTGTGTGTACTTGAATCCCACTCGCTCAAGCAGCTTCCGAGAGTTTTCATGTTCCCTCCCGTGCCCCGCGACAATCCTTGGGAGATTCAGCGTATCGAACCCATACGCGAGCACTGCACGCAAAGCCTCTTCGCCTAGCCGCAGTCCCCATACAGATCGCATAAGATTGACGCCTACCTCAACTGTGTTGGAATCCATCGACCACGGCCTTAGACCCGCGCACCCTGCAAATTCGCCAGTCTCGCGTACGAAAATTGGCCAGTACTGGATGCCGAGACGGGTCTCGCGATCACATTCGATATGCAGCCGATCATGCGTCTGTTCACGGGTCATCGCGCCGCCGAAGTAGTAAGTCACTTCCGGATCGCACCATAAGGCCTCGGCAAGCGCGGTGTCCTGGTCAGTCCAACTTCGAAATGTCAAACGTGCAGAGGGTTGTGGAGGCACGCAGAAGACTCCGGCATTTTAATATCTACTTTATCGAAGTGGTAATGAAGCGTCAGCTTTTCGTCCGTGATCAATTGCTGATGAGAAGCACGCTCACCCTACCTTCTCGATAAAGCTCGCGCAGCGTGCAAGTAGCACCGTCAGTGATATAGAAAGCATAAGAAAGCCCGGACACTGTCCGGGCTTTTTCCATCGGGCAGATCAGAAGTTGAGCCGTCCCGAGAGGCGCAATTCGCGGTTGTTATTCTGCGTGCTCGATATGATGCCAAAGCCGCTAGCCGACGATACATTCGACGCCGGATTAGCAAACGACGGAGTGTTGGTCAGGTTGAACGCCTCCGCACGGAAGACAAGACCGAATCTCTCCGTCAGCCTGAACGTCCGCGCCAGGCTCGTGCTCAGGTTGAAGAACCCGGGCCCGCGAACGGAGTTCCTTCCCGCAGTTCCGAAGCGGTACACGATGTTCGATTTGACGCCACCTGCCGCCGCCAGTTCAGCCACAGACGGATCGGCGAAGTCAGCCGTATTGAAGTAGGGATGCGTGCTGTCGTGCCCGCCCAGTATTTGCACCTTGGGAACAATCTGGTCGGCGAACTGCGTGCTGCCCTGCGCACTCAGAGAGCCTGCGCTGCCCGTCACCGTGAAGGGCGTTCCGCTCTCACGGCTCAGCACGCCACTGATTCCCCACCCTCCGAGAAGAAATCCAGCCGCGCCATTTTGCAATAAGCTTTTGCCCCGACCGAAGGGCAGCATGTAATTGCCAAATATCTGAAGGTTATGTGTCCGGTCAAAACCCGCAACCGCACGGTTCAACCGCCAGTCGGGCAGATACGCGACCAGCAGCGACGACGAACCATCCGACGCGTCCCCATAGTCATTGATCGAACGTGAGTAGGTATAGTTCACTCCCACCGTGCTATCGGCAGAGAACCTCCGCTTCGCCTGCATCTGGAGACCGTTGTAGTGCCCAGTCCCCATCGGAATCTCCGAGGTCACGCCTGCCGAAATACCAAACGCTTGATTGAGCGGCTCTCCAGCCACATTGGTACCTGGAGCAGACGCATTGATATTGATTCCCGGGACTTCGCGGATGATCAGATCACCAACATAGGTAGCCTGCACCGCTACCGAGCCCGGAAGCTCCCGCTCGATGGCCGCATTGTAGGACTCGTAGTATCCGCGGCGATAGTTCAGCGGCAGCGTCGTCGCCCCCAGCGTTCCTGCAGGTGTGCCGAGCGTGCCCAGCGCAACAGAGTTCGTCGTCGAGCCAAGCGTAGGCGGAGTAATCGCAGGTATCCCGGTCACAAGAGTTGCAGCCGCGCCATTGACGATCGGCGACACGTACGAGCTTGCCCCTTGAATCGTCTGCGACACCACCGACGGATACGATGTGAGCACATTGCGATAGCTGTCGGGGTTGGTCGATATTCCAAATCCCGCGCGGACAACGGTCTTCTGGTCAAGCCGATATGCCAGACCGATGCGCGGCACAATCATGCCCTTCCCTACATGCACCTCAGCGCTTGAAGGAACACCCTCTGCTCCCAGGATGTAGATTTTGCCATCGTTTGGATTGAAGATGTCGAGTCCCGAATGATCGCGCGTAGCAATCGGATAGTACTCGTAGCGGACCCCATAGGTGAAGGTCAACTTGTCGGTAATCTGCCACTGGTCCTGCGCATAAAACGCCCAGACACTCTCGCGAATAGTCGCTGGATTCAGGTATTGCGTGTCTTTCTGAACAAGGTTCGGAAGTCCGAGCAGGAAATCCGCCCAGGCGTTGTAGCCATTCGCTGCTGCACCACCCGGAAGCGAAGTCAGGCCGCCGGAAAAGTTAAATCCTCCGCGTGGGCCGTAGGTGTTTTGCGGTTGGAAGTGGTTGATCGCGTAGTGCTGAAATTCCATACCGTAGCGCGTGGAGTGCTTGCCTCGCGTCCAGCTCAGGTTTGCCGCAGAGACGTAAGTGTTGTCTCGAAACTGAAACGGGTTCGAGTTATTTGAATTGCCGAGCGCCGAAATGTCCGTAAAAGAAAAACGAGGAATGCCTCCATCGAGCGGACTGGGCCCATTGGTACCCGGAATATTGAAGTACGTCAGCCCCCAATTGGTGCCGATGTCGGTGTTCTTCGCAGCCAGTCCCTGCCTCAGATATCCGAAGTTGGCATCAGCAACAAGGTTGGGCCGGAAAGTATAAGTCCCACCCATACCCACCGACTGAATGATGCTCGGCGCATTTCCCGGCTGTCCGCCATCGAGCGTCGCGCCACCGGCTTTGCCGAGCGCCTGCGGATCAAACAGGCTCGTCTTCTGAATCCCATAGCGCCCGAAGATCGTGCTGGAGCTGTTCGGCGTGTAGTCGACGCGCGAGTCGATATTGTCCCTCGTATACTCCGCATCGGCGGCAGCAAAGAAGTTGTTGCTCAGCCCAGCCCCTGCAACGTTCGGTGCATCCGCAGTCATCAGCTTCGCCATCTGCTGCGCGGCATAGGAAATCTCTCCGGACGGAATCATGTTATTGGAGAACTGTGTGCGTCCAGCGCCGGTCGTCTGGTTGCCCGTGGATGGATCGTAGATCGCAGTAGATACCCCCGAGAAGTCGCCATTGATCATGGCTGTCGTCGGAACCGTTTGAAAGCCGCTCACAGCCTGCGAGCGCCGCGTGCGCTCCCAGTTGGCAAAGAAGAACGCCTTGTTCTTTCGAATGGGGCCACCATAGTTCGCACCGAACTGGTTCATGATGTACTTCGGAATCGGCTTGTTGGCCGGAACGTAATACCCTTTCGCCTCCAGAGCGCTGATCATGTTGTATTCCCACGCAGTGCCATGAAAGTCGTTGGTGCCAGACTTCGTCGCGACGTTAATCACTGCGCCCGATGCAAATCCCTGCTCGGCATTGGGGCTGTTCGTCACCACGTTGACCGAGGCAATCGCCTCCGTCGAGGGCGAATACGCTGCAATCTCCGGCAGCCACGCATAGATATCACTCACGCCGTCGATGCGTGTGTTGTTATTGCTTCCCGAAACTCCATTCACGCTGGCAAACAACGTGTCGCCCGGATTCCCTGCCTCAGAGTGATCCGCAGTCGGGGGAGTGAATCCGGGAATCAGCATATAGAGGCTTTGAAAGTTCCTCATATTTGCTCCCGGAGTCGCCACCAGCGTCTGCACCTGTGTGGTCTCCAATGCGAATCCCACCGTCGCGGTATCGGTCTGCAGTTCAGGCGGAGCGCCGGTAACAGTCACCGTTTGCCCTACCGATGCCGGCAGCAGCTTCGCATCAAATCGCTTCTCCGTATTGGTCTGAACCAGGATCGATGTTCCAACGGTGCTGGCAAACGACTTCGCCGCAATGGAGATCTTGTAGGTGCCCGCGTCCACATTCGTCAGCCGATAAGCGCCAGAGCTGTCCGTCACCGTCGTCTTTGAGATGCCGGTCGCCATATTTGTAGCCACAACCGTTGCCGACGGAACAGGCAAACCGGCAGAGTCGGTCACATTGCCAACCAGCGTGCCATAAAGCACCTGAGCATGCCCGCTCATCGACGACAGAGAGATCAACACGATGAGCGGCAATGCATATAGTTTGCGTAGAGAAGTAAATAGTCGGAACCTTTTCACTGAAAAACCTCCTAAATAAGCTGCAAGGGCAAAAGTGAATCAGCGCACGAAGTGCGCTCTTTGCAATAAACAGGTCTGGCATGCTGCGTAACCATGCAAGCGATTTCTGCCGATTGCTGTCAAAACAGCACAATCAGATGGAATCCCGAGATAGAAAGGCTCAAGAATGCAGGTAACCATCTGGGCAGCAATAATGCAGTCCCGATGTATAGTATGTCAATCAAAATAATTATTTCCGCCAGCGGATTCCCTGCCGGCAAGCCTCTGGCGCCAAATGAAAGCCGGACCGCACAACGCAGCCCGGCTCCGCTCATCTCTACTTTTATGTGTCTGGATAAACCTAAACGGTGTAGGGCTTTCCGTTGACGATGACATCTTCCAGCTTGAGATCGGTGACACCGGAGGTATTCAGCGTGTCGTTCTTCGTGATGGTGACGTCAAAATCCTTCAACAGGACATCGCTGATCTCGGTCTGGCCAGGATTCGGCTTGATGATTCCGAACGAGGTGAACGTGCCCTTGATGCCGACGATCTTCAGGTTCTTCACGACTGATTTGGGCGGCGCCATACCCTGTAGATCAAAATACTGCGACCACGGCGCCATGTTAATGATGCCGCTCGATTGACCTTCCGAGGTGATGTTGCGGAAGGTAATGTCCTCGTAGTGCTGCGGAGTGTCGGGACGCAGCTTCAGGGTTGCGATGCGGACGCGGCCCGTGATCGTGCAGTCCTCGGCAATCACGTCTCGAACAATCGTGGCCTCGCTCCCGCAGGTCAGAACGCCGCCGCCGCGCTTGAAGGTGCAGTTGCGCACGCGGATATGCTCGACCGCCGGGCTGTCCTTGTCCTCCATCGCGCGCGGCCCCTTCGAACCCTTGCACGCAATGCAGTCGTCCGTGACCGAGAACACGCAACCATCGACAGTAACATTGCGTGAGCTGTCGATATCGATGCCGTCCGTGCTCGGGGCCTGTCTGTAATCATCGGGCACATGGAAGTGGACATTGCGCACGAGCACGCCGTCGTTGTTGTAGAGGTGGCAGTTCCAGAACTGCGAATCCTTAAACGTAATCCCTTCGACCCGCACGTTCTTCGAGCCTTCGATCAGCGCCAGCCGCGCGCGCGGCAGGGCGGTGTTCGCAAAGTTTTTGTTCTCCGCTCTTCCCTTCCAGAACGCCTCCCAGATAGGCATGCCCGCGCCGTCCAGAGTGCCCTCGCCGGTCAGCTCGAATCCGTCGCAGTTCGTCGCATTGATGAACGCCGGCGTGAAGTGTTCCAGGAAGTGGCCTTCGATGCGCGTGCGTTGCGCCGGGAAGTTCGACATGTCGGTCGAGCATTTGAGAACAGCGCCCTCCGTCAGGCGAAGATTGACCTTCGGCTTGAAGAAGAGAGCACCAGAGACGAAGACGCCCTTAGGCACAACAACCGTACCTCCGCCCTTCGCGGCAAGTTCATCGATCGCATTCTGGATGGCCTTGGTGTTGACGGTCGAATCGTCGGCAACCGCGCCGGACTTCGTAATCAGCAGCTCGCGTGTGGACGCGGCGAAAGCCTTCGCAGCAAGCGGCCAGAGCGGAGCCGAGGCGATGAGTGCGTTGAAGCGGCGGCGGGAGTAGCGCTCGATAGGCTCGATAGACATCAGCAGGATTCCTCAGTACAGAGAGTCAGGAACCAGTTGATCTCAGGTTCCGCTTCTGATCATCCCCTGCCGGAAGGGTTCCTGTCCAATACGTAAACAAATTCATAAATTTCCGGGCAAGGATATCCGTAACGCCAACGTCATGCTGTCAACCCCTCCAACCTGTGCAAAACCCCGCAACCAACACATGCGAAACCAGATATTTCTCCACGAAAGTTGGCGGTTTAGTTTCACTCCACCCGTTAAACTAGAGAAAGCATAAAGAAAAGCCCGGACCCCCTCCGGGCTTTTTCCATTTCGGCTCCAAAGGAAGTCCAGACCTATGCGACCTGTTTTGAAGACTTTGACAACAAAAGTAGGGGGAGGGGGGTCACTCCCGCGCAGCCGTCGCCTCATCGGCGTAGAACTCCCCGATCTCCTTCGCATACCGCTGCTCCACCACCCGCCGCTTCAGCTTCATGCTCGGCGTCAGCGCCCCATCCTCAACCGACCACTCCTCCGGAACCACCCGCAGCCGCTTGATCGTCTCGAAGTGTGCCAACCCCGCATTCACCCCATCCACGATCTCCTGGTAAGCCTTCACCACCCGCGCATCCTGCACCAGCGCCGCCCGGTCCCCATCCACCACCCCATGCCCCTTCGCCCACCCCTCCAGCGCCGCGAAGTTCGGTGAGATCAGCACGCACAGGAACTTGTGCTTGTCCCCTACCAGCGCCGCCTGCCCCACCAGCACATTCGCCTTCAGTCGGTTCTCGATCGGCTGCGGCGCGATCATCTTCCCCCCACTCGTCTTCAGCAACTCCTTCTTCCGGTCCGTGATCGAGATGAACCCATCCGCATCCACGTGCCCGATGTCCCCGGTCCTGAACCACCCATCCGCCGTGAAGACCTCCGCCGTCGCCTCCGGCTTCTTCCAGTATCCCGAGAAGACCGACGGCCCCCGCACCTCCAGCTCACCATCCGCCGCGAACCGGCACTCCACATTCGGCATCGCCCGCCCAACCGTCCCGATCCGGTGAGCCTCCGGGTAATTCAGCGCGATCACCGGCGAGGTCTCCGTCAATCCGTACCCCTCGAAGATCCGAATCCCCGCATCCGCAAACCACCCCGCCGTATCCATCCCCAGCGGCGCGCCGCCCGAGATGAAGACCTTCACCCGTCCGCCGAACGCCTCCCGAATCTTCGAGTAAACCAGCTTGTCCGCCAGCTTCGACCCCAACCCCGAGGGAGTCTTCCCCACCAGCGTCTCCGCTCGGTGCGCATGCCCAGTCCGGATCGCCCAGGCCAGGATCCGCGACTTCACCGGCGAAGCCGCCGACTTCCCCTCCACCGCCTGGCGAATCTTCTCATACACCCGCGGCACGGCAACAAAAATCGTCGGTCGAACCTCTTTCATCGCAGCAGGTAGCAGGTCAAACTTTGAGCAGTACGCGAGCTTCGCGCCATAGTGCATCAGCGCATAATCCAGATGCCTCGCCGTGACATGCGAGAGCGGCAGAAACGAGATGCAACTGTCGGTCCCATCAAAACCCAGCGGACACGTCGTCACGTTCAGGTTACTGGCCAGGTTGCCATGCGTCAGCATCACGCCCTTCGGCTCGCCCGTCGTGCCCGAGGTGTAGATGATCGTCGCCAGGTCGTCTGGCCGCGCCATCCGCACCATCACATCGAACTCCTCGCTCCGCTGCTGCTTATCTTTGGCCATTGTCATCAGAGAGGCAAAGCTCTCCGTTCCAGGAAACTCACCCTCGTCCATCACGACAACATGCTCGAGCTCAGGCAGTTCGCCAGCGGCTGTGATCTTCTCGTAAAGCTCCTTCGACGAGACCACCACGACCTTCGCGCCCGAATCGCGCAGCATGTAACCAATCTGCTCCGGCGTCATCGTCGGATAAAGCGGGACATCCACGCCGCCAATCGCCAATACGGCGAAATCAACCACTGGCCACTCCCAGCGGTTCTCAGCGATGAGCGCCACGCGATCGCCTTTCTTGACGCCCCACGACTGCAGCATGTCCGCCAACGCGCGGATGCGTCCGTATAGCTCCGCCGAACTAATCGGCTTCCACTGGGCCGCAGCGTCCTGATAGAGCATCGCAGTGCGGTCCCCGCGTCCAGTCACCTCAGCCAGAACATCATTCACTGTCGCCAGATCAACCATGCTTTGTCACCTCAGATGCTCACGTCTCACCACACCATAAATCACTGCGTCTCCACACAGAAATCACAATGGCGCCAATATTTCGATTTCTTGCGATTTATGTTGTATTCTTTTGGACATCATACCGACAGGATACCGCCAGATGAACCGAAGACACTTCGTTGGATTGAGCGGCGCAGCATTGTTCGGCACTGGTCTTGACGCAGTCAGCCAACCTCAGGCCACTCCCCGATACACGCCCAGCACCGTCAAGCGCGACCGCCCCAACATTCTCCTCCTCATGGCCGACCAGTGGCGCGGCGACTGCATGGGAGCGTATGGCAACAAGGCCATCAGCACGCCAAACCTCGACCACCTGGCGAAAGAAGGCATCCGCTTCACCTCGGCCTACTCCTGTACGCCAACCTGCACTCCAGCCCGCAGCGCGCTGCTAACAGGCATGGGCCCGTGGCGCAATGGATTGCTCGGGTACGGCCACATGGCCAGCAATCTGTATCCAGTCGAGAAAGCCAGGGCGATGTCCGCGGCAGGCTACTACACAACGTCCATCGGCAAGAACCACTACTACCCCATCCGCAACGCGCACGGATACCACCATCTGGTCTGCGATGAACATTGCAGCTACTGGTTCCACACCGAGCAGTCACAAGCAGAGGGATCATGGGAAGAGCGCTGCGACTACGAAGCATGGTTCTGGTCGCAGGTGCCGGACAAAGACCCGCACGCTACCGGGCTCGGATGGAACGACCATCGCGGCATCCCATTTGTCTATCCAGAAGAATTACACGCAACGCACTGGACCGGCGAGACCGCGGTGCGGTTTCTCTCCGGCTACGAGCGCCCCGAGCCATTCTTCCTGAAGGTCTCCTTCATCCGTCCGCACAGCCCTTACGATGCGCCGGAGCGCTTCTTCAAAATGTACGAAGACCGCGAACTGCCCGCGCCGGAGGCTGGCGATTGGGCAAAGAAGTACGAGCCGCGCAGCAGCGACCGCGACGACCTCTGGCACGGCAAACTCTCTGCCGATGAGATGCGCCGTTCGCGCCAGGGCTACTATGGCTCCATCAGCTTTGTGGACGAGCAGATTGGTCGCATCCTCGAAGTCCTCGACAAGCGCAAACTGCTCGACGAGACGCTGGTCCTCTTCATCTCCGACCACGGCGACATGCTCGGCGACCAGAACCTCTGGCGCAAGGGCTACGGTTACGAGCAGTCCGCACACGTTCCCATGCTGATGCGTCCAGCCGCAGGCATGGGTCTCGGGCCTGCGGGACAGGTCATCACAAATCCCGTCGAGCTGCGAGACATTCTTCCCACTTGTCTCGATGCCGCCGGAGCAAGCATCCCCGAGAGCATCGAAGGCAAGAGCCTGCTGCAGCTGGTGCGAACGAAGGGCGAGGGCTGGCGCGAATATATCGACCTCGAACACAACATCTGCTACAGCCCGGAGATTCATTGGAACGGCCTGACCGATGGGCGATGGAAATATCTCTACCACGCCATGCACGGCGAAGAGCAGCTCTTCCATCTTGAGAACGACCCGCACGAATTGAAGGATCTGTCAGGCAACGTCGAATTCGCGCCCCAGTTGCAGCTCTGGCGGCAACGACTTGTCGCGCACCTGGAAGAGCGCGGCGAGGATTGGGTCAAAGATGGCAAACTCGTCCCGAGGCCGAAGGGAATGCTGCTTTCTCCCAACTTCCCAGGCTACGCACCAGCAGACGACATGTTGAAGAAGGTCGCATGGGGAGCGTGAAGATCGCTCCAGCGTAAAGGCAATCGATCTTCTAATTTTCTGCGTCTATCCTCTGCTCTGAATCCCATGCATCAGGATGTCCATCACCTGCGCCGCCGTCGCCTTGGGGTCGTAGACGCGGCCAGTAAAGACAGCGGAGCTGAGCAACTCATCAATCGCGCCGAACATGCAGTGCGCAACAACTCCGTCGGAGACATCCTGCCTGAAGATGCCCTCCTGCTGCCCACGCCGGATAACCTCGCGCACAACCTGAATGTACTTCACCAGATGATGGTGCGAGAACTCCGCGATAAACTTCGCGCTCTGCCGCATCTCCGTCTGCATCAGCACAGCCATACTGCGGTTGGCCGAGTGGCTTGAAAGGTGAACTTCAGCAATAAACTCTAACTGCTCGCGCGGGCTCGTGAGCGTCTTGAATCGCTCTTCCACGATGGAATAGAAGCGCTGGAAGGTCGAGTCGATGGCCGTGCGCAGCACATCGTCCTTGCTTTTGAAGTACAGGTAGATCGTGCCGTCCGCGACGCCTGCTCGCTTGGCAATTGCGCTGACCGGAGAGTTGAAGTAGCCGTGCTCGGCAATCACTTCAACAGCCGCGTCCAGAATGCGCTGGTATTTCTCGCTTCCCTGCCCGGTCGCCGGTGTGGCGGTTCCGTTCTCCTGCTTTCCGTCTTCTACTCTGCGTTTCGATTCAGGCCTTGCCATTGGAGTTTCCACTTTCACCACTCAAATGAAGCATAGTTATCTGCCAGAAATGAATTATCGTTCATTCGGGCAGAATATTGCAGAAAATATGGGGAGAAGCGTCCGTCCCATAACCAGAAGCAGCCAAGGGACGGACTGTTACTAGACCTGCGGAACCGGGGTCATCCGGACGAAGCCCTGGGCGCTCGCCGGCCAGTTCGCCAGCATAGCCTTGGCCAGACCGCTGTCCGAAGCCGCAACGTGCATCTCGATGAGTGCCTTCAGACTTGCCTGCGACTCCGCATCGAGTGCGCTAAACGGCTCAGCCGTGAGGAACTCAGGGTGATATCTGCCCTCTGCGATCAACGTGCCGTCGGCGTCGTTGACCCAGGCCAGACCGCCCGTCATGCCGGCGCCGAAGTTGATGCCCGTCTTACCGAGAATCACCACCGTGCCACCAGTCATGTACTCGCAGCCATGGTCGCCGACACCTTCCACGACGGCCACCGCGCCCGAGTTGCGAACCGCAAACCGCTCACCCGCACGACCCGCGGCAAACAGCTTGCCTGAAGTCGCGCCGTAGAGCGCAACGTTGCCCAGAATTACGTGCTGACCACTGTCCTTCGCCGCCAGACCGCGTGCCTTGACGACCAGTTCGCCGCCCGAGAGCCCCTTGCCGACGAAGTCGTTCGCCTGGCCCGAGAGCACAAGTTTCATTCCATCGGCAGCAAACGCGCCGAACG
Source organism: Edaphobacter acidisoli (assembly GCF_014642855.1). NCBI lineage: Bacteria > Pseudomonadati > Acidobacteriota > Terriglobia > Terriglobales > Acidobacteriaceae > Edaphobacter > Edaphobacter acidisoli. Next base: position 852,667 of record NZ_BMJB01000001.1, on the reverse strand, counting down.
ACTGCCCAGCCGTTCCTTCGAGGTTGAACGTGATGTCAGAAGGCGTCTCGTTCTGTGCACGCAACACAGCCAATTCACCTGCCAACCGTGCGCCGACCGAACGGTCCGCGTTCGTGATCTTCGAGTTGACGACGTACGGCTCGCCAGCTTCCACCGCTCGCAGCGCGGGCTCAACCCACGCCTCGTCCAGCGGAGGACGCGCGACCGGCTGATCATTCCGGATGCCCATCCAGCGGCTTGGACCGTCGGCGACCTGCGCAAGCATCGGCTGCAAGTCGAGATTGCCGTCGAAGCGTACCTGCTCCAGCAGATCGGTGCGGCCAATCGCCGCTTCAAGCGAAGGCAGGCCATAGCGCGCAAGCAGCTTCTGAACATCGGCAGCCAACTCCTGGAAGAAGCGGACGACGTGCTCAGGCTTGCCGCGGAACTTTGCCCGCAACTCTGGCTTCTGTGTAGCGATGCCAGTGGGACAGGTGTTCAGGTGGCACTGCCGCGCCATATCGCAACCGAGTACAACAAGCACAGCCGTGCCGAAGGCGTACTCATCCGCGCCGAGCATAGCCGCAATCAAAATGTCGCGAGCCGTGGCGAGACCGCCGTCAGTCCGCAGACGCACACGGCTTCGCATACCGTTCTGCATCAGCACCTGTTGCGCCTCGGCAAGACCAAGCTCCCACGGATTACCCGCGTACTTGATGCTCGACAGCGCCGCAGCACCCGTTCCGCCTACATTGCCAGCTATAACAATGAAGTCCGCATACGCCTTCGCAACACCAGCAGCCACCGTACCAACACCGCAGCCGGAGACCAGCTTCACGCCAATCGTGGCCTTGTTGTTGACGCGCTTCAGGTCGTAGATAAGCTGCGCGAGGTCCTCAATCGAGTAAATATCGTGGTGCGGTGGAGGCGAGATCAACTGCACGCCGGGTTGCGCGTGACGCAGTCTCGCAATCAACCCGCTCACCTTGTGGGCCGGAAGCTGTCCACCCTCGCCAGGCTTCGCACCCTGCGCGACCTTGATCTCGATCTCCTCAGCATGCGCCAGATACTCCGCCGTAACGCCAAAGCGCCCGGAGGCAATCTGCTTAATCTTGTTATTCAGCGAAACGTGAATCGCAGGTGCCTCAACAACAGGCTCCGCAACTGCTGCCGCGCTTCCGCCAGCGCGAGCCGCCAGAGCAGCCTCTTCGGCTGCTTCAGCCTTGGCCACGCCCTCGGCATCCAGCCGATAGACGGCCGCATCCTCGCCGCCCTCACCCGTGTTCGATCGCGCGCCGAGCATGTTCATGGCCGCCGTAATCGTGTGATGGGCCTCCGGGCTCAGCGAACCGAGCGACATCGCGCTCGAGATGAACCGCTTCCAGATATTCTCCGGCGCTTCAACCTCGCTCAGCTGCAACTCCTGTCCAGCAGGACGAATCTCGAGCAGATCGCGCAAAACCGAAGGATCGCGCCGAATCACATCATTGGTAAAGATTTGAAACGCGCTGGTCGGATCTTCGGGCAAAGGAACATTACGTGCCGTTCCAACGACCGACTGCAACGCCTTCACGTTCGGTGGCTGCCACGCGTGGTACTCCGAAGTATCGCTCTTGCGGAAGCGCACCCAGCCAAAGTCCGAAAGCCCATCCGTCTCAGAGCCACTCGCCTGCCACGTCTGACGAAGCTGCCTCTCGACCTCGTCAAACCCAACACCCGACAGCGGTGCAGGAGTATTCGGGAAGCAGCGATCCACAACACTCGAATGCAGTCCAAGAATGTCGAACAGATGTGCGCCGCGATAGCTGTCGACGACAGAGATTCCCATCTTCGACATCACCTTCGCCAGGCCCGCATCGAGCGACTTGAGCATCTTGTACTCGGCCACCAGCGGGTCGGTGCCCGCAGGCGCCTGGCTGATGCCGGTCTCCAGCGCCAGCCACGGACAAACAACGCCAGCGCCATAACCAATCAGCACCGCAGCATGGTGAATATCACGGCAGTCTCCAGCTTCAACAGCCATACCAGCAAGCGTGCGCAGCCCCGCTGCGACCAGCGCCTGATGAATCGCGCCAGTCGCCATCGCCATCGGCACCGGCAGACGCTCAGCCGTCGCCGAGCGGTCCGAGAGCAGAAGAATGCGTGCGCCATTGCGGACAAGCTTGATCGCCTGCATGCACAGCTCGTCTAGCGCCTCTTCCAGCGTGCCCGAAGCATCGAAGACACATTGCAGCTCGGCAAGATTCAGCTCCGCCTTGTGCGGGTAATCACCGCGGCGCAGCGCCTCCACCTGTCCCAGCGACAAGAACGGCGACTTCAGCGAAAGCCCCGGCAACGGAGCATTCTTATCGAGCAGGTGCGGCCAGGGGCCCAGTCGCGTATGCAGCGAGACAACGCACGCCTCACGCAGCGGATCGATCGCCGGATTCGTCACCTGCGCAAAGCGCTGGCGGAAGTAGCCATAGACCGGACGCGTAGCGCGCGCAAGGAACGCGAGCGGCGTATCGTCGCCCATCGACCACACCGGATCCTTACCGTCCACAGCCATCGGCTGCAAAATCATCTTCACGTCTTCACGCGTGTAGCCAAAACCCTTCTGCGTCGAAGCCAGCTTCGCCGGCTCAGAAGGCTCCACGGCAACTGCGGTCAGAGGCGAATCCTCCACCAGCGTCGCGTAGGTTGCGCCCGCATCGAAGAGTTCCGTGAGCGACTCGTCCTCGTAAATCTTGTGCTTCTCAAGATCGACAACAAACATCTGCCCCGGCCCGAGGCGTCCGCTATGCGTAACTTCTTCAGGGTCCAGATCGACCAAACCAGCCTCAGAGCCAGTCACCACAAGGCCGGACTTCGTGATGGCGAACCGGCACGGACGCAGACCGTTGCGGTCGAGTGCCGCACCGACATATCTGCCGTCACTAAAGGCAATCGCCGCAGGGCCGTCCCACGGCTCCGAGCAGTCCATGTGATATTGCAGGAAGAGCGATGAGTGCTTGTCAGAGGTCGCAGGCGGAAGCAGCATCCGGACAGCCTCCGGCAGCGTGCGCCCATTCTGCGCGAGCAGCTCAATCGCCTCATCCAGGCTGGTCGAGTCCGTCCCATCCTCGGTCAGGACCGGCTTGCACTCGACAGGAAGCGTTGAACCGCGAGCGGCCATCCGTGCGCGATTGCCCCACACCGTATTGATCTCGCCGTTATGCCCCAGCGTGCGCAGCGGCTGCGCGCGGTGCCACGTAGGCAGCGTGTTGGTCGCATAACGCTGATGGAAGATAGCAAAGGGAGTCACATACAACTCGGATGCAAGGTCCGGATAGAAGCTGGCGAGAAAGCCTCCCGAGCACATCGCCTTGTAGATAATGGTCTGGGTCGAGAGCGAGCAAATATTGCCCGTAACATCGCCACGCTCATGTGCGCGCTCAAACTGCTTGCGCGCAAGATACAGCCGCCGCTCCATCGTTCCCGGCTCGCTGCCCGTCATATCGGCAACCAGCACCTGGCGAATCTTCGGCATCGTGCTCAGCGCCATCTCGCCGAGATACTCCGTACAAACCGGCACGTCGCGCCAACAAAGAACAGTAAGATCGTGCGAGCGCAAACACCGCTCCAGCAGCGCCTCGGCGCGCGTCTCATCCGTCGGCAGCAGCAACATGCCCACGCCAAGCAACTGGTCGTCGGCAATCGAAACGTTCGCTGCGCGTACCAGCAACTCACGTGGAACAGCCGTCATCACACCAACGCCGTCGCTGCTCTTGCCGTCAGCCGCAGTCGCTCCGCGGTGCTCCAGACGGCTCAGCGCAGTCAGTGCTTTTTGCAGAATGTCGTGGGTAGAGGTTGCATTGACCGAGGCTACAAATCCAACACCGCAGGAGTCGCTATCGAAGCGGGAATCCACCAGTGAAACGGGGCGTCTTGAAGGCTTCAGGGACACTTCAAGCTCAGACTTCGTGGTATTTGCCGGAGACCAGTCCATGCTTCACTATACTCGAATCGAGGCGCCAGGGCCTCAACCGATTTACCTTCCTTCAGGGATTGGAGAGTGCAGCCGTAGCACCATCTTGTATAAATATACACGAACAATGTATATTTATACATATTGAAATTTGACCTCGTTCTCAGCAATGCTCATAACCGCTGACATAAGAATAGAAAAACAGGTCAAATTAACCGAATCCATGAAACAACAACGCCAAACCGTAATCCGTGAGCTGCTCGTCAAAGCCACGGTGGCCAGCCAGGACGAACTGCGCCGCAAGCTTGCAGGCCGCGGGTTTCACGTCACCCAGGCAACGCTCTCACGCGATATTCACGAACTGCGTTTATCAAAAGGCCCAGGAGGGTATTCCCTTCCCAGCGAAGCTGATGAGGCCGAAGACGCACTTCCTGACATCGGCGAGGTATTGGGAAGCTTTGGGCTTAAAGTTAATCAAGCGCAGAATCTTCTGGTTCTGGTGACGACCACAGGCGGCGCGCAACCCATCGCCGCCGGCATCGATTATGAAGACTGGCCCGAGGTGGTTGGCACCCTCGCGGGCGATGACACAGTGCTGATTATCTGCCCCGATCAGGAGCAGGCGAACCAGCTGAAGACACGGATCGAGGGCTATCTTGGCTAATTCAGGAGCAGCAGGCATCGAGGAAGAAGACACCGTCGCAACCACAGGCAGCAACGCGGCCCCGCGCGTAGCCGTAGCTGGAGTCAGCGGCTATGCGGGCGGCGAACTCGCCCGGCTCCTGTTGCGTCATCCCCGGTTAGCTGGCGTGCGTCCTGCATTCCTTGGCCGTGCCGCCGAATCCGAAACAAAGTCAACGGCGTGGCTCGAAGACCTGCATCCACAACTCGGCGTGCCCGGAACCGCGCAGTCCAACCCCGTCCATCCCTTCAGCTGGGAGTGGCTCGTCGACTCCGGAATTGAATTTTTATTCCTCGCCACGCCGCATGAGCAATCACGCGAATGGGCGCCCGAAGCGCTGAAGCGAGGCATCAAAGTCATCGACCTGAGCGGTGCGTGGCGACTCAAAGACGCGAAGAACCGCGAGGTCTACCATCTCCACGATGCCGACCCCACGCAAGCGGCAAAGCTGCAAGACGAAGCCGTCTACGGTTGCCCCGAACTGCACCGCAAAGAGATTCGCACGGCGCGTCTGGTGGCGAATCCCGGCTGCTATCCCACATCCGTCATCCTTGCGCTTGCGCCTCTCGTGCAGGCCGGGCTCGTCGATCTCTCGCACGAGATCATCTGCGACTCGAAGTCCGGTGTGAGCGGCGCGGGCAAGGCCCCATCCGCCAAGACCCACTTCATGTACGCGGCGGACAACCTCTCGGCCTACGCGGTCTTCGGCCATCGCCACACGGGCGAGCTCTTCGAGCAGCTTCATCTCAACCCGGACCAGATTCAATTCACCCCGCATCTGCTGCCAATCCCGCGCGGCATTCTTTCGACAATCTATCTCCGCCTGAAGACCGCAACGACGCCGGAAGCAGTGCATCAGATACTCACCAACTTCTACAGCGGCAGCCCGATGGTGCGCGTTCATCCCGCGCAGCAGTTGCCGCAGATTCAACACATCGTCCGCACAAACTTCTGTGACGTTGGCTTTGCGCTGGCGAAGGACGGCAAGCGCCTCATCATGGTGTCGTGTCTCGACAACCTGTTGAAGGGCGCAGCCGGCCAGGCCGTGCAGAACCTCAACGTCATGTGCGGCTGGGCCGAAGAGGAGGGCTTGCTTTGAGATTCGTAGTCAAACTGGGCGGTGCGGCCCTTGAGAACAAAGACCTGCTCCACGCCTGCGGCAAGGCCATCGCAGACCTCGTCGCCGACGGCAATCAGGTCGCCGTCGTCCACGGCGGAGGCGTGCAGCTCACGCGAACCCTGGCCCAGATGGGCAAGAAGAGCGAGTTCATCTCCGGCCTGCGCATCACCGATGCCGAGACGCGCGATGCCGCGCTGATGGTTTTAGCCGGCCGCGTCAACAAGGCGCTCGTCGCAGCCGTGGGCTCGCATGGACAAGCCGCCGTCGGTCTCTCCGGCGGCGACGGCCACGTCTTCCGCGCGCGCAAGAAGAAGACCAACCCCGACCTCGGCTTCGTCGGCGAGATCGCCGCGTCCGACCCACGGTGGCTCGAAGCCATCTGGACCATGAATGCCGTGCCGGTCATCTCCTCCATCGCCCTCGGCTTCGACGGCGAGTACTACAACATCAATGCCGACGAGATGGCCGCTGCCTGCGCCGTCTCCACACACGCCGACACGCTCGTCTTCCTCACCGATGTTCCCGGCGTCAAAGGCGCGGACGGCGCCGTCATGCGCTGGCTCACCCTGTCGCAGATTCCCGCGCTCGAAAAGCAGCAGGTCATCTCCGGCGGCATGTTGCCCAAATTGAACGCCTGCCGCGAGGCTCTGACCCACGGCGTCAAACGTGTACGCATTCTTCCTGCGGAGGCCGCCTGGCTCTTGCCCGACCTCTGCTCCACGCGGGTCAACGACGGAACGGAGGTGATGGTCGCATGAAGCTCGAATCCATTCAGGCCGCAGAGAACAAGCTGCTCGTTCAAACCTACGAGCGCAACCCTGTCCTGTTCGTCAGCGGGCAAGGCGTCTATCTGCGCGACGAAAACGGCAACGATTACCTCGACCTGCTCAGCGGCATCGGCGTCTCGGCACTCGGCTACGCGCACCCCGCCGTCGAAGAGACCATCGCGCGCCAGAGCAAACGTCTCCTGCACGTCTCGAACCTCTTCTACCATGAGCACACCGCTGACCTGGCATTGCGTCTGACGGAGATCAGCGGCCTCGACCGCGTCTTCTTCTCGAACAGCGGTACCGAAGCATGGGAAGCCGCGCTGAAGCTCGCCCGCGCCAACTCCACCCGCCTGCGCGCCCAGGGCCGCACGATCGGCACAAAGTTCCTCGCGCTCGACCACAGCTTCCACGGCCGCACGATGGGCTCGGTCGCCACCACGGCCAAGGCAAAGTATCGCGAACCATTCGGCCCCGTCATGCCCGACGTCGAGTTCGTGCAATTTAACGACGTTGCAGATCTGCGCGCCAAGTTCTCCAGCGAAGTCTGCGGCATCTGCATCGAGCCCGTACAAGGCGAAGGCGGCATCCACCTCATCTCGTCCGAGTTCTTCGCCGCCGCGCGAGAGCTATGCAACTCCACCGGCGCACTATTGCTGGCAGACGAGATCCAGTGCGGTCTCGGGCGCACCGGCAAATGGTTTGCATACCAGCACTATGGAATCCAGCCCGATGTCACCGTCGTGGCCAAGCCCATCGCCAACGGCATCCCAATGGGAGCAATGCTTTGCACCAACGAAGCCGCGCTCGCCATCACGCCCGGAATGCACGGCACGACCTTCGGCGGTGGCCCACTCGCCTGCGCCGTAGCCATCGCCGTCATCGACACGATGAAGCGCGAAAACACCCTCGCGCATGTCGAAGAGGTAGGCGCATTTTTCAAGTCGAAACTTCAAGACCTTGCGAAGCACCACGACTGCATCACCGACGTGCGCGGCCTCGGCCTGATGCTTGGCCTCGAACTCAACTCGGCTGACCTCGCAAAGAAAGTCGCGCAGCAAATGATGGAGCGCCGCATCATCATCAACCGCACCAGCGAGACCGTACTGCGCTTCCTGCCGCCTTACATCCTCGAGCGCGAGCACGTCGAGACTGCAATCAGCGCGCTCGACGCCATCCTCAAAGCAAATACTGCACTGGCCGGTGTTGCTCCGGCAGGAGAGAAGTCCCATGGGTAGCAAGACCTTAATCATGAAACCGGCAGAAACCGCACCCGACGAAACACCCGCGCCAAAGCCCAAAGCGACGCTCGGCATTCAGTCCGACACCGCCTTCACCGAAGCCGCAAAGCGCCTCTGCGGGCGCGACCTCTGCTCCATCGCCGACCTCACCGTGCAGGAGATGGCCGCCATCATGGATCTGGCCCACTCCGTCAAATCGCACCCCGAAGACTTCCGCCACGCGCTCGACGCGAAGCAAATGGTGATGTTCTTCGAGAAGGCCTCGCTGCGCACGCGCCTCACCTTCGAGGCCGCCATTAACACGCTCGGCGGCAACGCCATCTTCGTCGACCAGACGCAGTCGCCGCTCGGCGAGCGCGAATCGCTCTCCGACATGGCCCGCAATCTCGAACGCTGGATGAACGTCATCGTCCTCCGCACCTACGCGCACGAGACCATCACCGAGATGGCTGCCGGCTCGAAGGTCCCGGTCATCAACGCACTCTCCAACCTCGAGCACCCTTGCCAGGCCATCGCCGACTTCTTCACCCTCGAAGAGCGCTTCGGTTCCGCCGCCGGTCTGCGCTTCACCTACGTGGGCGACGGCAACAATGTCTGCCACTCGCTGATGCTCACCGCTGCGCAGCTCGGCGCACACTGCACCGTAGCGTCGCCCAAAGGCTTCGCACCCAAGCTCGAAATCATCCACAAGGCCATCGAGATCGCCGAAACAACCGGCGGCAGCATCACCCTGCTGCACGACCCCGTCAAAGCCGTCACTGGCGCGGACGCGATCTACACCGACGTCTGCACCAGCATGGGCTTCGAGCACGAAGCCACCAAACGCGCCCCCATCTTCAAGCCCTACCAGGTTAACGAAGCCCTGATGGCCCACGCGCAACCCGACGCCGTCTTTATGCACTGCCTCCCCGCGCACCGCAACGCCGAAGTCACCGACGCCGTCCTCGACGGCCCACAGTCCGTCGTCTTCGACCAGGCTGAAAACCGGATGCACGCGCAGAAGGCCCTGCTCCTCATGCTCCTCGGCGGCGCAAAGCGCATCTCCAACAACCGCGGCCGCGGCATCCAGGCACGCAAGCGCAACAACGGTTAGTCATTCCGCGCATCTGCTCAACCATTGAGAACCATTGAGGTCTGCATCACTATGTCCGTAATTCTCGAATCTCTACCCGTAGGCCAAAAGGTCGGCATCGCCTTCTCAGGCGGCCTCGACACCAGCGCCGCGCTTCACTGGATGAAGCAGAAGGGCGCGATCCCCTACGCCTACACCGCCAACCTCGGCCAGCCCGACGAAGCCGACTACGACGCCATCCCGCGCAAGGCCCTCGAGTACGGCGCCGAGAAGGCGCGCCTCATCGACTGCCGCGGCCCGCTCGTCCGCGAAGGCATCGCCGCGCTCCAGTCGGGCGCATTCCACATCACCACCGCAGGCGTGACGTACTTCAACACCACACCTATCGGCCGCGCAGTCACCGGCACCATGCTCGTCACGGCCATGAAGGAGGACGACGTCAACATCTGGGGCGACGGCTCCACCTTCAAGGGCAACGACATCGAGCGCTTCTACCGCTACGGCCTGCTCGTCAACCCGGACCTCAAGGTCTACAAGCCTTGGCTCGACGCCGCCTTCATCGACGAGCTCGGCGGCCGCGCCGAGATGTCCGCCTTCATGCAGCGCTCCGGCTTTGCCTACAAGATGTCCGCCGAGAAAGCGTACTCCACCGACTCCAACCTCCTCGGCGCAACGCACGAAGCCAAAGACCTCGAGCACCTTTCCACGTCGATGAAGATCGTCGCCCCCATCATGGGCACGGCCTTCTGGCGCGAAGACGCAGCCATCAAGCCCGAAGAGATCACCATCCGCTTCGAAGAAGGCTTCCCCGTCGCGCTCAACGGCAAGGACTTCCCTGACCCGGTTGAGCTTCTTCTCGAAGCCAACCGCATCGGCGGTCGCCACGGCCTCGGCATGAGCGACCAGATCGAAAACCGCATCATCGAAGCCAAGTCGCGCGGCATCTACGAAGCCCCCGGCCTCGCGCTGCTCTTCATCGCCTACGAGCGCCTCATCACCGGCATCCACAACGAGGACACCATCGAGCAGTACCGCGAAAACGGTCGCAAGCTAGGCCGCCTGCTCTATCAAGGCCGCTGGTTCGACCCGCAGGCCATCATGCTCCGCGAAGCCGCACAGCGCTGGGTCGCCAAGCCCGTCACCGGCACGGTCACGCTGGAGCTGCGCCGCGGCAACGACTACTCGATCCTCTCGACCGATAGCCCGAACCTCACCTTCGCTCCCGAGCGCCTCTCGATGGAGAAGACCGAATCCACCTTCTCCCCCCGCGACCGCATCGGCCAGCTCACCATGCGCAACCTCGACATCACCGACACCCGCGCCAAGCTGCTCACCTACGCCCAAACCGGCCTCATCACCCTAAGCAAAGGCTCCGAGATGCCACACCTCAATAGCAGCAACGACAAGGAGTAGCCACATTCGCTAAGGGCACGTCTTCAGCCGTGTCGTAACAATCGCAAATAGAGTCCCGATCTCTTTACTTCACAAACAAACTTCCTCATGTCAACCGAAGCACAGCGAACAGGAGAAACTCCGCATTTCCAGCATCACCACAATATTAGAAAGGAGAAGCAAGGAATGATCGCAAAGCTGGCGAAAACGTACATATTGCTTCTCCTGATAATCGGTATTCTTGGCCTTACGCTGACCATCTTTCTTCATATTCGGGCACTCTTAGGGGTTGGCTTCCCAATAAACCACTTATTCGTTGTCGACTTTGCGATTGCCGTCCCGTTACTCGGACTTGCAAAGGAGCGAAACGTCTGGGCAAACGAGATCAAAGCTCTACCGACATGGGTGAAGCCTCTGACGATCGGACTGCTCTACTACTCGATTGCGATTACTCTCGCGATCATTTGGACACCGAGTACGATTTCTCCTGCTGAAAGCCCGGTGGTAATTTCGGCATTTTTCTGTGCATTCCTCTCCACAGGCATTTGTATCCCAATCGCCGCCCTCACACCCGGATATATTGATTCCGTTAACCTGAAGAAACGAGTTGCAAGATCTATTATCGGCCTGACAGTTGTCGCGCTCTTCGTCACTGTTCAACTCGCAAAAACTCTTCACATTCATTGAAAGAACAAATGTCAAACCCACCCAATCCGAGCAAAATGTGGTCCGGCCGTTTCCGCGAGCCACTCGACCGCACCTTCGAGCAGTGGCAACGCAGCTTCCCCTTCGACTGGCGCCTGCTCCCGCAGGAAGTCGCCGCAAGCAAAGCCCACGCGCGCGCCATCGCCGCCGCAGGCATCCTCACGCCCGAAGAACTCGAGCAAACCCTCACCGCCCTCGACGCCGTAGCGCAGCGCCCCACCAACTGGGCGCATCGCATCTCCGTCACCTCCGGCCAGGTGGACTACGAAACCTCGAACGCCCAAATCGCCGCAGCCATCGTGGCGAGCGCCCCGCAAGCCGAGGACATCCACCACTACGTCGAACTCGAACTGACCAAAGAGATCGGCGCGCTCGCCCTCAAGCTCCACACTGGCCGCAGCCGCAACGAGCAGATCGCCACCGACATGCGCCTCTTCGTGCGCGATGCTATAGACCACTGCCTCCGCGGCCTTGAGAGCTGGGCCGAAGCTCTCCTCACCCAAGCCGAAGCCAACGCCGAAGCCGTCATGCCCGGTTACACGCACCTCCAGCGCGCCGAGCCTGTCCTCATCGCGCACTGGCTCCTGGCATACGTCAGCATGATCGAGCGCGACCTCTCGCGCCTCGCCGACGCCCGCGCCCGCATGAACTTCTGCCCGCTAGGCTCAGGGGCCATCGCCGGAGCAACGCTCGCGCTCGACCGCACCATCGCCACAAAGGCCCTCGACTTCACCGCGCCCACGCCGAACTCCATCGACGCAACCAGCGACCGCGACTTCATGCTCGACTTCGCGCAGGCCGCCAGCACGCTCGGCCTGCACATCTCACGCTTCGCCGAAGAGATCACCCTCTACGCCACCGCCGAATTCAACTTCGTCGAGCTTCCCGAAGCCTTCTCCACCGGCAGCTCCGCGATGCCGCAGAAGAAAAACCCCGACCTCACCGAGCTCGCCCGCGGCAAATCCGCCCGACTACTTGGATCAGCAACGGCACTCTCGACCCTGATAAAAGGCCTCCCGCTCGCCTACAACAAAGACCTCCAGGAGGGCCAGGAGCAAATCTTCGACATCGCCGACACGCTCGCCGGCCTACTCAGCGTGCTGCCCAACTTCACCCGCGCGCTCAAGTTCCGCGACGCCAGCATGAAGGCCGCAGCAACTACCGGCTACCTGAACGCAATGGCCGCCGCCACCTACCTCACGCATAAGGGCGTTCCCTTCCGCAAAGCCCACGAAAAGGTAGGCAACGCCGTCCGCTTCGGCCTCGAAAGCAACCGCGAACTCAACGAGCTAACGCTCGCCGAACTTAACCAGTTCGGTCCCGAGTTTGGCGAAGACTTCTACGAATCAATTACCCTAGAAGCAACGCTGGATTGCCACGACGTCACAGGTGGCACGGCGCGGCACCAGGTAAAGCAGGCACTCGCCGAAGCACGCAAGCGCCTCACCGCCCTGGCGGAGAAGTAGCGGAAAGGAAAGCAGAGCAAACAATGTCGGTCTTTAGTCCATTGCAGCCGGTGAGTGACTCCACTTCTTCATCGCGGCCTCGCGTAGGCGGAGCCACGGTACGGAAGGCAAAACTGCCCGACGCGGTGAACATCTTCGATCTGGTCAACTCGCTCTCCAGCGACGGCACCCTGCTACGCCGCAACTATGCCGAGATCTGCGAGAACGTCCGTGACTTCGTCGTAGCCGAATCCGAGAGCGGCGTCTTCCTCGGCTGCGGCGCGCTGCACCTCTACGGTCCGCACCTCGCCGAAGTCCGCTCCATCGTCGTCAAGCCCGAGGCCAAAGGCCAGGGCGCGGGCGGCAAGCTGCTCCGCGCACTGCTCGCCGAAGCCGAAGAGCAAAACGTCACCGCCGTCAGCCTCTTCACCCGCATCCCCGACTTCTTCTTCCACTTCGGCTTCCGCGTCGTCGACCGCACAGCGCTGCCTGACAAGATCTACAAAGACTGCCAGAATTGCCCGCGCCTCTACGCCTGCGACGAAGTCGCCATGGTGCGCGGCCCGCTGCCCAAGATCGCCGTCCTCGGCCCCAGCAAGTTCGAGGAGCCTGAGCTGGTCAAGCTACAGACCGGAACCATCAAGCTGGAGCGATAGCTTATCCACAGAACAGCGAATCAGGAGGTGCTGGTGCAGAGTTCCATCACCCGATTTTTAGCGCTTGTCCTCGCAGCAGCGGGTCTCTGCATTCCGGCATCGCCGCAGGCACAAGCAACCATGGAGTTGCCTCAGATGCCGCTCCACGACCCATTCATCCTTGCCTACCAGCCCACCAAGACCTACTACCTCTACACCTCAAATGTCCCGGCCCTGACTCACGTCAAAAAAACAGGAACGATGGCGTATAGGAGCAAGGACCTGAAGCATTGGAGCGCACCCGAGGTCGTCTTCACCGTACCGGAAAACTTCTGGGCCGAGAGCGGAGGATGGGCGCCGGAGGTCCACGCATATCACGGACGCTTCTACCTCTTCACCACGCTACATAACGAGAGCAAGACGATTCCACAGCCGCTACCCGTAGGCCACGCCACTTACATGCGGGGGACAATCATCGCGGTCAGCGACTCGCCGGACGGCCCATTTGTTCCAGTCAAAAGCGACGGGCCAATTCCTCCATCCAATTTCATGACGCTCGACGGAACCCTCTACATTGACCCCGCAGGCAAGCCCTGGATGGTCTATGCGCACGAGTGGCTGCAAAAAAACGATGGAACCATGGAAGCGGTTCCGCTGAAGAACGACTTGACCAGCGCTGATGGTCCGCCGATCTTCCTATTCAAGGCCTCCGACGCTCCATGGATCGACGAACAGGCCGTTCCCAGCGATAGCGCTTCACGCTACGTGACGGACGGGCCGGAGCTTTACCGCTCAAAAGACGGCCACCTGCTGATGCTCTGGTCGAGTTACGAGCACACAGACGAGCCCGGCAAAAGCAGCTACGTTCAAACGATTGCACGATCGGCAACAGGCAGCCTAAAAGGGCCGTGGATTCAACTTCCTCCACTCGTACATCAAGACAGCGGCCACGGAATGCTGTTCCACACCTTTGACGGCCAGTTGATGCTCGTGCTGCACAGACCGTTCAAGCATGCTAGGGGCAAGCTATACGAAGTACGCGACGATAGCGACCACCTGACAATCGTGCGCGAACGAACCGACCTGGACGGAGACACTCCATAACCACTACCACGCGTGGTAAAAACCACTCCGCTGCGTGATCTCCACTTCCGTCTTAAACAACTCACTCAACCGTGCCGCCGTCAGCAGCTCCGACTTCGGCCCATCGGCAATAATCCGCCCATCCTTCATCATCAGAATGCGGTCGATCTCAGGTGGAATATCAGCAATATGATGCGTGATCAGCAGAATGCCCGTCCCCTGCTGAGCAAGCTTGCGCAGCAGCCCGCGCAGATCGGCCTGAGCCGCGAGATCCAACGCATTCGATGGCTCATCGAGCAGCAGCATCTGTGAAGAAGCAACCAGCGCACGCCCAATCATGATGCGCCGCTGCTGCCCAGCCGACATCTCGCCCACCACCTTATCGGCAAGCGGCACCGCATCAATCTGCTGCAGCACCTCTTCAGCCCGCGCACGCATCTCGTCCGTCACCGTCAGGTTCGGCCAGAGCGTCGAGCTCGAAAAGAATCCAGTCAGCACCGCATCTCGTCCCGTAGTCGTTAGCGTATGCCGTCCCGGCAGCTCAGCCGAAACGACACCAAGCCGCTTCTTCAACTCGGTCAAATCCCACCGCTCACGTCCGAAGATGCTCACCTTCGTCTGCGGTTCGCCCTCCTCAGAGACCAGCGGATAGCACTCACACGTAATCGTCTTGATCAGCGTCGATTTGCCGCACCCATTCGGCCCGAGAATAGCAATATGCTCGCCGGTATTCACCGACAGATTGATGTCATGCAGAACGACATTTTCGCCGCGCGCCACGTGGACGTGAGATAGCTCAAGAAATGTAGGCATGTGTCTTTACAGAATAGATGGTGGCCTCGGCAAAATCGATGCAATTCAACCATCGGTCACGCCTCGTGTTACATTGCTGTCGATACTTCGACACCTCCAATTGAGGACGCGAAAAAGATGCTAAGCACCTTTGAAGACGTCGTACTGGTCATTGTCATTGTCGCCTGTTCTCTGCTTCTCATGTTTGCCTTGAACCTCTTCTGGCCGAGCAAACGCCGCAAGTTGCACAACGATCTCATCGGCTGGCATCTCGGCGTGCTTGGAACAACCTATGCAGTCATCATCGGCTTCATGCTCTACACGGTATGGACCAACTACGGCGTAGCGACCGTAAACGTCGAGCAGGAAGCCAACGCGCTCGTCAACCTTCATCGCCTCGCGCGCGGCATTCCGGAGCCGCAGCGAAGCCAGCTTCGCGCCGAAGCGCAAAGCTATGCCACCGCCGTCGTACAACAGGAGTGGCCTGCCATGGACCGCGCCGAGATCAGCCCAGCCAGCGCGCACATCAGCCGCGAGATGTGGCGCACCCTCATGTCCATCGAATCGCCGGACTGGACCGAGATCACCAACGAAGACCACGCGCTCTACGAGATGAGCACGCTCACCGAGCACAGGCAGATCCGTCAGCTACAGATCACCGAAAAGCTTCCCGGCATCCTCTGGTGGGTCCTCGACCTCGGCGCTGCGCTCACCATCTTCTCCGCCTGCCTGTTCGGCCAGGAGAACACGCTGCTGCACAGCATCCAGGTCTTCGCGCTGTCGCTGCTCATCGCCACAGCCCTCGTTGCCATCGCCGACATCGACCGCCCATTTCAAGGCGGCGTGCACGTTGACGACACCGCTTTCCAGCGCGCTCTGATCAACATGCAGAGCGAATAGCTACATGCCCTTCAGCACCGAGCCCACAATGCCGCCAAGCACGCCGGCCTCCGCCGTCTGCGCCCCGCGCTCCTTCGGCAGATACTCCTGAATCTGGTGCGCAAGCTTCGAGATGGGAAGCGTCTGCAACCACACCCGTCCCGGCCCAGTCAGCGCCGCAAGAAAAATCCCATCGCCGCCGAAGATCATATTGCGAATCCCCGGCATGCGCTGAATCTGAAACCCAACGCTGCCCTGAAACGCGCCTACATGGCCAGGGTGCACGAAGAGCGTCTGATTCGGCGCAAGGTCCTTGATAATCAGCTCGCCCGAAAGCTCCAGCCACGCAATCCCCTGCCCTGAAATCTTCTGCAGCACAAACCCGTCGCCACCAAAGACGCCCGCTCCCAGCGATTGCTGGAAACCCACCCCCAGCTCAATCGCAGAAGTAGCACACAAAAACCCATGCCGATGCACCATATACTGCATCCCCTGCGATACCTCAACCGGAACAATATGCCCCGGCACGCGCGTAGCAAAAGCAACCTCACCCGTGCCACCAACAGCGCGATACTCCGTCATGAACAGCGACCCGCCACCAGCCACACGCTTGATTGCGCCGAAGATACCACCGCCGCCACCATGCTGCGTATGCGTCGTCATCTGCACATTCGCAGACATCCAGGAGAGCTCGCCCGCCTCAGAGATAATCGCGTCGTTTGGATCCAGAGCGAATTCCAGCACAGGCATCGTCGTGCCAACAATACGGTTCTGCATAACATTTCTCCTGAATGAGCAAGTAGGGAGCCCGCAGCAGTATACCGCGGCCACATCACACCTGAAGTGCAGAACCAACCGCGGCATCGTCCATCCAGCAGATTAGAAGTCCTCGTGAAACGCCACCTCGCCCGAGACCGCAGTCTGATAAGCCGAAACCCTCCGCTCGAAGAAGTTTGTCAACTCCTGAACATCCTGCAAATCCATAAACGAGAAAGGGTTCTTCACGTTGAACACCGGCGCGATCCCGAGCCGCTGCAACCGGCAATCCGCAACATAGCCCAGATACTGCCGCATATCCCGCACCGAAAGCCCCGCAACGCCGCCGCTCAAAAGGTCTTCCGCAAACTGCGTCTCCGCATCGACAGCCTCATGCAGCATCTGCACGATGTCGCGTTCAAGCTGTTCATCCCACAGGTCAGGCTCCTGACTGCGCACAACATTCACCACCTCAAACGCAAACTCCAGATGGCAGCTCTCATCGCGAAACACCCAATTCGTCCCCGCGGCAAGCCCATGCAGCAGCCCCTTCGAGCGCAGGAAGTAGACATACGCAAATGCGGCAAAGAAAAATAAGCCCTCAATGCAAGCGGCAAAACAAATCAAATTGAGCAGAAACTGCCTGCGATGCTCGAGCGTGCTGAGCTGATCAAGCGCCTGAATCGAATCCATCCACTTCATGCAGAAGTCAGCCTTCTTCGCAATCGAAGGGATGTTCTCCACCGCCGCAAACGCAGCCGCGCGCTCCGCCGGATCGGGCACGTAGTTGTCCAGCAGCGTCAGGTAGAACTGCACATGCACAGCCTCCTCGTAGAGCTGCCGCGAAAGATAAAGCCGCGCCTCCGGCGAGTTGATGTGCTTGTACAAATTAAGAACAAGATTGTTCGAGACAATCGAATCCCCCGTCGCAAAAAACGCAACCAGCCGCTGAATCAGATGCACCTCAGCAGGATTCAGCCGCTGCTTCAGATCGACAAGATCGGTCTGAAAATCGACCTCCTCCACAGTCCACGTATTCTTAATGCCATCGCGGAACATATCGTAGAAGACCGGATAGCGCATAGGCCGCAGCGTCAGACAGAGACCGGGATCGAGAATAGCTTCAGGCGCTTGAACAGATGACATGAAATCTCCTTTACTGGCACGCTTCGCACGAGCCTGGGTTCTCCAGCGAGCAGGCCACGGCAGCAATTGCATTCACGGTTGTAGAGTTAGCCGCAACAGTCGTCTTGGCAATCTTCGTCGCCGGGCGCGACCGCAGATAGTACGTCGTCTTCAGCCCGCTCTTCCACGCATACATGTACATCGAGCTAAGCCTGCCAATCTGCGGCGACTCCGAAAACAAATTCAGCGACTGGCTCTGATCGATATAAGCATTGCGGTCACGAGCCATATCGATCAGCGCGCGCATCGGAATCTCCCACACCGTCCGGTACATGCGCTTCAGATCATCCGGCAGCTCCGTAATCTGCTGAATCGAGCCTTCGGCCAGCTTCAGCTTCATCCGCATCTCCTCACTCCAAAGACCGCGCTCCTTCAGCTCCGAAACCAAATAACGATTGACCTGAATGAACTCTCCCGAAAGAGTCTCACGCTTGAAGAGGTTCGAAATCTGCGGCTCAATGCACTCATAGCATCCGGCAATCGAAGCAATCGTCGCCGTCGGCGCAATCGCAATCAGCAGCGAGTTGCGCACGCCGTGCGTGCGAATGCGCTCGCGCAGCACATCCCACAGCTTCTCGTCCGAAGGCTTCACTCCCCAGAGATCAAACTGAAGCTTACCCTCCGCAAGACGCGTCTCAGCAAACGCAGGATGAGGACCAGACTTCTCAGCTAACTCACACGAAGCGGCCAGCGCATGAAAGTAAATCTCCTCCTGAATGCGCGTCGAGAGCGCCAGCGCTTCAGGCGAATCAAACGCCAGCCGCAGCTGGAAAAAAACATCCTGCAATCCCATCACACCAAGCCCAACCGGACGCCACCGCGCATTGGCACTGGCCGCCTGCGGAATCGGATAGTAATTAATGTCGATCACACGATCGAGCATCGGCACAGCAGCCCGCACCGTCTGGGCCAGCTTATCGAAATCAAATGCACCATCCGTCACATGCCGCGCCAGATTGATCGACCCAAGATTGCACACAGCAGTCTCATCGCGCGAAGTCACCTCGGTGATCTCCGTGCACAGGTTCGACAGATGCACCACATTGCCGGGCTTGCCCGTCTGGTTGCACTTCAGGTTCGTCGCATCCTTGAAGGTCATCCAGCCATTGCCCGTCTCGGCAAGGCAACGCATCATCCGCGCATAAAGATCGCGTGCCTTCATCTGTCGCGCATAAAGCTTCTCCGCCTCGGCCTTTTCATACGCAACAGTAAATTCGTCACCAAACAAATCCGGCAGATGCGGCACGTCCTTCGGATCGAACAACGACCACATCTCATCGGCCTCAACACGCCGCATGAAGAGGTCAGGAATCCAGTTGGCAAGATTCAGGTTGTAAGTACGCCGCGCCAGATCGCCCGTATTCTCGCGCAGTTCCAGAAACGACTCAACATCCGCATGCCACGGCTCCAGATACACACAGCACGCGCCCTTGCGCTTGCCTCCCTGGTTCACCGCCGCAACCGAGCTGTCCAGCGTCCGCAGCCACGGCACAATCCCATTCGAAAGCCCATTCGTCGCGCGAATCAAAGACCCTTCCGAGCGCACCCGATGAAACGCCAACCCAATCCCTCCCGAGAACTTCGAGAGCAGCGCCACATCCTTGTACGAGTCGTAGATCGACTCCAGTGAATCCAGCGGCGAGTCATGCAGGTAGCACGAAGACATCTGCGCGTGCTTCGTACCGGAGTTGAACAACGTCGGAGAGCTCGGCAGATAATCGAGCGACCCAATCAGCCGATAGAAATCAATCGCTTCACTTGGCGTCCCCGCAAGTCCACAAGCCACACGCAGGAAAAAATACTGCGGCGTCTCAATCACCTTGCGCGACAGCGGATCGCGCAGCAGATACCGGTCATACACCGTGCGCAGGCCAAAGTACTCAAACCTGTCCGAGAGCTGCTCATCAATCGCATGGTTGAGCTTCCTCGCATGAACGCGCACAAACTCCGCCGTAGCCGGATTGATCACACCCTCGCGCTGCCCATGCTCAATCGACTGCGAGAACGAGTGCAGGTTCTGCCCCGCAACTTCTTTGATCACCGTCCCCAGCAGCAACCGCGCGGCGAGCTTCGAGTACTGCGGCTCCTCCGCAATCAGCGACGCCGCCGTATCGATCGAGATCGCATCCAGCTCGCGCGTCGTCGCGCCATCGTACAAGCCGCCAATCGTCTTGCTGGCCACGCGCATCGCATCCACATGCGACAACCCCGACGAGCATCGCTGCACCGCGCGAACAATTTTATTGACATCGACCGGCTCAAGCGCGCCATTGCGCTTGCGCACATGCATCGTCGGCATCTCTTCGTGAACTGGAAAGCCAGGCAGCACGCCCGACAGGCTGGACTGAGTAGTGGCCATCGAACCCTCCCTGCCGGCGAAGGGGGAAGAAGCAAACAGCAGCGCTCCTCAGCGGAGCGATAGCCACTGCCACTTCACCTCCCCTCGGAGGCGTAAGCGAATGTCTTCGTGGCAGGTCTTCGGACTCGCAGGCACCCTACTTGCTCCAGCTTCCCGGCCGTCAAGCCAGTGCTTCGAACAGAGCTTTCGTTCCTGCTCACCGCTGCGGGGCAGTTCCGGCTTCTCACCGGATTCCCTTTTCAGCCCAATCTCTCAATCAGGCCACCGCGAAGTAAAACCACTCTATCATGAGATTCAGAAACCGCAAGCCCCCATATCTTGCGGTATCTGTGCAAATCTCAACCCCAGCCAGATGAATCCAGTGGAAAGCTATTTGCGTCGACGAAATGCCAGCAATTTCATAGCACGACGCTCCGATCGCTGCGTCGTGCCGGGGATTTTGCTCGTCCGATGAGCACCGTCACGCCACATCGCGCCAATCAAGAATCACCTTGCCCGAGTTCCCCGACCGCATCGCATCAAACCCAGCCTCGTAGTCGCGCCAGTTCAGCCTGTGCGTAATCACAGCCGAAATATCAAGCCCGCTCTGCAGCATGACAGTCATCTTGTACCAGGTCTCATACATCTCGCGCCCATAAATCCCGCGCAGCGTCAGTTGATTGAAGATCACCTGGTTCCAGTTGATCGAAATATCCTGCGACGGAATCCCCAGCATGGCAATCTTCGCGCCATGGCTCATATTCGCCAGCATGTCGCGAAACGCCGCCGGATTGCCCGACATCTCCAACCCCACATCGAAGCCCTCATGCATCCCCAACTGTTCCTGCACCTGCTTCAGCGTAGTCGAGCGCGGATCGACTGCCCGCGTCACTCCCACCTTCTCCGCAAGCGCACGCCGATACTCATTCGGGTCCGAGATCACCGTATACCGCGCACCCGCGTGCTGCGCCACAGCCGCAGCCATAATCCCAATCGGCCCCGCTCCCGTCACCAGCACATCTTCGCCCAGCACCGGAAACGCCAACGCCGTATGCACAGCATTCCCCAGCGGATCAAAGATCGCCGCAATCTCATGCGAGATCCCCGGCGCATGCTGCCAGATATTCGACATCGGCACCACAACATACTCTGCAAAAGCCCCATTGCGATTCACGCCCACCCCAAGCGTGTGCGCGCAAAGGTGGCGCCGCCCGGCGAGACAATTCCGGCACCGCCCGCAGACAACGTGCCCCTCACCACTCACAAGCTGACCAATCGCAATATCGGTCACATTCGAGCCAACAGCCACAACCTCGCCGACAAACTCATGACCAATCGTCAGCCCCTGTTTGATCGTCGAGCGTGCCCAGGCATCCCAGTCGTAGATGTGCAGATCGGTGCCGCAGATGCCAGTAGCCAGCACACGAATCTTCACATCATTGATGCCCATCTCCGGCTCGGGCACATCCTCCAGCCACAAACCGCGCTCATCGCGGCTCTTCACCAACGCTTTCATTTGAGCCTTTCCCGCTGCACGTTTTCACAGACAGCATTCAAGGCTATTCCGTAACAAAACGAAAGTCAACGATACCAATGCCCTGATGAGCGCACTCTATAACCGTTCATGCAACGAAAGAGAGTCACCTTTCCCAGTTGTCATCCTTCCGCGCTCCGGGGTCCCCGGCGAGCTTGCTCGCTGGGGTGGGCAGCGGGAGGCCTGCTTTTCACCCCTCTGCGCAAGATTCACACCTGATGGAGTCACTTCCCAATGACCTCAACCATCTCCGAATCCGGCTTACTCCACGCCTTGTATCCAGTCGCAGTCAACTCCCCTTCCGTATCATTCCAATGCATCCGCGTCAGCTCGAACTTCCCCTGCTCATAGTCGTAAGTCGAACCATCATCCTGATACAACACCGCATCGCCATCCGCGCCGCTGTAGACCCGCACCTTCGCAATCGCCTGCTTCTCATTCGTGCTCTCCACCGGAGCACCCAGCGCCAGAATCGAGCCCGCCCGCACAAACACCGGAATCGTATCAATCGGTGCCGCCACCGTAACGCGCTGCCCTCCATGCACACGCTCGTTGGTCCAGAAGTTATACCAGTCCGTCCCCGCAGGCAGATAAACCGAGCGCGTCGTCGCGCCCTGCTCCGTCACCGGAGCCACCAACAACGCCGGCCCAAACATATACTCATCGCCGATGTTGGCCACCTTCGGGTCCTTCGGAAAATCCATAAACAACCCACGCATAAACGGCGCGCCCGTCTCATGCGCGTCATATCCAAGCGTGTAGATATACGGCATCAGCTCATACCTTAGCCGCAGATACTTCTCCAGAATCGGCTCCGCCTGCTTCCCATACGACCACACCTCGTTATGGTTGCGGCTGCCATGCGAGCGAAAGTTCGGCTGAAACGCGCCATACTCAAACCACCGCACATACAGCTCCGGATAGTCGTCGTAGTGCCCCACATTCTCCCGCGCATCGCTCGGATCAATCAACGGCGGATGCTCCGGCTTGTGATACGCAGGCAGATACTGCCACCCACCAATATCCGTGCTCCAGTAAGGCATCCCCGAGGCAACAAAATTAATCCCCGTAGGCACCTGCCGCCGCAGCGTGTCCCAGTTGGGAGAGATATCCGACGACCAGAAGATCGCCCCATTATGCTGCGCGCCCGTATAAGCATCCCTCGCCAGAATCAACGCCCGCGTCTTCAGGTCGCGGCGAAACCCGTCATAGATCGCCGCCGTATGAAACAGCGGATACACATTGAAGTACTCCGTTCCCGGCCCGATATGAAAGTAGCTCCCATTCGGAGGCAGGTCCGGCTCCGTCTCATCCGCCCAGATCGAATCGAACCCTTTACTCAGAATGTTGTCGCGAATCGTATCCCAATACCACTTCGCCGCATCCGGATTCGTCGTATCAATATCCGACCCCGCGCGATCATACGGCAGCCCATTCGTTGGCGTGCCATCGGCCAGGTGCATGAACCAGCCATTGTGCAGCAGCGTGTCGTAATAGCGCGACCCCGGCACAAACCGCGGCCACACGCTGATCATCGTGTGAAATCCCATCGCGTGCAGTTGCTTATTCATCGCCACCGGGTCAGGCCACTTCACCGGGTCCATATCCATCTGGCCCATCTTCGTGTAGTAGAACCAGTCCACAACAAGAACGTCCGCAGGCAGATGCCGCTCACGATAGCCCTTAGCCACATCCAGCACCTCTTCCTGCGAGCTATACCGCTGCTTGCACTGAATGTACCCGTAAGCCGACTTCGGCAGCATCGGCACACTGCCCGTCAGCAGCCGATAGCCCTCATAGATCTCGTCATACGTCTTGCCCGCAATCACAAAGAACGAAACCCGCTGCCCCACCTGCGAGGTCCACCGCGTCTGGTCATTGAATCCAAACGCCACGGTCGTCTTCGAAGGGTTATCCCAAAGCAATCCATACCCATAATTTGTAACCACAAACGGCACACATACACTCTGCCCCGACGGAGCATCATAATCATGCGCACACCGAATCACATGATTGCGGCGATCAAGAAACCCCTCCTGGTTCTGCCCCAGCCCGTAGTAGTGCTCATCCTTCGACGAAAAAAAGGACGCCCCCACCTCAAAGAAATCATCATCCGTCGGTCGCCGGTCATACAGCACATCGGCATTCCCATCCTTATGGTTCGGCACCGACATCTGCCACCCCTGCATCGAAAGCAGGTCCTTCCCATCAGGAGTCTTGAAAGAAATCCCCACACCAGGAGTAGACCCACTGAAGAACTTCGCAATATCAGCAGCCGTCCCGGTCGGAGTCCACTTATGGCTCGCCCCAACCGTCACCACCATCTGCGACGAGCGATACACATCCCCCTGCTCATTCGCCTCGTGCGTCCATCCAGCCGCCGAAGGATGCGCCGTAATTCCATACCCCGGCCCCGAAACCGCATCCTTCTTCCGCAGGCTCAACGTCACGCGCAGAATATTCGGAGCATAAGGCTCCAGCATCACCGTCGCATCCTGCCGCGTCAGCACAACCGACTCCTGCGCCACCGCGCCCGGAGCAGTCAACACTAGCGCCACCAGCATGCAAACCAACCAGCCGCCCATCCTCATCAACCCACACTGATAACGATTGCAAAACACCCCATCTGACCCGAGACGCATTCCGGCCCTGCCTTTCATCGCAGCTGAATTGTGAAGAAATGAATCGTTTTAGTTTAACCACACCCACTGTTGCCTGTCATTCTGAGCGCAGCGAAGAACCTCGGTATTTTGCTTGTGGTCAGCACGAATCTTCGCCTTCGAAAGGGCTGCACCAACTCGAAAACTGGCATGGCCTTTCTTGCATTCCCATTCCCCATCTTTCTCGCATTTCCATTCCGTAGCGCAGCTGAGGAATCTGCTGTTGCCTTTCTTGTTTGTCATTTCCGAAGGGAATCTGTGGCTCGCTCTTCCCGGCAAAAAGCCTGTCAATACCCCCAACTTCAAGAAATTCCCCCAACCCCAACAAACCAAACCGAATATAAATCTCCCAAACCTGGCGGTTTAGTTTCACCCAACCCGCTACACTGGAAATGAACACCCAACGCCCGGCGCAGACCGGGCGTTTTTCATTGCCGAACCCATGTCGCATTCCATATATCTAAGCCATTTCGTTTGAAGACTTTGGTACTTCAGTACGGGAGGGGGTAAGTACCAATCCGGGCCATTTCTCCACCCCGGACGTCATGAGAAGATAGCGATAGAAAACTGAAGGAAATCCATGCCCCATCCAGAATTCGCCATCGCCATCATGGCCGCCGGCAAAGGCACGCGGCTCAAGAGCAAGCGCCCCAAAGTCCTCCACGAGATCGGCGGCCGCGCCCTGTTGCTCCATGTCATCGCCGCCGCCAAAACCATCGTCCCGGCTGAAAACATCTACTGCATCGTCGGCCACGAGGCCGAGATGGTGAAGTCCGCCGTAGCCCACACCGGCGTAGCCTTCGTCCTCCAGGCCGAGCAGCGCGGCACTGGCCACGCCCTCCAGATGCTCAAGGCCGACTTCGAGCTCTCTGGCCAAACGCCTCCCGAAAACCTACTCGTCCTCTCCGGCGACGTGCCGCTCATCCGCCCCGAGACCATCGCAGCCGTCCGCGACGCCCACCTCCGCGAGCAGGCCGCGATGACCATCCTGACCGCCGTACCCGACAACCCGCACGGCTACGGCCGCATCCTCCGCGTCAAAGAAGACGCACCAGAAGTCCTCGCCATCGTCGAGCAAAAATCGCTCAAACCCGAACAACTCGGCGCCCGCGAGATCAACTCCGGCATCTACTGCTTCAACACCCGCGCACTCTTCAGCAAGCTAGACGCCCTCACCACCAACAACGCCCACGGCGAGTTCTACCTCACCGACATCGCCGCCATGCTCGTCGCCGAAGGCAAGCGCGTCATCGCCGTCAAAGCCGAGAGCGTCAACGAAGTCCTAGGAGCCAACACCATCGCCGAGATGATGCACCTCGACGCCGCCATGCGCCTCCAGAGCGCCCAGCGCCTCATGGCCAGCGGAGTCACCATCTTCCGCCCCGAAACCTGCGTCATCGACGCCGAAGTCACCGTCGGCCCCGACACCACCATCGAGCCCTACGTCCAACTGCTCGGCGCAACCCAGATCGGCTCCAACTGCCGCATCCGCTCCTACTCGGTCATTCAAAGCTCGCGCGTGGGCGACGAAGTCACCATCCGCAACGGGAGCATCCTCGACTCCGCCACAGTCGCCGACAAAGCCATCCTCGGCCCCTACTGCCACCTCCGCCCCGAGAGCAACATCGGCGAAGGCGCACACGTCGGCAACTTCGTCGAAACCAAAAAAGTAACAATCGGCAAAGGCTCGAAAGCCAACCACCTGAACTACCTCGGCGACGCAGTCATCGGCGCAGGCGTCAACGTCGGCGCAGGAGCCATCACCTGCAACTACGACGGCGTGAACAAGCACCGCACCACCATCGGCGACGGAGCCTTCATCGGCTCCGACTCCACCCTCGTCGCCCCCGTCACCATTGAAGACGGAGCCTACATCGCCGCCGGAAGCTGCATCACCGAAGACGTTCCGGCAGGCGCACTGGCCCTCGGCCGCGCCCGCCAAACCACTAAGCCCGGATGGGCCAAGGCAAAAAAAGAAATGCGGGAAAAAGCAAAGGCCAGCTGCTAGTCACTACACAATCCATATGCAGCTCTTTAGCTTGTCATTCTGAGCGAAGCGAAGAACCTCAGTATTTTTCGAAGTCATCGAAGATGCCGGGTGGGACCGTCAAGCGCTACTCGTAACGCAGTGCCTCAATCGGATCCAGATTCGCAGCCTGAATCGCGGGAATCATCCCGCTCACCAACCCGACGACGACAAGAATCCCCGTCGCAATCAGCACGCTATGCGGAGAGATCAGCAGATGAATATCTGCCTTCTCCGCATTGGCCGCAAGCGCACTGTAAAACTTGATCGTCCCAATCGACTTCGCCACCGCATAAGCGAGCCCAATTCCGCCCGCTCCGCCAAGTCCCGTAATCACCATCGACTCTGCGAGAAACTGCATCAGAATATGCCGTTTCCGCGCACCAAGGGCCTTCTCAACACCAATCTCACGCGTCCGCTGCTGCACACTTACCAGCATGATATTCATCAGCCCAATACCGGCAATTCCCAGTGTCAGCGCTCCGATAAATGCCAGCAGCACCTGAAGCGCCAGCGAAATAATACGGAACTGCGCCAACTGCCGCATGATGTCAGCTACAAAGATCGCATTGTGGTCCGAAGGTCTGAAGCCATGCGAGGCGGCAATCGAGTTGCGCAGCGCCTGCTCCACAACTGTGTGATCGCCGCGATAGCTCATCCAGATGCCATCCAGATACTTCGTATCCTTCATCTCGCTCATCGTGCTGTATGGAATGTAGGTAATGCGGTTGACGTTATCTCCGCTCTCCTGCATCTTGGGCTTCAGCACGCCTACAACCTCAAATGCAATGCCATTCAGCCGGACCATCTCGCCCAGCGGATACGCACCCGAGAACAGCTTCGTCTTCGCCTCCGAGCCAATCACCACAACGTGATTGCGCTGTTGTACATCGTCTGCGGTGAGAAACCTTCCCTCATCGATGTCCATTCGCTGAATATCCGCAAGCTCAGGCGAGACCCCATCCACTTCCCACGTGTACGTATGCAACTCGTTCTGGATAGGCTCATTCTTCCAGTACATCGGCGAGACGTGGATGATTCCCGGAACTGTCTCTTCAATATGCTCCATGTCATCCATCTGCAGCCGAACCTTCACACCAGCCTTGGTTCCACCCGCCTGCTCGCTGGTCGTCCCTGGAAACACGCCCATCATGTTCGTGCCCCACTGCGCGAAGATGGCCTCAAACGCGCGTCCAAAGCCAGCGCCGTAAGCCAGCAGCAGCACCACCGTAGCAATTCCCCAGGCCATGCCGAGAACGGTAATAACCGTGCGTCGGCCATTGTGCCGCATCGCCTCGATAGCCTGTCCGAAGATATCGCGCAACATGGCCTATTCCTTCCTCAACGCTTCCACCGGCTCCATCAGCGCCGCCTGCCGCGCAGGATACAGCCCCGCAACCATGCCACAAAGCGTCAGCGTCCCCAACGCCAACGCCGCCGACCACGGAACCAGCCGCGGAGGATCGAAACCCATCTGGTTGTTCCCCATCGCATGCTGCAACACGATCATCAGTGCAGCAGAACCCAGAATTCCAATGACTCCGCTCAATCCCGTCAGCAGCATTCCTTCCAGAAAGAACTGCATCATGATGCTGCCGTTCGTCGCGCCAAGCGCCTTCCGCAACCCGATCTCCTTGGTCCGCTCCGTCACCGTCACCAGCATGATGTTGATAATGCCCACCGCTCCCAGCGCGAGCGTAACGATGCCCACTCCACCCAGAAACACATCCATCGCAGTAAAGATCACGCCCACCATGCGCATGGTCTTGATCGTGTCCCACTCTTCAAACGCATCCTTGTTGCCTGCATCAAATCCATGCCGCGCGGCAATGATACGGTGAACGTCCGCCTTCGCCGTCTCGTTCAGGTCCTCCGTCAACGGCTGATATTGAATGGACGAGACCGCGTCCAGCGGCACATTGTCGCCCAGAATCGGGAACAGCTCCATCATCGTCGAGAGCGGAATATAGATCTGCTGGTTCTCGCCATCGTTGTTCCCTCTGCCAATCTTGTCGGCCACGCCGATGACCTGAAACCTGTACCCATTCAGCAGGATGGATTCGCCGACCGATGGCCTCCCGGGAAACAGAAGCACGTTGTTCTTCTGCCCGAGCACCACGACGCGCCGATGCTGCGTCTCATCGTCCGCATTCAGAAACCTTCCCTTGGCAATCGGCAGGCGCCGCACCTGAGGATAGTTCACCTCAACGCCATACACGCCCCCACCCGCGCTCGAAAACTCGCTGACCTGCTTGATGTCTCCGCGATTGATGAACGCCGTCGCGTTCCGCACATGGCTCGCCTGCGCCCGGATCGCATCCGCGTCACTCAGTGTCAGATAATAAGGACGCATCCCGGTGTGCTGATTCGGTGACGCGGGAATGTTCCCACCCCAGGCCATGATGACGTCTTCGCCCAGCTGCGACAGTCCGCGGCGCTGCCCCGAGCGAAACCCTTCGCCCAATCCAATCAGCAGCAGCAGCGAAGCTACACCCCACGCGATGCCGAACATCGTCAAAAACGAGCGCAGCTTATTGGCCGCGATCGAGCGGAAAACCTGAGCGAAGATGTCCACCAGGGCGCGCATGACGGCGATCAGACTTCGTCTCACCCTTTCTGGTACGCAAAATCCCGGACCCAGTTCCCTATTCTGAACCAGTCGAGCCGCTACCGCCATCACCCTGACAGGTCAGATATCAGGTTAGACACCGCTCAGGTCTGATTCCGCACAAGGTTCTTCATCAGGGCCGGAGCATCCGGGTCAGGCTCCGTCTGCGCTCCAACCCCAAGCGCACCCAGAAACCCCTCCACCGCCCGAAGCGTCCCCGCAGTCGCCGCCGGCGGATAGAGCACCTTCACCGCGCCCCCAGGCGCAAGGCTACCGCGTACAGCAACACATCTCTCCGGCCTGTAAACGCAAGAGGCAAGGTCCGTAATGCTCAGCGCCTCGCTCGGCGTGCAGAGGATCGTCTTCGGCGGAGCCATCCTGTCGAGCAGACTGAAGATCTCCAGCTTCGACTCCAGTTCATCCGGCACAAAATCCACCGCCAGGTCGGCCTCCCGCACGGCGTCTTCAACCGTAAGGGCCATCTCCAGCCGCCCTGCAGGCGCACCAAGCCCGGCAAACTCCGCCTCCGCCTTGCGCAGGTTCGCTGGCATGACATCTTCAAGCACTACATGAAATCCCGCCGCGGCGCAGGCCAGGGCAAATCCTCGTCCCGCAGTCCCCGCCCCAATCACTGCAACCGCGCGGACACAGGGCTGGGCCTCCGCACCACTCACTTCTTGCCCGAGACCGCAGCCAGCACTGTGTCGATACTCGGTTCCGCATGACGAATGTGGTCGGCCACGCGCTGGCGCTCATCCTCGGTCAGCGACGGCAACACCGCCAGAATCCTCCGCAGTGTCACAGAGATATCGTCTACATAGTTCATCGTGCGTATAGCTTCACCGGAAAGAGGCATCGTCGCTCCTGAATTCTGATTCTCGAACCAGTCTAAATGTTCACGCCCGACTCTGCTTGCGCCGCTCCCTCGGCCGACCTGGCCTCGCCCTCTTTCGTGGGTTCGTAGCCATCACGATCGGTCATCTCCATCAGCGAGGCCAGCTTGGTTGCGAAATCCGGGTGCAGCGCATCCATTCCATACCGCCACGTCCAGTTCCCCTCGCCTGCCGCAGGCCTGTTCATCCGTGCCTCGCTGCCCAGGTGCAGGACGTCCTGCATGGGAAAGATGCACAGGTTAGCCACCGACCGCGCCGCCGCGCGCATCATCGCCCAAACGATCTCGCCATCATGCTCGATTGTTTCCAGATACGTCTGCGCATTGATGCGTTCCTGTTCGCTCGCATCCCGTTGCCACCAGCCCAGCGTCGTGTTGTTGTCGTGCGTGCCCGTGTACACCACCGTGTTCGGCACGAATTTGTGCGGCAGATACAGATGGCTTCCGCGGTCCGAAAATCCAAATTGCAAAATGCGCATCCCCGGCATTCCAAAGTGCTCACGCAGCTCATCGACCTCAGGCGTAATCAGCCCCAGGTCCTCAGCGACGAACGGCAGGTTGCCAAACACATCCTTCAACCGCTGAAACAACTCGTGCCCCGGAGCCTTCACCCACTGCCCATGCACCGCCGTCTCTTCTTCGGCTGGAATCGACCAGTACGCCTCAAACCCGCGAAAGTGATCGAGGCGAATCATGTCATAGAGCGCAAGCGCCCGCCGAATCCGCGCCACCCACCAGTCAAATCCCCGCTCCCGCAACAATCCCCAGCGGTACAGCGGGTTTCCCCATCGCTGCCCCGTCACCGAAAAATAATCCGGAGGCACACCCGACACGCGCAGCGGCCGCCGCTCCTCGTCCAGCTCAAACACCTCCGGATGCGTCCACACATCCGCGCTGTCGTAGCTCACGAAGATCGCAACGTCACCCATCACGCTGATCTTCCGCTCCGCGCAGTAGCTCCGCAGCTCGCTCCACTGCTCATTGAAGAAGAACTGCACCACCTGTTCCACGGCAAGCTCGCGTCCATGCGAATTCAGCACCGCAGTCAACGCATCGTGATTCCGCAATGCATACTCCTGCGGCCACTCGTTCCAGCATGCATATCCATGCATGCGCCGCAGCACGTTGAACATCGCATAATCCGGCAGCCACGAGATATTCTCTTGGCAGAACTGTTGAAACCGCGCGCGCCTGTCATCCGGAGCGTTATACAGAAAGCTCGCCGCCGCTTCTTCAATCAGCGGCAGCTTGCGCTGCATCGCCACATCAAAGTCAGCCGGCCCTTCATGCCCGGGCAGCCCGGCAATTCTGTCCCATGCAATCCACCCATCGTGCGCCAGCCTCTCCAGGCTAATCAGCAGCGGATTTCCCGCAAACGCCGACAGCGCCGAATACGGCGAGTTCCCATACCCCGTCGGGCTCAGCGGCAAAACCTGCCACAGCCGCTGCTTCGCCGCCGCCAGAAAATCAACAAAGCCATACGCTGCTGGCCCGAAGTCGCCCACGCCACCATACGAAGGCAGCGAGGTCACATGCAACAACACACCCGATATTCGCTCCTGAATAGCCCCGTCCCCACTCATCGCTCCCCCTTGCACCCGTAGGATGCCTGAATCATACGCGAGGAATATAAACCCATCGCTGGCGCGGCGTCTCTCGGGCTAGTTGCGAATCCCATGCATCAACGCTTCGACCTCAGCCCGCTCCGAGCCGCTCAAGGGCATGATCGGAGACCGCGCCGGGCCACCATAAAACCCATTCAGGTCGCACCCATACTTGATGCCCGCAACGCCAAGATCGCCTTCAATCCTCCGCGCAATATCCAGCAGCCGATGCTGCTTCTCTGCCGCAAGCGCCTCGTCGCCATCCTTCCACGCAGCCAGCACCTCATAGCAGGCCTGGGGAGCGCACGCCGCAAACGGAACCGCAGCGCCCACCACGCCGCCACGCAGGCCATCGAGCATCGAGCCCGTACCACCAGCCAGTCGTTGAAAGCCCACTACCTTCGTCCGCGTGCGAATGGCCGGAGCAACAGCCGTAACAGGTCCGCCGGTCAGCGCCGCGGCAGAGACCATCCCCTCGCCCTGTAACTGCATCCTGCCCGTCACCGCAGCAAATACATGCGTAACAGCCACCTCGCGCTTCACCGCCCCAGTCTTTGCAGCAATCACCTCCGCACGCTCATCACCCGCATCAGCATCCACGATGCCGAGAATGCGTGAATGCCCCGCCAACTCCGCAACCATCTCCACCGGCAGCGGCGCGTCCGCATCGCTCCCAAGCACAACCGGCAACGCCGAGCGGTCCGCGACCATCAGAAAATATCCAAGCGCCTCACGATCCAAGCGCGCATCACGCAACACACCCGGCCGCTTCACCAGAACAGCATCAAACCCAGCCTTACCCGCATGCTCCGCCATATCCAGCGTTCCTCGAACGCTGTCGCGCGAGACCCCTGCCACCAGTACCTTCTCTCGCGCAGCCGCACCAGCAGCGCTCGTCAGAACAAGCCGCGCCTCCTCATCCGAAAGCATCGATGGCTCACCCGTCCTGGCCAGCGCAATCAGGCCCGCAGCGGGCGTCTTCGAGTAGCGCTCAATATTCTGTTCCAGCTTGTTCAGATTCAGGCGGCCGTCGGCAAAAAACGGCGTAGTCAGCGGCAAAAGAAGCCCTTCAAGCAACATGCTTTTATTCTAACCAGTCGAGGACGACTCAAGTCAGTGACCCCTGCTCGCCGCGAAACTACGTCAGCCACAACGCGCCGTCCGGTTAAAGTAACTAGTAGAGTGCCATGATTGCCGCGCCCGACAGACCGCGTGACCGCACCATCGGCAGCCTCGTCCGCGAGGCGCTTTGGTTTCTCTTCCACACCGCAGTGGCCATCGGGCTAGTCATTGCCATCATCACCGTCATGACGCTGAACCACCCTGATCCCGACTCAGCAGGCCCCAAAGTCACCCTGACAGTGCTCGCCTTTCTCATGCCGATGTTTGCTGGCCTGATCGCATCACGCATGCAGCACAACTCAAACGCGCGCCATATCTGGATCTCTGGCCTCGTGCTCTTCACCATCGCCTGCGTTTGGGTGCTGGACCTGCCCACAGGCAAAGGACTCTGCGAAAATTGCGGCTCGGTCGAGAAGGTCTGGCGCACCATCTTCTCCTTCTCTCACGGCAGCGGCCTGATGAGCGG
Source organism: Edaphobacter acidisoli (assembly GCF_014642855.1). Taxonomy (NCBI): domain Bacteria; kingdom Pseudomonadati; phylum Acidobacteriota; class Terriglobia; order Terriglobales; family Acidobacteriaceae; genus Edaphobacter; species Edaphobacter acidisoli. The sequence continues at coordinate 819,738 of NZ_BMJB01000001.1, read as the reverse complement.
AGACGGCCCGCTCATCGGCGCATGGATGCCGCTTTCGATGATCAGCTACGCCTTCGGCGCAAGGTTCGGCCTCGAACCATAGCCCGTTAGACCGTCACCGCCGCCCGCTCCGCATGAAGCGTCTGCAACGCGGCCACGCTCAGCGTCCCGCGCTGCAAGGCATTGATGCCCTCCGCCGCTGCGCGCGCCGCTGCCAGCGTCGTAATCGTCGGAACTCGCGCCAGCACAGCCGCCCGCCGAATCGCCATCTCGTCGAAGAACGTATCCTGCCCATGCGGCGTGTTGATGATGAGCTGAATCCTCTCGCCCTTGATCAGATCGACGACGTTCGGACGGCCTTCCTTCACCTTGTAAACGCGCTCCGGCTGCAACCCAGCCATCTCCAGCACAACTGCCGTGCCGTGCGTCGCCACCAGGTGGAAGCCCATCTCGACAAACTGCCGCGCCAGCGAAACCAGTCCCTCCTTGTCGCGGTCATTCACGCTCAGGAAGATCGTTCCCTTCAGCGGCAGCTTCAATCCAGCAGCAAGCTGCGCCTTGGCAAACGCCTCGCCGAAGTTGTCCGCTACACCCATCACCTCGCCGGTCGACTTCATCTCCGGCCCGAGCACCGTGTCCACGCCCTGGAACTTGTTCCACGGAAACACCGGCGACTTCACAAAGTAATGTGCGCCCGTGTCGAGATCGCGGCCATTGGCCACCTGCTCCGGCAGCAATTCCTTCAGCTTCTTGCCCACCATGATGCGCGAAGCAATCTTCGCCAGCGGGATCCCCGTCGCCTTCGACACATACGGAACCGTGCGCGAAGCCCGCGGATTCACCTCGATCACAAAAACCCTGCCGCGCTGAATCGCAAACTGAATGTTCACCAATCCACGAACGTCCAGCGCCTTCGCCAGCTTCCTTGTGTATTCACGAATCGTCTGAAGCACGTCCTCCGACAGGTCCACCGCAGGCAGCACGCACGACGAGTCGCCCGAGTGAATACCAGCCTCTTCGATATGCTGCATGATGCCGGCAATCACCACATCATCGCCATCGCACAGCGCATCGACATCGCACTCCACCGCATCTTCGAGGAAGTGGTCGATCAGCACCGGCCGTTCCTGTGAAAACTCAATCGCCGTGCCCATGTAGCGGATGACCGCCTCATCGTCATACGCAATCACCATTGCGCGCCCGCCCAGCACATACGAAGGCCGCACCAGCACGGGATATCCCACGCGCCTTGCACCAGCCACAGCCTCTTCTACGCTGGTAGCCATCGCCCCTTCAGGCTGCGGAATCTTCAGCTCTTCAATCAGCTTGCCAAATCGCTTGCGGTCTTCAGCAAGATCAATCGACTCCGGCGAAGTTCCAATAATCGGCACACCTTCCTTCTTGAGCGGCAGCGAAAGATTCAACGGTGTCTGCCCGCCAAACTGTACGATCATCCCGATATCAGCGCCCGCCGAAGCCTCATGCTCATACACAGCGAGCACGTCTTCCAGCGTCAACGGCTCAAAGTACAACCGGTCGCTCGTGTCGTAGTCAGTTGAGACCGTCTCCGGATTGCAGTTCACCATGATGGTCTCGTAGCCATCCTCGCGCAGCGCAAACGCCGCGTGGCAGCAGCAGTAGTCGAACTCAATTCCCTGCCCAATCCGGTTCGGCCCGCTGCCCAGAATGATGACCTTCTTCCGCGTCGTCGGCGCGGCCTCATCTTCCTCGTCGTAGCAGCTATACAGATACGGCGTGTAGCTCTCAAACTCTGCCGCGCACGTATCCACCAGCTTGTACACAGGCCGCACATTCAGCTTCTTGCGCAGCGCGCGAACAGCAGCCGTGCCCTCAGCGCCAGTCAAGCCCCACGTCGCCGCCAGCCGCTCATCAGAGATGCCCATCCGTTTGGCATCACGCAACTGCTCCGCCGTCACCTTATCGATCGGTGTCGAACCGATGGCCTTAATCTCTTCGGTAATCTGCTGCATCTGGTGCAGAAACCACGGGTCCATCCCGGTCAGCCGCGAGACCTCGCGCACCTTCATGCCCTGCTCAAACGCGTAGCGAACATAAGCAAGCCGGTCCGGATGCGGCGTCACCAACCGCTGCGTCAACCTGCGCGGCTCAATGTTGTCCGCCGTCGCCTTCTTGCCGGTTTCAAGCGAGCGCACAGCCTTCATCAGAGCTTCCTTGAAGGTGCGACCAATCGCCATCACCTCGCCGACAGACTTCATCTGCGGCCCCAACCCCTCATCGGCGCCTGGAAACTTCTCAAACTGCCACTTCGGAATCTTCACGACCACATAGTCAATGGTCGGCTCAAAGCAGGCAGGCGTCGCCTTCGTAATATCGTTCTGAATCTCATCCAGGGTGTAGCCCACAGCCAGCCGCGCGGCAATCTTCGCAATCGGAAATCCCGTCGCCTTCGACGCCAGTGCCGAAGACCGCGACACACGCGGATTCATCTCAATCACCGTCATGCGTCCATTCACCGGATTGACCGCGAACTGCACATTGCTTCCGCCGGTCTCAACGCCGATCTCGCGCATCACGCCAATGGCAGCATCGCGCATCACCTGATACTCGCGATCGGTCAATGTCTGCGCCGGAGCGACCGTGATCGAGTCGCCCGTATGCACACCCATCGGATCGAAGTTCTCAATCGAGCAGATGATGATGACGTTGTCCTTCAGGTCACGCACCACCTCAAGCTCGTACTCCTTCCACCCAAGCACGCTCTCTTCCAGCAGGCACTCATGCACCGGCGAAAGGTCCAGGCCACGCGCAAGAATCTCCATCAGCTCTTCGCGGTTGTACGCAATACCACCGCCCGAACCGCCCAGCGTAAACGAAGGGCGAATCACGACCGGGAAACCAAGCTTGCCCGCAAACTCCAACCCGTCGCGAATGTTATTGACCAGCGCCGAACGCGGCATGTCGAGGCCGATCTTGTTCATCGCGTCCTTGAACAGCAACCGGTCTTCAGCCTTTTTAATCGCCTCCAGCTTCGCGCCAATCAGCTCGATGCCCAGCTTGTCCAGCACACCTGAATCAGCCAGTTCAACCGCAAGGTTCAGCGCCGTCTGTCCACCAACAGTCGGCAGCAGAGCAAACTTGCCGTGGCTGTCCAGCCCCTCCGGGTCCATCAAGTCGCGCTCAGCACGAAGAATCTCCTCCAGATACGCCGCACTCAACGGCTCAATATACGTGCGGTCCGCAACCTCAGGGTCCGTCATAATCGACGCCGGGTTCGAATTCACCAGCACGACCTCGTAGCCCTCAGCCTTCAGCGCCTTGCACGCCTGCGTGCCGGAGTAATCAAACTCCGCCGACTGACCAATCACAATCGGCCCCGAGCCGATCACCAGAATTTTCGCGATGTCATTCCTGCGTGGCATGTCTCTTGTCTTCTTCTCTCAAACAAATTTCTGTTGTTCCGAAAAAATGCGCGACCCTCGCCGCGCCATTTTTCCTATTTTTTGAAATCTTCCATCATCTTCCGAAAGTCCCGGAAGAGATAATGCGAGTCGTGCGGCCCTGGGCTGGCCTCCGGGTGGTACTGCACGCTGAACATCGGGTCTTTCTTATGCCGCAAACCAGCCAGCGTGTGGTCATTCAGGTTCGTGTGCGTCTTTTCGACCGTCGCCTCATCAAGCGACGCGGGATCGACCGCGAAATTATGGTTTTGCGCAGTAATCTCCACCTGGCCCGTGCGGTGGTTCATGATCGGATGATTGCCGCCATGATGGCCAAACTTCAGCTTGTACGTCTTGCCGCCCAGAGCAATTCCAAAGAGCTGATGCCCCAGGCAGATACCGAACATCGGCGCCTTGCCCTGCAACTGGCGAATATTCTCCTGCGCATACTCCAGCGGCTCCGGATCACCCGGGCCATTCGAGAAAAACACGCCATCTGGATTCAGCGCCAGCACATCCTTCGCTGGAGTCATCGCCGGAACCACCGTTACGCGGCAGTTCTCGCGCGTCAGCATCCGCAGAATGTTCTCCTTGATGCCGAAGTCATACGCGACGACATGCATCTTCTTCGCATCTGCATTTGCCGTGGCCTTCAGCAGCGCATCGCCAGACTGATTCTTCGGCTCCGCATCGTCCCACTCGTAGATCTCTTTCGTCGTTACAACGCTGGCAAGATCAGTGCCTTCCATCTTGCGAATCGCCCGCGCCTTCGCGACAAGCGCCTCTGCGTCAAGATTCTCGCCCGAAGCAATCACACCACGCATCACGCCATTCGACCGCAGATGCCGCACAACCGCGCGCGTATCCACGTCCGAAATCACCGGCACACCATAGCGCTCCAGATACTCATCCGCAACCTGCGTCGAGCGCCAGTTCGAGCTGAGCGTCGAAAACTCGCGCGTCACCAGGCCTTCAATGAATGGCCGGCGCGACTCGGCATCACTGGGAGTCGTCCCGTAGTTGCCGATGTGTGGATTTGTCAGAACGACGATCTGTCCCGCATAAGAGGGATCGGTAAAGATCTCCTGATAGCCGGTCAGCGATGTATTGAAGACCACCTCGCCAGAGCACTGCGCCCGTGCGCCAAAACTCTTGCCGCGAAAAGTGCGCCCATCCTCAAGCGCCAGAATTGCCTGCATTGCCTCTCCTGCCTGGAGTGGATTTAATAGATTCTATCAGCATTGGCGGCACTATGCTGACGAGGCAGGCAAATCGTTTTGCACAACAGCAAAAGCCCGGCGCGCTCCGGGCTTTCTTCTGCATTCTTTCAGATAGCTTAGTGCTTCTGGTGATGACCGTGGTGGTGCCTGTGATGATGGCGGTGCAGCCCCATAGCATTGCCCGGAACAGCCAGACTGCTGAGCAGCAGCATGGCGAAAGCGGTAAGTAACACAGTCCTGATCTTCATCGTAATTCCCTTCTTTGCTGCTCTCTGGCAGCACAACCTGGGTGAAGCTTATCGTGTAAAACACACAGCCTGCGTTAAAAGTTTTCCTCATCCACTGAAGGTTCCGTCTGTGGTTCACGCTCCGGCAGAGCGATCAAAACGCTCTCCCCTTCAACCCGTAGCGGAAACACCGCAACCTGCCCCTTGTCGGGATAAGCCGCCACGCCCGTCTTCACATCAAACACCCAGCAGTGCCACGGACACACCACCGCACCGCCCTCAATCCATCCCTGCCCCAACGGCCCCAGCCTGTGCGGGCAGATATTGTCCAGCGCCGCCAGCTCTCCGCCCACATTCGCCAGACAAACCGCCTGCCCACCCGTCTCAACCTCCATCACCGCACCAGGCGCAGGCGCCTCAGCCACGCTGCAGAGCCTCTGCCACACCGCGTCTTCTTTCACCGAATCGAACGGCATCAACCCTCCATCCGTTAAGTCTACGCAAAACCACTCCGAGCGAACCAGACGCCCAAGCCACAGGCAAAGCAACGCATTTTCTCCAGATGCTAAAGTGGCTAAAGCAATGGCAAGCCGCCCCCAGAAGCAGAAGAAGCCCCGTCCGCAACAACCCCAGCCTCAACAACAGCACGAAGTCGTCGACCCGATCTGGCTGCTCAAGGCAATCGGCCTCACCATCATCGCCGCAGCCATCTGTGCATGGATCACCTTCTGCCTGCTCTTCTATCAAGGGCAGTGGCAACTCGTTCTGCATCCAAAGCGCACCACCTCCGCACCGCAGTCGATCGGCGGAGCGCCCTACGACCTCGTGCACTTCGGAACCGACTCGTCCGCCGAGCCACAGCTCACAGGCTGGTGGATTCCCGCACCGGCAAACGCCCGCTATTCACGCAGCACAATCCTCTTCCTGCCCACAGGCGACGGCTCGCTGGCCGACTCCATCCCCACACTCGCCACGCTGCACAGCCTGGGCATCAACATCTTCGCCTTCGACTATCGCGGCTATGGCCAAAGCGCACCCACCCATCCCAACCAGCAGAACATGTCCCACGACGCCGAGACAGCATGGCTCTACCTAACGACCTCGCGCCACATTCTCGCGTCCGACATCATCCCCTACGGCACCGGCATCGGTGCATCGCTGGCCGTGCAACTGGCGGCAGCTCACGGCGCAATCCCAGGCATTGTCCTCGATACACCCAGCGGCGACCTGCTCGATGTGGCGCTCCGTGACCCGCGCACCCATCTGGTCCCAGCCCACATGCTCTTTCACGAGCGGTTCCCTCTGGCCGCGCCTTTGAGCACCCTGAAAACCCCAAAGCTCCTCCTCTGGCAGACAGGCAATGAGCCGGCAGCCATCCGCTCAGCCTCCGACCCCAAAATCACAGTCGAGCTTGGCCAGCAACACGAAGAACAGTACACGCAAGCCCTCACCCGCTTCCTCGACAATATGTAGTGCAGGCAAATACGTGTCACCCTTGGAACCTCTCGCAGGAAATCCACACGAAAGCCCCTCGTCCTTCAAGTACCATCACGCGAGAGGAACCCGAGAGCATCCATGTCCAAGACACTCGACAACCTGCAACCCTGGGGCGCTCTCGCGCTCCGCATCGTGCTCGGCGTTGCCATGATCTACCACGGATACGGCAAAGTCGTTCCCGGCAACCTGCACGGCAACGTATCCGCGCCCATCGAGCACTTCAGCGGCTTTGTCGCCTCTCTTGGAATGCCCCGCTGGCTCGGCTACGTCTCGGCCCTGACGGAGTTCGTGGGCGGCATCCTGATTCTGCTAGGCCTTCTGACCCGCTTTGCCGCGTTCCTCATCACCATCAACATGGCCTTCGCCATTGCCCTGGTTGCACGGCATCACGGCTACGCTGGCTCCGAATACCCACTGGCTCTGCTGGCGATTGCCCTCATGCTGCTCTTCTACGGCGCGGGCACACTCGCACTCGACCGGAAGATCGGCTTCTCCTGAGCTGAAATCACGGGAAGATCATTCAAAAATTGTCTGCTTTTGTCATATCTGGCTACCTGTCAAAAGTTACGACACCAGAAAGGCGTGAAGGCCTCCGATACTCCGGAGGCCTTACTTCAATGGAAGGAATGTTGTTGCGGATAGTTGAAGCCGGGACCGTGGGAACTTCTGCCCTGGCACTTACTTGCTACACTCGATAAGACGCGAACCCCGGAGAAAAGTTGTCCTGAATTTTACGTTTTTTTGTAAATCGATAAGCCCTAATATTCCAAAAATAGAATTTCCGTAAAACCATTTAGATTCTGCGGCATCCTTCATCATCATGTAATCATTAGATGAAGTTAACAAACTCCTGGGGCCTGATTTCGTACCCCGGAAAGACCACTTCAAGGTTTCGTGACCCAAGCGTTCTGAACGCTGCTTCAGCAAGCACCTTGCGGAAATCGGTCGTAACCGTCAGATCGCGCCCTTCGTTCAACTGGTGGTCCGCAAGCCCCGGCCACTTGCCATAGACCTTGCCGCCCTTCACCGGCCCTCCCAGGACGAACATGGCATTCGCATGGCCGTGGTCCGTGCCACCAGTCCCGTTCTGCCGCGCCGTGCGGCCAAACTCAGACATCGTCACCAGCGTGACGTTCTGCGCCTCATCGCCCATGTCCTGCCAGAAAGCGGCGATGGAGTCAGAAAAATCCTTGAGCCGGTTAGCGAGCTGACCATTAGCATTGCCCTGATTCTGATGCGTGTCCCATCCACCGATATCAGAAAACGCCGCCTCGACGCCCAGGTTGGCCTTCATCAGCTGCGCCACCTGCTTCAGGCTGTTGCCAAACTCCGAGCCGGGATAAACCACGCCGGCTGCAGGCTTGTACTGCGCAGGGTTGGCAGCCTTCAACATCTTGATCGCATCGAAGGTCTCCTCACCCGTCCCATGTAGGATCGAGTCTGTGCTCTCGTCATACATCGCCTGAAACGCATTGCTGATAGGCGCAGCCTGGGCTCCGCGTCCACCCACTGAAAAGTCCGCCAGATTATTCAGCGCAATCGCCTTGACGCGCCCCTCCAGCGTGCGCGGAATCTCTGCACCCATCGCCACAGCGCGAAACGCCGTAGGCTTCGTGCGCAGAATCTCGGCCTGCAAAGCCCGGTTCAGCCATCCATCGGTGGTCGACTTCACGCCCGGCGTACCGCTCTCCATATAGTCCTGCGCGTCGAAGTGTGAGCGCGTCGTGTCGGGCGAACCGGCAGCGTGAATGATCGCAAGATGTCCCTGGTCGTACAGCGGCTTAATCGCGCTCATCGCAGGGTGCAACCCAAAGAAGCCATCGAGGTCCAGCACCTCCTGCTTCTGAATAGCGATGGTAGGGCGCATCTTGTAGTAATTGCTCTCCTGATAAGGAACAACCATGTTCAACCCATCCACCGCGCCGCGCTGAAAGATCACAACCAGTTTCTTATGCGTGGCAGCAGCGGTAGTCATCTCCGCCATCACGCTGCGGGTCAGAAAAGCCGGAATCGTCGAGGTGCCCACCAGCGCCAGGGCGCCGCCCTTCATAAATCCGCGCCGCGTAATCCCCTGCCGGTCCGCCATAGCCGTTCCCCCTTCAGAGCCCGATAAATCCGTCGCTGCACAGGCAGCATGATTTAACAAACTCGCCCCGGAAACGGAAGTTGCGTCTCCGGGGCGAATTGAAGGAATTATTTCCGGCTGAAATTACCGGCGTTGGAACTCCGGCGAGCCGATCAGCAACCCCGCCATTCCCGCCGCCTGGCGGTCCAGCGGAGGCCGTACCTGCGGGCGCGGCGCACCCGCATTCAGCACTCCAGCCATCACATCCGGCCGCCCCGGACGAATCGCGAACGCCTGCACGGCCTGCCGCTGTGCGTCCTCATTCTCGTACTGTGCCAGCACCGTAGCGCGCGTCTTATCGCTGGCTGGCTGGCCCAGCAGCATCGCCTCCAGCTTCTTCTCTTTGGCCGCAATCAGAGCGTCAGGATTATCCTCAGCAAGCGCTGCGGGCTCGACACCGGCATTCGCTTCACCCAGCAAATGCGTCCAGTTTGTCGTTACACCCGGCAAACGATCACTGGTCAGCACCAGCGCGAAGTTCATCCTGTCCACCAGATCGCCGGTGTTCACCCACGGATCGGCCTTCCAGTCATAACCGTTCGGCGTCTGCATCCCATAGAACGGCATCCCCAGCCGGTTGAGCGTCTGGGCCAGTGGCAACGGGTTCGTCACATCCGCTCCACTCGCCCGCACAGCCGAGATGACAAATTCTTCAGGAGTCTTCACCTTCGCCCGGTAAACCTCCGGAGACCAGAACTCAGGCGCATTGAACATCGCGCGCAACACATCGCTGATGTCGCCGCCGCTCTTCATATAAGCCTCAGTCATGCGGTTAATCAGCGCAGGCGGAGGTGTATCGCTCACGAACCGAATAGCAAGCTTGGTCGAGATGAACTTCGCGGTCGCGGGGCTATTGGCAAGCATGTGCAGCAGCTCGAACCCTTCGCCCTGCCCGTTCTCCTTGATCTTCACGCCCATCACCGTCTTCGTGCCCGGCTCATGCTGGCGATCGTTGAAGCGGAACTCCGCTCCCATAAACGGCCGGTCAACGCCCCAGCCGGTCAGCACCTTTGCCACTTCAATCACGTCCTGCTGCGTGTACCCCTTGCCGCACGCCTTGTCTAGATCTTTCACCGGGCGGTCTTTGCTCACCTCGCACTGCACACCAAGCGTGTGCAGCTCCATCAGCTCGCGCCCATAGTTCTCATTCAACCCACGATCTTTAAGCGCCTGCTTCACCTGCGGATTCTTCGCGCGGGCGGCGGCCTTTCCAGCATTCTCAGCCGCAAGCGAGTGCGGCCCAATGCTCTGCCAGTTATCCAGATAGATCATCATCGCCGGACTCTGCGCAACGGCAACCAGCAAGTCCTCAAACTTGCCCAGCGCATGCGGCCGAATCGTATCCCGCTCATACGCCGGCAGCAGATACGGCTCATTCTGGTTCTTGTGAAGGTAGACATTGAAGTGATTCAGCCAGAAGTCCGTCATCACAGCCTGCAACTGACGCTCGCTATAGATATCGCGGAGCATTCGCGTCGAAAGGACCTCTTCGTTCACCATGCGCTCGGAGCCTTCAAGCGACTCCAGAATCTCCTTCTGCTGCGGACCCAGCCCTTGATCTGCCGCATTCAGTTCATTCCGATTCAGATTCTGACGAAACGAGATCAGATCCTCCGGTGTCATGGCCATAATGCGCTGGAATCGCTGGTCCGGTGGCAGGTTCACAATGCGCACAGCATCCAGGCCAGCGTAGAGCTCATCCTCATGAGCCTGCATCGAAGGCGTCGACGGATCAGCCTTGTCTCCCGGCAAAGCGCTCTTCATGTTGACCATGTTTCCCGCCGCAGGGTCCGCAGCCATGTTCGCAGCAGCGGGATCAGCGGCCGTGTTAGCAGCGGCCTGCTTCTTCTCCGCCTGCTTCTCCTGGCGAAGCTTCATAAAAGCAATCTGGTCCGCATAGATCGTGTGCTCGGTTGGATTCTCAGGAAGCGGCAGATCGCGCCGGATAATCTGGCGCAGCATCTCCGGCGTCGGGTAGCGCTGCATCAGCTCCTGCTGCGGCATATTCATCGCGGGATACAACGCAAGACGGGCATTGAGCGACGAGTCGTCGATACTGTCAGGATTCAGTTGCTGCTCAAACCACTGCCTGACACCCATCCGCTCGACGGCAGCAACATCTCCAGGACGCGGCCCAAACGTAAAGCGGTTCAACACATGCAGCACGCGCTCCTGGCCCTGAATCTGGCCATGTTTCACCTGCACCTTACGCATGGCAGGGGGAGCGGCAAACACCGGCGGCACCGCCATCAGGACGCAGAGCAACCCAACCACTGCGGCCCGCACTGGTTCCAAAACTCTGGCAGAGATGCAGGCAAATTTCATAATCACTCCCGAGTCAGGCACACGCCCTGTATCGACAGACCCCGAACCGCGCCAGCAGTTGCGCAGAAAATTCCAGCGCCCGTGCCTAAAACACCGCCATCTCGGCCATCGCTTTATAGAGATCGTCCGCCTGGGGCAGAATCGCATCTTCCAGCACTGGCTGGTACGCCACGAAGGTATCCATCGCAGCCACACGCCGAACCGGAGCGTCCAGATCGTGGAACAGCTCATCGCCAATCCGCGCGGCAATCTCCGCACCATAGCCCCAGCTCAACATGTCTTCATGCGCAATGATGACGCGGTTCGTCTTCTTCACGCTTGCGGCAATCGTCTCCCAGTCATAAGGCGACAAGCTCCTCAAATCGATCAACTCAACCTCGATACCAGACTCGCGGAATATCTTCTGCGCCGCCTGCATCGCGCGTGGCACCACCGCGCCATACGTCAGCACAGTCATGTCCTTGCCCTTCTGCACAATCCTCGCCTTGCCAAACGGAATCGTGTAATCAGGCCCCGGATACGCCGCACGGCCAAACGTCTCGCGGTACAGCCGCTTGTGCTCAAGAAACAGCACCGGGTCATCGCAGCGAATCGCCGTCCGCAGCAGCCCCAGCGCATCCAGCGCATTCGACGGCATCACCACCCGCACGCCCGGCGTATGGGTAAAGATGCTCTCGCCCGACTGCGAGTGATAGATCGACCCTCCCGTCAGGTAGCCGCCAATCGGCACACGAATCACCACCGGGCAGCTATAGGTTCCGTTCGACCGCCAGCGCATCAGCGCCAGTTCATTGCGCATCTGGTGCATCGCCGGCCAGATGTAGTCGAAGAACTGAATCTCCACTACTGGCTTCAATCCGCGCACAGCCATGCCGATGGCGCGTCCCATAATGTTCGCCTCGGCGAGCGGCGAGTTGAAGCAGCGGTCGTTTCCAAACTCCGTCTGCAATCCCGACGTCAGCTTGAAGACGCCGCCCTTGCCCTTCAGCTTGCCCGCGCGCAACGCCTCATCGCGCGTCGCATCGGCCACGTCTTCGCCAAAGACGACGATCCGCTCGTCACGCCGCATCTCGTCCTTCAGGCACGCGTTGATCAGGTCGGCCATCGTGCGTTCAGAGGTATCCGCCGTCGTCTCCGGTTCAACATTGAAGCGCGCATCCGTGGGCTTCAGGTCCTCCGAGTAGACATGCCGCGTGATCGACTCGACCGCTGGCAGCGCCGCATGAACCGCGTGGTCCGCAGCACGCTGCACCTCGTCGTCTACACTCCGCTCCAGCCGGTTGATCGCATCGGCATCGAGAATCCCTTCGCGCAACAACCACATCTGCATCCGCGCAATCGGGTCGCGCAGCGCATCGGCTTCAAGCTCCGCCGCAGAGCGATAGTTCCGCTCATCATCGCTCAACGAATGCGAATAAGGCCGAATCACATGCCCATGCACCAGCGCAGGTCCACGCCCCGAGCGGCAATACGCCACCGCCTCCACCATCGCCTCATAGCTCGCAATCGGATCCGTGCCATCAATCTCCGCAAAGTGGAAGTTCGGGAAGTTCGCCACCAGATGAGAGATATTTCCCCCCGGTGTATTCGCCTCCACCGGCGTCGAGATAGCGTAGCCGTTGTCTTCCACCACAAACAGCACCGGCAGCTTCTCATTCGAAGCCGTGTTCAGCGACTCCCAGAACTCGCCCTGGCTGGTCGATCCTTCACCGATGGAAACATACACAACTTCATCGCCGTGAAACTTCACATCCTTGAACTGGCGATAGTCGCCGTCATGCTTCGCCGCAGCCTCAGGATGACGCGAGAAATATCGCCCCGCCTCCGCGCACCCGATAGCATGCAGGCACTGCGTCGCCGTCGACGAAGACGTCGAAACAATATTCAGCTTTGTGCTCGACCAGTGCGAAGGCATCTGGCGTCCGCCGCTGGCCGTGTCCTCCGCTGCGCCAACAGCCTGCAGCAGCTGCTCTTCAACCGTGTTGCCCACCGTCAGGCAGATCGCGCGATCGCGATAGTACGGAAAGAACCAGTCGTACCCCGGACGCAACGCCATCCCGGCAGCCACCAGCAGCGCCTCGTGCCCAGCGCAGGAGACCTGGAAGAATATCTTCTGCTGCCGCTTGAGGACGATCTCGCGGTCGTCCGTGCGGCGCGACAGATACATCAGCCGGTAAAACTCAATCAACTGTTCACGGCTCAACGTGGCCGTGGCAACGGCCGCCTTCTTGCTGTTCTCCATCAAACCGGATTGTCTTGCCATGCCCTTTACCCTCGGCAGATTCAACCGATACTCCACTGATTGTAACGGTTGCGCCCTACAAATTACTCCCGTCAGGCCACCGTTTTCCACTACCTTCGAACCTATAGACGCTCCTCAGTCAACTCCGTTGCAATGCGCATCCATTCGCGTAAAAATGAGCGGCCCGCAGGCCGCCCATTCAGTGAAACGCAACCGTCACACAAACAGCGGAGCCAGCACAAGCGTAATCGTCGCCAGCAGTTTGATCAGTACGTGCAGACTTGGCCCGGCCGTGTCCTTGAACGGATCGCCAACCGTATCGCCTACAACCGAAGCCTTATGCGCCTCAGACTTCTTGCCGCCGTGCTGGCCCGACTCGACGTATTTCTTCGCATTGTCCCACGCGCCGCCGCCATTGTTCATCAGCATCGCCATCAGCACCCCGGCAATCGTGCCGACCATCAGCAGACCAGCCACCGACTCAGCGCCGGCAAGGTTCACCGGAACACCGGCAATCGCAGGCACCGGCAGAATCGTGCCCGCAGCATACGTCGTCGAAGCCGTCTGATAGGTAGAGCTGAAGTTGCGGAAGATGAGTCCAACCGCGACCGGCAAACAAACCACCAACGCACCCGGCAGCACCATCTCCTTGAGCGCCGCGCCCGTCACAATATGCACGCAGCGGCCATAGTCGGGCTTCGATGTACCCGCCATAATGCCCGGGTTCTCGCGGAACTGGTCACGCACATCCTGCACCACCTTCTGTGCCGAGCGCCCAACCGCCTTGATCGCCATCGAGCTGAAGAGAAACACCAGCATCGCGCCCAGCATCGCACCAACAAACACCGGCACCTGCGCCAGGTTGACGTTCGTGAAGTTCCAGCCCGGAGGCATATACCCGCCCGCCAGATTCACCTTGTGCGCAACGATCGCCCGAACCTCTTCGAGATAAGCCGAGAACAGCAGGAACGCCGCCAGCGACGCCGAACCCACTGCATAGCCCTTCGTCAGAGCCTTGGTCGTATTGCCTGCCGAATCCAGTTTGTCCGTCCGCGCACGGATCGCGTCCGCCTGGTTCGACATCTCGATGATGCCGCCCGCATTGTCCGTAATCGGCCCGAACGTATCCATCGCCAGAATGTACGCCGCACAACTGAGCATTCCGATGGTGGCGAGTGCCGTCCCGTAGATGCCCTTCGCGTAGTCGGAGATGCCCACAACATCATGCAGTCCCTGCACGCCAAAGTAGTAGCTCAGCAGCAGCGCCGCAGAGATAGCAATCACCGGCATCGCCGGCGTCTCCATGCCCACAGCAAGGCCGCTGATGATGTTCGTCGCTGGCCCCGTCAGCGAAGCATGCGCAATCGAGCGCACCGGCTCATAACGCGACTCCGTGTAGTACTCGGTGATCCACACAAACAGAAACGAAGTCACCAGACCAACAATGCCGCAGCCAAACAGCCAGCCCGGATGCACCAGCGGCCCATTCAACATGCCATACACCGCAGCGGCAAAGCCAATCAGCGCAAGCCCCGACGTGACATAAAACCCGCGATTCATCGCATGCATCGGGTCTTCGGTCTCCGTAGTCCTCACCACAAAGACCCCCACCAGGCTGGCAATCAGGTTCACCGCCAGCATCACCAGCGGAAACAGAATCCCCTTCACCCCGAAGACCGGATAAAGCGCCGCCCCAAGAATCATCGCGCCGACATTCTCCGCCGCAGTCGACTCAAAGATGTCCGCGCCACGACCCGCGCAGTCGCCCACATTGTCGCCCACCAGATCGGCAATCACAGCCGGGTTGCGAGGATCGTCCTCAGGGATGCCGGCCTCAACCTTGCCCACCAGGTCCGCGCCCACATCAGCCGCCTTCGTGTAGATGCCGCCGCCAAGCTGAGCAAACAGCGCCACCAGCGACGCACCAAATCCGAAACCCACAAGCTGATACGGCACCGTCTGCGGATGCTGAAGCCCGCCAAAGAAAAGGAACAGTGTGCCGACACCAATCAGCGAAAGCGCCACCACCACCAGACCCGTCACCGCACCGCCGCGCAACGCCATCTGCAGCGCGCCGTTCAAACTGCTCCGCGCCGCCGAAGCCGTCCGAATATTCGCCCGAATCGAGCAGTACATCCCGGTGTATCCAGCAATGCCGGAGCAGATCGCCCCAACCAGAAAGCTGATGACCACCTTCAACGCAATCGGAGCCGTGCGCGCCGAGACCGAATACCCCACAAACAACGCCACTGCAAGCAGCAACGCAATAATCCCAATCGTCTTGTACTGCCGCCGCAGAAACGCCTCGGCGCCCTCGCGGATAGCGTCCGAGATCACCCGCATCTCCGGTGTCCCGGTATCTGCCTTATTCACCGCACGGATCAGCATAAAAGCCGCGACCAGGGCCAGCACTCCTACAATCAGCGCCATCCAAAGCCAAATCCCGCCATCATCCCCACCTGCATATCCTGTCACTGGAACCTGCGCCCCAATCAGTACAGCCAGACGTCCTGCAAAACCCATGCAATGCTCTCCTTACTGCCAAAACCACAATTTGTTTCACTAAAGGGGGCATTAGAGCATGGCCAAACACAGGGGGTCAAACCCCTCATCCACGTGTCCGGATATCGGTTTCATACTGGCACTCCGCCTCAACAAAACGTCAGTCCACCCACCACGTCGCTAATCCTTTCCCGCCCGCCGCCGATTCACTCACTAACCGCTCTCGAAGCTGGCAAGAATGAGGGAAAGCCGTGCCCACTGAACTCCGTCTCGCACTCCGCAAGATCATCCCCAACCCATCGCGTCTTAGGATGTGGCTTTGCGTGAGTACAATTTTGGTCCTACCTCTCACCTCTTCTTTCGTCTACTCCCAAATCCGCGACGAAATCACTCCAGCACCAATCATGCCGCACCGCTATCTCGTCATTTATCGCAACCAAACCATTCCCAGCGACGCCGAATCCCATATCCGTTCGGCAGGCGCAAAGCTCATCAGCCGCAGCGGCCACCTCGGCATCGTAGCCGTCCAAACCAGCCCCGCCGAAGACGACGCCACCGCGCTCAGCAAGCTCCGCTCACAACCCAACGTCGCCTACGTCATCCACGACCAGGTCATCTCCGCCGAACGGCTTCATCTCAAAGTTGCCCCAGCCACCTTTAGCGTCGTTATCGGCAAACCCAACCCAGCCCCCTACGACACCTACTACAACTCGCCACAGGGCTGGGCCGTCCAGCAGGTCGGCGGCTACGGAGACAACGTCCCCGGCGGCCCCGCGCACGGCCCATGGGACATCACCCAGGGCAAAGGCATACGTATCGCTGTGATCGATAGTGGTGTCGACGAAAACCACCCCGACATCGCCCCCAATCTCGCGCTCAATCTCTCCGAAGTCGACCAGACCGTCTACCCCAGCCCCTGCGACGACGGCTCCCCGCAAGATCAGTCAGGCCACGGCACCTGGACGGCCTCACTCGCCGCAGGAGCCCTCGGACCTGGCACCGGCCTGGTCGTCGGCGTTGCCCCGCAGGCAACCATCCTCAACATCAAAGTCCTCGAACGGATGCCCGCGCTCATGAACGGCGCCAGCATCGCCGATGAGTGCGAAGCTGGTCAGGCCAGTGGCCTGCTCAGTTGGGTGCTCCAGGGCATCAACGACGCCATCGCCAACCGCGCCGACATCATCTCGCTCTCCGTCGGCGCCGTCGCCGACCTCACCACCGGAGACGGCGCCGGTCTCAAAGCCGCCTTCGACAGCGTGACCTACGCCGCGGCCCAGGCGAACGCCGTGCTCGTCGCCGCAGCCGGAAACGACGGCTTCGATCTTTCCAATCCGCGGTACGTCGTTCTGCCCGCGCAATCGCGCGGAGTCCTCGCCATCGAAGCCTCAACGAACCCAAACTGCGCCCAGTCAGCCGGTCAGAACGACGCCTGCACCCCCGGCCCCGTCACCCTCGCCTACTACAGCAACTACAACATCCCCGGCGCACTCGCCGCTCCTGGCGGCAGCTATCCCGAAGGCGCAGACACCGCCGCAACAGGCTGGGTGCGCGGAGCATGCAGCTCCGGCCTCGCTGGAACCATCGACGGCCCACCCTCCGACTCAGCCCACAGCATGGGCTGCTTCAGCTTTGGCCATACAGCCTATGTGCAAGCCATGGGAACGAGCGCCTCCGCTCCATTAGCCGCAGGCGTAGCCGCACTCATCCGCGCCGCGCACCCGGACTGGGACGCCGCAACCGTCGTCTCCGCCATGCAGTCCTCCGCAGTAGCAGTGCCCGGACTTCCCATCCCCGAAGTCAACGCAGCCACCGCACTCGGCCTGCAATAACAGGTCCTTTGTAACTATTTCTCTGAGCCGTAGTTTCCTTTGTTCTCTGAGGACGGCTTCCTTTGTTTGTCATTCCCGAAGGGAATCTGCGTCTGCATTTGGCATTTCCATGCAACAGCCTTTGCATTTCCATTCCGCAGCGCAGCGGAGGAATCTGCTGTTCTCTCAACCAGCCACCAAAGCCCGGGTGCCCCATCCATGCACAGCTTCACCGTGCATGGGTGGGATTGAACACTTTCCACCGAAGAGAACCTGCGTTTGCTCGAATCGTCAGGCCATCAACCCTTCATCCGGTCCTTCACGCTCTTCGCCAGCCGCTCAATCTCTTCAGCCTTTCGGGCCACGTCATCGGGAGAAACATTCTTCCCAGACTTATCCATCTCCTGCTTCAACTGCGTCGCCAGATCCAGCAGCTTATCGGCATCATTCACCATCTGCTTCTGTCGGTCGTTATTCCTCATCTTTGCCTGAAGTTCCAGTAACGATGGAGGCATACCTTCACCGCCATTAGGGTTGCGGCCATCAATCGACGGCGCCGCAGGATTCCGCGGCATTGTCGACTGCTGCGACGCATCCATCTGCGCTATAGCGGAAACCCCCGCCGCGCCCACAAGCAACACTCCGCCGATTGCAGCCGTTAGCATCGCCTTCATATCCACCTCGCATCTCCGCCCACCTGCGGGGTCTCGCGTCGCCTGTCCATTGCATCCTACAAACAAACTGTCGCATTCTGTTCGTAACACCCACCGAAAGCGAGACCCGATTTGAGATTCATGATGCTCCTTCAGGCAGTGCCCCTGCAAGACCAGCACATCCTCCAGGCAGTCGAGCACGACTGGCACGGCGACCTCATCGACTTCCTCCGCGGCCAGGTGCCAAAACTCATCGCTGTCTTCCTCATACTGTTCATTCTTCAACGCATCGTCATGTTTCTGGTTCACCGTCTTCAAAAACGGGCTGACATCTACGTCGCAAACTTCCATCGAGCCGCGCAGCTTCGCACCATCGCTTCTATCGTTCGTGCCACATCCTATGCTGTGCTCGCGTTCATTGCGCTGATGCAAATTCTTAACATCTTCAACATTGATTACAAGCCCATCCTGGCCTCTGCCGGAATCATCGGCGTCGGCATCGGCCTAGGCGCGCAATCCATGTTCAAAGACATGATCAACGGCATCCTCATCCTCATCGAGGACCAGTACAACGTCGGAGAAGTCGTCACCATCGCCGGACTCAAAGGCACCGTCGAAGAGCTCTCGCTACGCAGCACCCGCGTGCGCGACGGCGACGGCACCCTCTACATCGTCCCAAACAGCCAAATCGCAACGGTCTCCAACTTCTCCCGCGATTACTCCATCGCATCGTTGCCCGTCAGTGTGGACGCCAGCGCCAACCCCGACCGCGTCATGGACATTCTTCGCAAGCTTGCCGACCAGGTGCGCAACGACCCCGCCTTCAAAGACATCGCCATCTCCGATCCCGACATCCTCGGCGTCAACGAAATCCGCGGCCGCGAAGTCATCTACCCGGTCAACATCCGCGTCCGTGCAAACCAGCGCGACCCCGTCCTTCGCGCGCTCCGCCGCCGCATCATCCTCGTCTTCGAAAAAGAAGGCATCCCACTCGGCATCTCGTCAAACATGCTGCTCATGCAGCAGAAGCCCGACCCAACAGCCCCTCCCGCTCAGCAGCCACTGATCGGCTAAACAAGCCGGAATTGAACCCTTGCATTTCCATTCCGCAGCGTAGCAGCCTGCTCTAAGCGAAGCCGAACGGGGAGGAATCTGCTTCTCCCTGCTGCGGATGCGCGTGCCCCAGCATCTCGCTTTTGAGACGTGGGGTCACTCATCCCCTACAAAGCCTGATTCATCGCCTCAATCAGCTCATCCGCGGTCGAAACCGGAGGCAGACATCCTTTGCCATTGCAGATCGCGGCAAAGCTCCCCTCACCCTTCAGCCCCGGCAGATGCGGCAGCGTCTCCGCCAGCGCCGGAGGCAGCGCACCAAGCTGGTCCCGCCGCAGCCGAATCACACTCTTATTCACCGCATACCGAGCCAGCGCCACAGCCTCCAGCTTGCGCGCATTCGCATCATCGCCAATCACGCACACCTGCACCGCACGCTGCACCATACGCTGCAAAGCCAACCCGTACGTCGCGGCAAAAAGCCCGAAGTGCTCAACAACGCCAGCGAAGTGCTCCATCGTATCCAGAGCTTTCACTTCGTAGTCCTCGCGCCCGTTCAACGCCTCCAGCCGCATCAGCAGCGCAGCCGCCACAGGATTAGGAGCAGGAGTAGGCGAGTCCTGCAGAGGCTTGCGCCGCGCGCTCAACGCACCCAGCCGCACCTCACCATCAGCCGCATTCTCCATATCGAAGAAGCCGCCACCAACCTTGTCATAGAACCGCGCGATCACGCTCTCAGCAATCGCCTCAGCGGCCCGGTAGTAGCGCATCTCGCCCGTCACCTCCCACGCATCCAGCGCCGCGTGGGCAACGAACACATAGTCATCCAGCACACCAGCCACACGCGCCGCCTTGCCACCCTCTTCGCCATAAGCGACCACATGCGCCATGCCACTCTCCGGGCTCCACGCCTCAGCCAGCACACGGTCCAGCGACTTCAGCGCGAACGCCCGCACCTCCGGCAGGTCCAGCACACGCCCCGCCTCCAGATACGCCGAGATCATCATCCCGTTCCACCCAACGTAGATCGTCTTGTCCACATACGGCGTAGGCCGCTTCAACCGCGCCGCATACAGCTTCGTCTTAGCCGAAGCCAGCCGCTCACGCGCAGCCTCCAACGGAACGTTGTTCGCCTTCGCCACATTCTCCAGCGTCCGCCGTACATGCAACACATTCTTCGCCGGATTGTGGTGCATGTCGCCAATCTCGCCAATGTCATAGAACGCGCTCGCGATAGCGAACTCCTCCGGAGTCAGCACAGCCGCGGCCTCATCACTCGTCCACGTGAAGTAGTCTCCATCGTCATCGAGAGAATAGTCCGCATCCTGCGAAGCATAAAACCCGCCGCGCTCGCGGTCGCTCAGCCACACATCGATCCACCCGATCATCTCCCTGGCCACCCGCGCGCACTCCGGCTCCACAAACGTCTGGTAGCCGTGAACGTAGTTCTTCAACAGCTCGCTGTTGTCGTACGCCATCTTCTCGAAGTGCGGCACCACCCACTGCTCATCGACCGAGTAGCGATGAAACCCGCCCGCCAGATGGTCATAGATCCCGCCCTTCGACATCTTCTCCAGCGTCACCAGCGCGGCCTGCTTCGCCTGCTCCCCCAGCTTCGCGCCATCGCCCACCGACACCCTTGAAGCCGCATCCAGCAGCAGATCAATCGCGCCCGAGTGCGGAAACTTCGGCTGCGCGCCAAACCCGCCCGAGCGCGCATCGAACTGCTTCAGCACCGCGGCCACCATCCTGCCCACCAGCTCCGGCCCCGGATTCCCCGCCTTCCCATTGAACGACTCGTTATGCTCAATCGCCGCCATCACGCTGCCGGCCGACTCATCCACATCGCTGCGCTGCTTCTGAAACGCCTCGGCCATCGTCGCCAGCACTCGCCGAAACCCAGGCCGACCATGCTGGTCCAGCGGCGGAAAATACGTCCCGCCAAAGAACGGCTTGCCATCAGGCGTCAAAAACGCCGTCAGCGGCCACCCTCCCTGCCCGCTCACCGCGGCTACCGCCGCCTGATAACGCGAATCCACATCCGGCCGCTCATCGCGGTCCACCTTCACCGGAATAAAAAGTTCATTGATAACGCGCGCCGTGTCCTCGTTCTCATACGACTCGCGGTCCATCACATGACACCAGTGACACCACACCGCGCCAATGTCCAGCAGGATGGGCTTGTCCTCAGCCTGCGCCTTCTGAAACGCCTCTTCGCCCCACTCGTTCCATTCCACAGGTTGATGCATCGCCGAACGCAGATACGCCGAAGCCGCGTTGGCCAGAGAGTTCTTATGCTCTTTACTCATAGACATTTAAGTCTATTCCACCCGAGCCCATCCGCGCAGAAAAGGTGTCTGAAGTGCGCTTCAGACACCATTCTTAAACATCTGCTTGATCCCACGCAGGGCCTGCCGTGTCCGCTCCTCGTTCTCAATCAGCGAAAACCGCACATGCCCATCGCCATGGTCGCCGAACCCAATCCCCGGACTCACCGCCGTCTTCGCCTCCAGCAGAAGCTTCTTCGAGAACTCCACTGACCCAAGCCCCCGGTACTGCTCCGGAATCCGCGCCCACACAAACATCGTCGCCTTCGGCAGCTCAACCGGCCATCCCAGCTTATTCAGCCCCGACACCAGCACATCCCGCCGCGAGCGGTACGTGTCACGAATCTTCGCCACGCAATCCTGCGGCCCCTCCAGCGCAGCAATCGAAGCCACCTGAATCGGCGTAAACGTCCCATAGTCGAAGTAGCTCTTGATGCGCCCCAGCGCCGCCACCAGCTTCTTGTTCCCGACCATAAAGCCCACACGCCATCCCGGCATGTTGTAGCTCTTCGACAACGTGAAGAACTCAACCGCAATATCCTTCGCGCCCGGAACCTCCAGCACGCTCGGTGCACGATAGCCATCAAACACGATATCCGCATAAGCCAGATCGTGAACGATATAGATCCCCAGCTCCTTGCACAGCGCCACCACGCGCTCGAAGAACGCAAGGTCAACACACTGCGTCGTCGGGTTCGCCGGAAAGTTCAGAATCAGCAGCTTCGGCCGCGGCTGCATCCGCGGAAGCTCATACTCCAGCTTGGCCAGCAGAGCGTCCGCGCCACCGTCTTCCATCGCGATGCTCTGCACCTTCGATCCAGCAATCACCGGTCCGAAGATGTGAATCGGATAACTCGGGTTCGGCACCGCAACCGTATCGGTATCGTCCAGCACAGCCAGACACAGATGGGCAATCCCTTCCTTCGAGCCAATCGTCACAATCGCCTCCGTCTCCGGGTCGAGATCGACGTCGTAGCGCGACTTGTACCAGTTCGTGATCGCCTTCCGCAGCCGCGGAATCCCACGCGAGAGCGAGTAGCGGTGCGTCACCGTCTTCTGCGCCGCCTCAATCAGCTTGTCCACAATAAACTTCGGAGTCGCGCCATCGGGATTGCCCATCCCGAAGTCGATAATGTCCTCGCCGCGCTTCCGCGCCGAAGCCTTCAACTCCCCTGTGATGTTGAACACGTATGCCGGCAGCCGCGTCAGCCTTCTAAACTCATCCATCTGTCTCGGGTCGCTCCAGAAAATTGTCCTGTATCCATGATGCCATCCCGCGCAGCCGCACACCTGTGCTCCTGGCGCGAAAGCTGTTCAAAAGCTGTGCGAACGAACCAGCCCGATTACCTCGCGGTAAAGATCACCTCAACCGGCAGGTTCCTCGGCGGATAGCACGCCGCATGGTCGCACGCCTGATAATGCAGCGTCGCGCTGATCGTCCGCGCTCCCGCCTGCGCCACCACCGGCAGCTTCACAATAAAGTCGCCGGTATAAACGCTCAGCTTGTTCGAAGGATCAAAGCTGAAGCTGTAGCTCTTGCCCGACGGATACACTGCCGTCTCCGTCTCGACTCCGCTCGCAGGCTTCAGCATCAGATCGGTGGGAATCAGCAGCGCCGAGTTCGGCGTATGCGAGTTCACGTGATACCCGCTCATCACGCGAAAATGAATCTCCAGCACAGTGCGCTTGCCCGCGCGCACATCGTGGTCCTCAGCCAGATACAGCACATACGACTTCGCCGCCGGAGCGGGTAAAGGAAGCGTTCCCGCCTGTCCCCAGGCCAACGCAGAAGAAGCACTCAAAGACACACAAAGCCCCGCCAGCAAACATCCAGCAACCGCCACACGCAATCGCATCACAGTCCTCCTGGATTAGCTCCTGGATTGGCCTGGGCTGCACCCGAAGCAAGAGCTGCTTTGATGTGCGCCTCGATCTCCTCCTTCGGCCCCAGGCCAGCAGTCTCCTCCACAACAACACCGTTACGCCCAACATAGAACGACATCGGCAACACATCCACTCCGCCGTATGCCTTCTCCACCTGATCGTCTGCTACAAGAATCGGGTAAGTCACGCCAGTCTTCTCCGTCACCTTCGTGACCGCGTCCTTCCCTGCATCCGCATCCGCAACGAGCCCCAGAATCACCAGTCCCTGTCCCGCATACTTCTTTTGAAACTCCTCAAACCACGGCATCTCCACCTGGCACGGCCCGCACCATGTAGCCCAGAAATTTACCAGAACCGCCTTACCCTTGTAATCGCTCAGCGAAACCTTCTTCCCATCCATCGTCGCCAGCGTAAACACAGGAGCAGACTTACCCTGCAAGCTAGGCTCTTCGCCCTCATCATCATCCGACGCTGCAACCTGTCCCGGCTGCCCAGCCTTACCGGGAATCAGCTCCACGTGGTTCTCCTGCGCCTTTTGCATCGCCATCCGGCGCGCGCGCAGGTTATGCCATCCAGCCCACAGCATCAACGCGATGCCCACGATCATCACACCAAGAACCAGCGTCTTACGCATCACGTCGAAACACCCTTCCACCAGACATCAAAATTGTCCTGGCTGTAGTTCTATTCCAGTTTAGACGCAAAGCCCCCGGGAATGCCGCACATCCGCTCTGCTAGCATCATCTTGAATCGAAACCATGTCCGAGCAAGCCGCCGAACCCGTCCGCCCCTCCGACTACGTCCGCATCGAGTCAGCCGCGCTCAATCGCCTCGCCGAGCGGCTCGACACCACCATGCTCGCGCCCTTCAACCAGGCCTGCGACCTGCTCGTCCACTCGGCAAGCTCCAAAAACCGCATCATCGTCACCGGCATCGGCAAAAGCGGCCTGATCGCCACTAAGATCGCCTCCACCCTGCGCTCCACCGGCACGCAGGCCCACTTCCTCCACGCCGCCGAAGCCCTGCACGGCGACATGGGCATGATCGCCTCCGGAGACACCGTCCTCGCCCTCTCAGCCAGCGGCGAAACCGCCGAGCTCCTCGCCCTCATCCCCGCCATCAAGCGCCTCTCGGCCAAACTCATCGCCCTCACCGGCAACGCCGCATCCACCCTCGCCCAGGCCAGCGATATCTTCCTCGACACCAGCGTCCCCGCCGAAGCCTGCCCGCTCAACCTCGCTCCCACCGCCTCCACCACCGTCATGCTCGCCCTCGGCGACGCTCTCGCTCTCGAAGTCAGCCGCCGCCGCGGATGGCGCGCCGAAGACTTCGCCGACCTGCATCCCGCCGGCCGCCTCGGCAAGCGCCTCGCCCGCGTCCGCGACCTCATGCACTCCGGCGACGCCATGCCGCAGGTCGCGCCCGCCACGCCCATGCCCGAAGTCATCTACGAGATGTCGCGCAAGAAGCTAGGCATGACCACGGTCCTCAACAACGGCAAACTCGCCGGCATGGTCTCCGACGGCGACCTCCGCCGCCTCCTCGAACGCGACGGCTCCCACGCCCTCGAACGCACCGCAGCCGAGATCATGAACCCTCACCCACTCACCATCGACGCCAGCGCCTTCGCCTCAGCCGCGCTCGCCCTGATGGAAGCGCGCAAGATCACCTCGCTCATCGTGGTCAGCGCAGACGGCATCGCCGAAGGCGTAGTCCACCTCCACGATCTCTGGACCCTGCAACTCATCTGACCCGTTCTAAGGAAGCTCTGATTAAGTCGCAGCCTTGAAGGGGCGTGGCTTCAGCCACGCCATAACGTCCTTCGATTTAATGAGGCTTTAGCCTCTGAGGGAATTGTTCAGAACTTAATCAGAGTCTCCCTACGCTTCGCGCTGCGGAGTAAGCGCCGCAGCCACCTGCAACCGCCCCACCGGAACCTTCCGTTTGCTGCCGTACATCCGTTCGTCAGCAATCTTCAGCAGCTTCGAAGCGTCCTGCGCGTCCTCTGGAAAGACCGCACTGCCCAGGCAAGCCGTAACCATCATGGGTTGCCCATCAATCAGAATCGCCGTCTCAACCGCCCTCCTGATGATCTCCTCAAAGAAGGCAACTGAGTGTCCCTTCGTCAAATCCGATGCGAGCAGCACAAACTCATCGCCGCCAAGTCTGGCAAGGCTGTCAAAAAGGTTGCAGCTCTCCCGCAGATGAAGAGCGACCTCGCGCAACACCTGATCGCCCGCTGGATGTCCCAGCGTATCGTTGATATTTTTAAATCCGTTCAAATCCAGCAGAAACAGCGCCAATCTGCTATCGCGCTGCCGCGCACTCTCAATCGCAACTGGAAGCCGGTCGCTAAACAGCCTCCGGTTCGGCAACCCCGTCAGCTCATCGTGCAGGGCAAGCCACTTGTTGCTCGCCACCTGCTCCTCCAGCATCACCAGAATCATCCCAATCGAGATCAGCGATTTCTGCAGGTTCCAAAGGTGCGAAGCAAGTTCTGCATAACCGTGAGACATCACCACCCACGGATGGATCAGCAGACAGATCGACCACGTGCCGAATCCGGTCAGAATAGCCAGTCTGCCGGTACTGTTACGCGGCAGCCGCTGATAAAAATTCACCGTCGCAATCAGGTAGACGACGCAGATGCTCCAGTACACGACAAAGCGATAAAGCCCATCGCGCACCAGCACATCCGCAAACAGCCAGCCCGCAGCGAACAGCCCCGCATACACCACATTGCGCCGCAGAAAGATCGACGTCGCAACTCCCGTCACCAGCCCCAGCACAATTGTCGGAAAGTAGATCTGCGCGACCCGGATATTCAACCCATACGTCGTGCACAACGCCAGCAGTGGCACTGCGTTCATCACCATGAACAGCAGTCGGTCGCCACGCGTCCGCCCCGGCACATCCACTGCCCAGTTGAATATCAGCCCGGCCAGCAGGTAGCAGTCCAGCACAACCACGTGCAGCAAAGGCGCAGGAATCACATGCGGCGCATAAAAGGTATGCGCCGTGGCCTCGACCAGTGTAAAAAACAGGCCGAGCAGCCAGATGTCCGTTTGCTTATGCGGGTGTCTTCTGTGCAGCAGAAAGAGAACGACAACCAGAATCGTCAAGGCGGACAGATCGGGTAGAAAAGAGTAGTTCATCGAAATCCATGCTTCGCGCTCTGGGAAAGCTCTGCGATAGATCCGGCTCGATAGCACGCCTCAAAAGGGCCAGCGATACTGCATTATCCTGCATCTTCGCAGAATGTTGAATAAAAAATCGACGTCTCTCATAAAAATTTGAAAAAAACATCCGCCGCACTGCTCTAAAGCTCACAAAATGGCTTAAGTTCACGCCCATTCCTCTCGCTATCCCAGAACCTCGCTATACTGAGAGGCCTCATGGCGTTCCGTCATGAATCTCCCGCAAAACGCCGGTCGCACCGCACGAGGTTTGACGGATGACATCACCCTGGCCCCAACCCTACTACCTCTTCGGACGCGGCCTCGCCTTCTCTGCCTTTCTTGCCATTCTTCCCACCCTTCTTCTGCTCTTCCTGCTCGCCGTCAAACGCAAAGCCTCATGGATCGCCGCTTTAGCCGGACTCGCCGCAACCATCGTGCTCGCCATCGGCGCCTACGGCATGTCCTGGCAACACACATTCAGCGCCGCTGCCTATGGCGCCGCCTTCGGACTCTTCCCCATCACCTGGGTCATCTATTGGGCCCTCGTGCTTTACCAGATCACCGTGCGCACCGCGAAGTTCGAGGTCATCAAAGACTCCATCGGCGCCATCACCTCCGACGCGCGCCTGCAAGCCCTCCTCATCGCCTTTGCCTTCGGAGCATTCCTCGAAGGCTGCGCCGGCTTCGGCACCCCCGTAGCCGTCGCCGCCGCCATGATGGTCGGCCTCGGCTTCGCTCCGCTCTACGCCTCATCGCTCTGCCTTCTCGCCAACACCGCGCCCGTAGCCTTCGGCTCCATCGGCATCCCTATCCTGACGCTCGCCGCCGTCACCGGCCTCTCTATGAACCACCTCAGCGCAGACATCGGCATGATCTGCGCGCCCATCTCGTTCTTCCTCCCCGCCTATCTCATCCTCGTCACCAGCGGACGCGCCGCCGTTCGCGCCGTATGGCCCGCCGTCCTCGTCTGCGGAGCGTCCTTCGCCCTCGTGCAGTTCTCCGTCTCGCGCAGCATCGGCCCGCAGCTCACCGACGTCCTCAGCTCGCTCGCAGCCATGGCCGCACTCATCCTTCTGCTCCGCCGCTGGCAGCCCACGCAGATCGAATCCATCCACCCCGCAACCTCGACCACGCCGCGCACCCACACCGCCCGCGAGATCTGGTCCGCATGGATGCCCTACGCCCTGCTCGTCGTCTTTGTCCTCGCCTGGGGCATCGGCCCCGTGCAATCGCTCCTGAGCAAAGCCACCACCGCATTCGCCTGGCCCGGCCTGCATAACGAGATCCTCCGCCAGCCCCCGGTCGCGCGCACACCAGCCTTGTACGCGGCTATCTTCAACGGCAACTGGCTCTCCGCCGCAGGCACCGCGTGCATGTTCGCCTCGCTCTTCTCCGCGCTCGCGGCACGCATGAAGCTCCGCGCCTTCCTCGAAGAGTGCGGCACCGTCGTGCGCATCCTCATCTACCCCACCATCACCGTCACCGCGATGCTCGCCATGGCATTCGTCATGAACTACTCCGGAGCAACCGGCACGCTCGGCCTCGCATTCGCCGCAACCGGCTCCGCAGTTCCCTTCTTCAGCTCCATCACCGGCTGGCTCGGCGTCTTCCTCACCGGCTCCGACACCGCATCCAACGCCCTCTTCGGCAACCTGCAAGTCGTCAGCGCAACCCGGCTCCAGCTCGACCCCACGCTGATGGCCGCCGCCAACTCCGCCGGCGGCGTCATGGGCAAGATGATCAGCCTGCAATCCATCGCCGTAGCCGCCGCCGCCACAGGCATGTCGGTCCCCGAGCAGGCAAAGCTCTTCCGCTTCACCCTCCGCCACAGCATCCTGCTCGCCTCCATCGTCGGCCTCGAAGTACTCCTCTACGCCCACATCCTCCACCACGTTCGATAAATCCCTCTCGCCCCGAAACGCCCCGAGGGTGGAAGCACCGGCCTTCAGGCCAGTGAACCCACGCCGCAATCAAAAGGGCTTCAGCCCCGGTAAACTATAAAGAGCCCGTAGGCACGCCATGAGCTTCAAGATCATCTCCACGTCAGATGAAACAAACAGCAGCCCAACGCTGCCCATCCCGCCGCTCGCGCCCGGCCCCGTCCAGGACACGCGCCACCGCGGCCTACACGACCTGCGCATCTCCGTCACCGACCGCTGCAACTTCCGCTGCCCCTACTGCATGCCCCGCAGCGTCTTCGACGAGAGCTACCGCTTCCTCCCGCACGAAGAACTGCTCACCTTCGAAGAGATCGTGCGCGTAGCAAAGCTATTCCACACCCACGGCACGGAAAAGATCCGCCTCACCGGCGGCGAACCGCTCCTGCGCCACGGCATCGAGACGCTGGTCGAGATGCTCGCCACCGCGCTCCCCAAAGCCGATCTCACCCTGACCACCAACGGCTCGCTGCTCAAAGCAAAAGCCCGCGCCCTCAAAGCCGCCGGCCTCAACCGCGTCACCGTCAGCCTCGATTCGCTCGACGACGCCACCTTCCGCGCCATGAACGACGCCAACTTCCCCGCCGCCCGCGTGCTCGAAGCCATCGACGAAGCCGCCGCCGCTGGCCTCGCTCCGGTCAAGATCAACATGGTCGTCAAACGCGGCATCAACGACGCTCACGTCATCGACATGGCCCGCCACTTCAAAGGCTCCGGCCACATCGTCCGCTTCATCGAATACATGGACGTCGGCGCGACCAACGGCTGGCGCATGGACGACGTCGTCCCCAGCGCCGAGATCGTCCGCCGCATCCGCGAAGTCTTCCCCGCCGAGCCCGCCAACCCCAACTACACCGGAGAAGTCGCCAAACGCTGGCGCTACCTCGACGGCACAGGTGAGTTCGGCGTCATCTCCAGCGTCACCGAAGCCTTCTGTTCCAGCTGCACCCGCGCGCGCCTCTCCACCGACGGCACACTCTACACCTGCCTCTTCGCGCAGAAGGGCTACGCACTCAAGCCGCTGCTCCGCGAAGGAAAAAGCGATGAAGAGATCAGCAACGCCATCGCCTCCATCTGGCAGCACCGCGCCGACAACTACTCCGAGCAGCGCACAGCCGATACCGCCCGGCAGCGCAAAGTTGAGATGAGCTACATCGGCGGCTAGAGCGTTTTCCTCGCGGCTGTAGCTTCCCTCTCGACGTCGTCATTCTGACCCTGAGCAACGCGAAGGGGAAGAACCCCCGCATTTTGCTTGTATCAGCAAGAATCTTTGCCTTGGGTGAGAACTACACTCCTACGAAAATCGACATCATCCTCAGCTATTTCCCGGCTGTCTTCGTGCGCACAAGCGCCTCTTTCACCAGCGGGTCCTTCGGATCGGCATGAGGCCACAGCGAAAGAAACTTGATATACGCAGCCGCACTGCCAGCCTTATCGTGATTCGTCCAGGCCGACCGCGCCACGCCAATCTCAGCCATCGGGTACAAATCGCTTGAAAGCAGATAGTCAGATCCGCGATGGTTCAGCACCGCCTGATAATCCACCACGGCAACCGGTGCCTGCCCCACAGCCTCGTGCGCCATGCCGCGCAGATACGGCGCAAGCGAAACCTGGTCATAGCCTCCAAGCCCCATCAGCAGCTGCAACGCCGAAACAGGATCATTGATGCCAATGTCCGCCGCCGCCGCAAGCTCCGGCGCATAGTATTGCCCCACCGCAACGTTCTGCGGAAAGCTCTGCTGCAAGCTGGCGATGGCCTTGTCTGCATACGTCTTGTTCCCGCAAAGCCCCGCAGCCATAGCCGCCGTAAAGCTCGCAGCCGGGCCACGCTCCATGCCACTCACCTCATTCGCCAGCGCCAGCGCGCGGCCACAATTCTCCGTCAGCGCACGATCCAACGCAGCCTGCGCCAGCAGCGAAGCCGGAGCAGACCGCAGCGAAGCAACGCTCGCCGCCGCCGCTCGCCACGCAGTCTCGCCGGCAGTGAACTGCCCCGTGTTGTCCAGATAAAGCGCATAAGCCATCATCGGCGAAGCCAGCAACTGCGCAGAAGCGCCACCCGCCTGCATGATCTTCGCCTGTTGCTCCACCCAATCCTGCTTGCCACCGAGATATGCCACGGTCAGAGCGTTCGCGTAAGAAGAAGCAACTCCAGCATGGCTCGACTTCTCCTCCAACTGGAACGCCTCATCGTAGCGATCCAGCCCTACCAGCGCATGCTCGGCTTCGTCATAAGCCTCTGCCTTGAAGGGATTCTCGCCATAGCTCTGTTGCGCCGCCAGCAGCGCCTCTGGCAAAAAGCCCTCCAGACGCGACACCAGCGCCAGCGAAGCCAGCCCACCCGCATCATGCGGATTGTGCAACACGTACTGACGAATCACCTGCCGCGCCTGGCGATAGTCCGAGTTGACATTGATCAGATAGCAGAACTGCGCCAGCAGCTTCACCCGGCTGCTCGCATGTCCCGCCGCACCCTGCGCGAGCCTCGCCGCATTCGCCGCTTCCACCTCCGCGCCCTGCGAACGATAAATCCACGCCAGCTTCATCTGCGCTTCAATGAAGTGCGGGTCGAGCGCAACAGCTTTTTGATACGAAGCCAACGCATCGCCAACCTGGCCCGCCTGCATAGCTGCGCCTGCAAGCGCATACTCATGCAGTGCATCCACATTGCCGGTCGCCTCTTGCGTCAACTCGACCGTCTGTCGTGCCCGCGCAAGCCCTCCCTCTGCGACCTCGGCGCGCACCTCGCGCGCCAGCCTGCCAATCGCGGCTGGAATCTGATCTCTGCCATCCGCCGTCTCATCCAGGCTGACGATCTTGTCATTCGTCGCCGTATCCAGCACCTCAACGCTGATCGTGTACGACTTGCCGAAGCGCGTAATCTCCCCGTAGAGATAGTCCTTTGCCCCAACAGCCTGCGCAACCCGATCAACCGGAACATGCGATGTGCCATCCGTCGCTGCCCCAATCTGCCGAAGTCCTGCGTGATACGCTTCGCCCCCGTAGACCTTCAACGTGTCGGCCTGTCGCAACTCCATCTCAAGTCCCTGCATGATCGTGCCATCGTCGAGCGCCTTATCGCTGGTCCCGTTCTGGATGGTGGTCAAAAGCAGAGCATCGCGCGGCCCCAGCACGATGGGACGGAAATGTCCTCCACGCGCCAACAGATAGATACCTGCAAGAAGCACAACAAAGGCCACACCAAATTCAATCGCCCGCTTCACTCGCCGCTCACGCAGACGCAACTGCAGCTCGGTCGGCAATGTGCTTACACTGGCCACCAGCGGCAGCGTCCACGATGCATACTTGGAGCGGGTATCCTCGCGTGGCGCAACTTCAGAGTCGCTGCCCGGCTCAATTCCCGCACGCTCCTGCTCGGCGCGATCCGCCATGGCACGCGCCGCCCAGAACTTCCCTGTCGATGAATCGCTGATCGCCACCGCGCTCGATTGTGCAGACCACTCAGGCTCTCTCGCTGCTCCGTTGCGATCCTGCGCCGGAGCCCTGCCTTCAGGCCGCGGAGGCCGCGCATCAGCCACTGGCGAGCGAGGCATCTGCGGCGAACCATTCGGCAACGATTCCGAACTCTGCGAAAGATCGCCACTTACATGCGCGCGCTCGAAGCTCGTCACTCCCGGCAAAGATGCAGCGGACATCCCCTGCGCCGCCCGATTCCGATCAGGCCACGGAGATTGCGGCAGCTTGTCGCGCCACGCACCCAGGCTCCTGCGCACCGTGATTGTTCCCAGCGCCTCGTGCAGTTCTTTCGCCGACTGGTACCGGTCGCGCCGCTCCTTCGCCAGCAGCTTCTGAATCACCTTCTCCAGATGCCGAGGCACCGCACTGTTCCACACCCGCACCGGGTCCGGCGTGCGGTTGAAGAGCTGCTGAAACATCTGCGCGCTCGTCGTCCCTTTGAACGGCAACTGCCCCGACGCCATCTCGTACATCACAATCCCGAGCGAGAACAGGTCCGAGCGAATATCAAGCGGCTCACCTCGCCCCTGCTCCGGCGACATATACGACAGCGTCCCAACTGTGCCGCCGCGCAACGACAAATCAAGCGTGCGCGATCCCCACCCGCCGCCCTCCGAAAGCCCAATCTTTGCCAGCCCGAAATCCAAGACCTTCGCCTGGAACCGCCCACTCGGCATCTTCACCAGAAAGATATTCGCCGGCTTGATATCGCGATGGACCACACCGCGCGCATCCGCCGCCTCAAGCGCATCTGCAATCTCCATCGAGTAGCGAATCATCTCCGCCACCGGCAACGGCCCACGCGCAATCCTGCTCTTCAGCGTCTCGCCGTTCAACAACTCCATCACCAGGTACGGATTCCCGTCCTGATCTCCAATATCAAAGATGGTGCAGATGTTCGGATGGTTCAGTGCCGAAGCCGCGCGTGCCTCCAGCAGAAAGCGCTCACGCATCGCAGGCATCTTGTAGTCATCATGCAGAAGTTTGACCGCGACCTCACGGTGCAGACGTGCGTCCCACGCGCGGAAGACATGACCCATGCCTCCGCCGCCCAGTCTGCCCAGGATTTCGTACGGCCCGAACCTCTGGCCAACCTCCGGAACCATCTCTTAATTGCCTTCCCTCAACGCCTGGGAGAAAGACTCAGCGGACTCGAAGCGCCTCTGTCACAAAATCATAGGTACCCTGCGCCGTCTGCTGCGGCCGGTCGAGGAGTGCGTTCCTAAGTTGACAACCTGTTCTCTACGACGCGCTCTTCCATATCTGAAGATGTCCGCGTCATGGCACAAGTCTGCCACGCACGTCTCGAGCCAAACGCACGGCTCCAATCTTCAATTTTTCACAGACATACACGTCGACATATCCCCCAACCGTGTCATGCGAACAGTCCTTGTTACTGCGGCTGGACAACCGGGCGGCCCTCCATATAACTTTCCCCCGTGAGCCCGCATCGCCATTCCGCCCGATACCCCGCCCATCAGACCCTGCTGATCGACGCCGACGACACCCTCTGGGAGAACAATATTTACTTCGAGCGCGCCATTGCCTCGTTCATCTCCTACCTGAACCACCGCGTCTACACCGCCGACCAGGTCCGCGAGCACCTCAACCACTGCGAACGCGCCACCATCTCCAAACGCGGCTACGGCCTCACCAGCTTCCGCCAGTCGCTCGTCGACTGCTTCGAACAGCTCACCGGCCAGCCCGTCCCGCCCGATAAACACAAGCGCATCATCAGTTTTGCCCAATCCATCGCCGACCAGGAGATCGAGCTGCTCCCCAACGTCGAGCCCACCCTCGCCGAGCTCGCCAGCCGTCACAAGCTCATCCTCGTCACCAAGGGCGACCACGCCGAGCAGACCGACAAGCTCCGCCGCTCCGGCCTCGGCCCACACTTCTCTGCCGTCGAAATCCTTCCCGAAAAGCACCACGCCGCCTACCGCAGCCTCGCCAAACACCACGCCTGCGAAGCCGAAACCACCTGGATGATCGGCAACAGCCCCAAGTCCGACATCAACCCAGCCTTCGCCGCCGGCCTCAACGCCATCTTCATCCCCCACGACTTCACCTGGGCGCTCGAACGCGAAAACATCGACCACCCGCCCGCCGACCGCAAGCTCCTCGAACTAGCCCACTTCGCCGACCTCACACGCTACTTTTAATCTGCCGCATGTTAGACTAGACTAACTGAACTTAGTCCACTGAGACCCTTCGGCATGAACATCGTCAACATCCACGAAGCCAAGACCCATCTATCCAGCCTGGTCGAGCAGGCGGCAAACGGCGAAACCTTCATCATCGCCAAGGCCGGCAAGCCGCTGGTAAAGGTCACGGCGCTTGACGCTCCCACCGGCAAACAAAAACGCCGCACTGGTTTTCTGTCTGGACAGATCACCGTACCCGACGACTTTGACCGTATGCACAGCAAGAAGATCGAAAAACTCTTCGGCAGCGGGCAATGAAGCTCCTGCTCGACACCCATCTGCTGCTCTGGGCGGCGGAGCGGTCCCGCCGGTTGTCGCGGACCGCCCTCAAGCTGATCGAAGACCCTGCCAACGAGCTGTTTTTCAGCGCGGCAAGCCTCTGGGAGATAGCCATCAAGCAAGGGCTGGGCAACCGGAAAGACTTTCATGTCGATGCGCGTCTGCTCCGGCGCGGGCTGCTCGACAACGGCTACAGCGAACTCCCCATCCTCAGCGAACACGCCGTCGCAATCGACGCCCTGCCACCCCTCCATAAAGACCCTTTCGACCGCATCCTTGTGGCTCAGGCTACAGTTGCGGGCATCACCCTGCTTACGACCGATTCATCGGTTGCGAAGTATCCGGGTCCCGTACGGAAGGTGTAAGTCACTCTCCCGTATGAACTCCGCGCTAAAACTGTAAGGTTTTTCCTCACCATCCGTCAGCTAAAGTGTCCGACAACAACCCGGACAAAGGAGAAACCCAATGACCACGAAACATTCCTGCTGCCCCGACTGTCCCTGCTGCCCCGGCAGCCCAGACTGCCCATGCGGTGACGTTCACCCCGGCATCTCATCCAACTAACAAATAGCCGGTGCGGGAAAAACCCGCATCGGCAACGACGAGCCGCCAAATGTCATCCGTAGCAATCTCCAACCTTGTCCTCCAGCGCAGCGAATTCCTGCGCTTCGTCCAGCGCCGCGTCGGCTCACGCGACACCGCCGAAGACATCCTTCAGGCCGCCTACGTCCGTGCCGTCGAACAGGCCACACACATCCGCAACGACGAGTCCGCCTCCGCCTGGTTCTACCGCATCCTGCGCAATGCCGTCATCGATCACTACCGCCATCGCACCGCCGAAGACCACGCACTCGCGCGCTGGGCGCAGGACCTCGAATCCAGCACCGCGCCAGATCCCAAAACGAGCGAGATCGTCTGCGGCTGCATCGCCAAAATCATCCCCACGCTCAAGCCCTCCTACCGCGAAATCCTCCACGAGGTAGAGCTCGCCGGAGCGACCCTCGACACCTTCGCCAAATCCGCCGGAATAACCCCAGCCAACGCCGCCGTCCGCGTCCACCGCGCCCGCCAGGCCCTCAAAAAACAACTGATGCTTGTCTGCGGCTGCTGCTCCACTCACGGCTGCATCAATTGCACCTGCGCGAGCGCCTGATCGCTCAGTTGGCCGTCGGCCGCTCCACCTTATCGACGACAATCGCCTCCACCGGCCCCTTCGTCGCAATCAGCTTCAATCCAAGCTGGTCCTGCACCGCGCGAAATAGCGGCGGAGCCTGCGCATCCGACGGCGCAACCGGCACCTCCCCGCCGAACTGCGTCTCATCAGGAGCCCACGTCAGATCGAAATCAAATCTCCCTGCCAGTCCTGTCTTATCCACCACCGGCCGATCGAGCACCGCCCGCTGCAGCAACGAAACGAAGTCACCCATCGTCGCATTCCGCGCCGGCAGCGTAATGTGCTGCGGATACACCACGCTGATCAACCCTGGTGGCGAGTCCGGAGCCTCCGCGCTCTTCTTCAGCTTCGGTCCATCTTTCGCCACCGTCAGCTCATAAATAGAGAAGACCCTCGGCTCGCGATGAAACGCCAGTCCAAATCTGTCCGTCAGCAGCGAGCGCAGCATCTCCATCTGCTCATCATGACTAGGCCGTACCTCGCCCGGTGTTTTGGCCAGAATGTCATAGTGGTCCGAATCCATCCACTCCGGCCCACCCGAGATCGCCTTGGGATTCAGATCATAAGCAGCAGCAATCAGCAGCTTCACCGTATAGTCCTTTTCGACAAAACGGTTGACGCCCTGCATCACAATAAACCGCGGCGCTTTCAGCCCAGGATCCACCGGCTTAATCGTCGCCACCTCAAACTGCTTGAACGCAGGCCGCGGCTGCGCCAATTGCGATTGCTGCGCCAGTTGTGATTGCGGAGCAGGCTGCTGGGCAAGTGCGCACGAAGCATAAACACTAGCCAAAGCCAGAAACACCATCTTCTGAAACATCGCTCACCTCCCGCACCAACACACGCGCGATTATAGGACGCGCACCCTCCGCCAGGCATCGCCCAGCCCGCTCAAAACTCACCGTCTCGTAACAAAATATCCACCGCCAAATCCCTGTAACATAATTCCAGAAGTGAGTGAGGTGGGATGAGCGAAGGGCGTTGGGTTTTACTGATTGCAAGTGAAGTAGGTGGTACAGACTCGGTCTCCGACCGCGCCATGCAGCGCTTAGTCGATGCCATCAAGGACGAAGGCTACGAAGTCGTCCGCACCTCCACACCCGAAGACGGCCTCTCGCTCGTCACGTCCGACCCCTCCTACTCAGCAATCCTCCTCGACTGGGACCTAGAAGGCGAGGGCCAGTTCGAAGAGCACGCCGCGCTCAAAGTCCTCCGCGCCGTCCGCCATCGCAACAAGAAAATCCCCATCTTCCTCATCGCCGACCGCACTCTCGTCAGCGAGCTTCCCCTCGAAGTCGTCAAGCAGGTCCACGAGTACATCCACCTCTTCGGCGACACCCCCGCCTTCATCGCCAACCGCGTCGACTTCGCCGTCGAGCGCTACCACGAGCAGCTCCTCCCGCCCTACTTCCGCGAGCTCAAAAAATACACCGACCAGGGCGCATACTCCTGGGACGCCCCCGGCCACATGGGCGGCGTCGCCTACCTCAAGCATCCCGTCGGCATGGAGTTCCAGCAATTCTTCGGCGAAAACCTCCTCCGCTCCGACCTCGGCATCTCAACCTCGCAGCTCGGCTCCTGGCTCGACCACCTCGGGCCTCCAGGAGAATCCGAGCGCAACGCCGCCCGCATCTTCGGCGCCGACTGGACCTTCTTCGTCCTCGGCGGCTCCTCCACCTCGAACCAGATCATTGGCCACGGCGTCATCGCCCAGGATGACATCGTCCTCGCCGACGCCAACTGCCACAAGTCCATCTGCCACTCCCTCACCGTCACCGGCGCGCGGCCCGTCTACATGAAGCCAACGCGCAACGGCTACGGCATGATCGGCCTCGTGCCCATCAAGCGCTTCGCCCCCGACTTCATCCGCGGCCTCATCGACCGCAGCCCGCTCACCAAGGGCATCGCCAATCAAAACCCAACCTACGCCGTCGTCACCAACTCCACCTACGACGGCCTCTGCTACGACGTGAACCGCGTCGTCGAAGAGCTCTCCAAGTCCGTCCCGCGCGTGCACTTCGACGAAGCCTGGTACGCTTACGCGAAGTTCCACAAAATCTATCGCGGCCGCTTCGCCATGGACGTCCCCGACGACATGCCCGAGCGCCCCACCATCTTCTCCGTGCAGTCCACGCACAAGATGCTCGCGGCCTTCTCGATGGGTTCGATGGTCCACATCAAGCTCAGCCCGCGCGCGCCGCTCGAGTTCGACCAGTTCAACGAGTCGTTCATGATGCACGGCACCACCTCGCCGTTCTATCCGCTCATCGCCTCGCTCGACGTCGCAGCCGCCATGATGGACGAGCCCGCCGGCCCCGCTCTCATGGACGAGACCATCCAGGATGCGATCAGCTTCCGCAAGGCAATGTCCTCCGTCGCGCACCGCCTCCGTGAATCCGGCGACGGCGAAGGCTGGTTCTTCCGCCTCTTCCAGCCCGAGCAAGTCAACGATCCCAACGACGGCTCAACCCATCTCTTCGAAGAGGCCGACGACGAGCTGCTCGCCAACACCTCAAGCTGCTGGGCGCTCAAGCCCGGCGAGGACTGGCACGGCTTCCAGGACGAAGACATCGCCGACGACTACTGCATGTTGGACCCCACCAAGGTCACCATCCTCATGCCTGGCGTCAACGCGCAGGGCAAGGTCGCCGACTGGGGCATCCCCGCCGCCATCCTCACCGAGTTTCTCGACTCACGCCGTGTAGAAATCGCCCGCACCGGCGACTACACCGTGCTCGTCCTCTTCTCCGTCGGCACCTCCAAAGGCAAGTGGGGCAGCCTGCTCGAAAACCTCTTCGAGTTCAAGCGCCTCTACGACAGCGAAGCTCCGCTCGAAGAAGCGCTCCCCGAGCTCGTCGCAAAATATCCCGCGCGCTACCGCAACGTCTCGCTCAAAGAGCTCTCCGACCAGATGCACGCCGCCATGGTCGAACTCAATCTCCCCACGCTCGTCGGTGAAGCCTGCGACGAGGACTTCGACCCCGTCCTCACACCCGCGCAGACGTACCAAAAGCTCCTCCGCAACGAGACCGAAAAGATCCGCTTCACCGAGATGCCCGGCCGCATCGGCGCCGTCATGCTCGTTCCCTACCCTCCCGGCATTCCCATGTGCATGCCCGGCGAGCGGCTCGGCGCAGCCGACAGCCCCGTCATCCGCCTCATCCTCGCCACCGAAGAATTCGGCAAGCGCTTCCCCGGCTTCGAGCGCGAGGTCCACGGCATCGAGGTCGACGCCGAAGGCAACTACTGGATGCGCGCCGTAGTCGAAACCCACGACCGCAAGAAGAACGGCAATGGCAAACAGCGCCCACCCAGCGCCGCCCCACCCGTAAAACGCAAAAAGCGCACCGCAGACCACCCAGGCGAATCCAACCCCGGCCTCGATTAAAGCCACCACGCCTTTGTCGTTGCTTCTGAGATAGGCCCAGACTTCTTTGCTGTTGCCTTTGCTGTTGCTGTTGCCCTTGTCGTTGCTTCTGAGATAGGCCCGGACTTCAGTCCGGGCAATACGGACCAGAACACCATTGCTTAGCTTATGCTTAGGGCACTGGGAAATGATGCATCGACGTGTCTTTGAGAATATCCGCGCGATTGCATCGATAAGTATCTGCTAGCCCGCCGTGTTGACGATTTTCTAATCTGCTTCGAACCTCAGGAAGGATTCGACTGTGCGCTATTTATTGTTGGCATTAATATTCATCGCAACCATTCGGACTGTATCCGGCGAAGAAGCCCATCCAGCACCTTCACAATCCACCAACGGCGAGATAGGACTTGCCCTGATCTCAGACTTCAAAACCGGTTCCATTTTGGTTGAAGGAAAACTGGAAGGACATCCCGCCGTCATGGTTCTTGATACCGGGGCTGCACAAACAATGTTCGATGCTAAAGAATTTGGCCTTAGCCCCGTTGATCTTGAAGCCGCGCGCCTGAACCAGCGGGGTGTTGGGCTTGACGCCAATGTCGTTTGGAGAAGAGTCAATTTCAGCATCGGCGACGCAAGCTGGACTCAAAAAGAAGTTGCGATAGCGAATCTGGAAGACCTTTCCAAAATTTATGCAAGGAAAGTTGACGGGATTGTAGGAGAAGATGTTTTGCGAGAATTTAGATCCGTAACGATCAACTACAAATGGCACTGTGTCATGCTGACGCGGTAGAACGCTCTACTGAGTTGGGAGCTTGGCGGACCCAACATTAAGTCCCGAATCCTTCTTGGACTGGGCAGATGCTTAAAGTCGCTGAGTGGCGAATTGGTGGACTGAACAGGATGCAGCCTTCGTTGTCATTGACGGACTTTGATCTCAATCCGAAGCTCCGGTGGATCAGAAGCATGTTCCATTTCATCCTTAGGCGGCGAGACGACTTCAATTGAATGCATGGGTTCTGGCTTCATCCAATGAATTTCCCACACGCCTTTGTGTGTGGCTGACTCAACGGCAGGAATGTCTTTTGCGGGTTGGCCGGGGCGTAGATAGCGGATATGAGCAGAGTCTCCACCTGTATCCCAATCGATAGCCAACGAGGGCCATCGATGGTGGTGCATCGGAATTACGCCGCTCCTGGGCAAGTCAACCTGGAGGACGCGGACAAATTCGTTCTCAAATAGCAGCTTGTGGGAGTTGGGAGCAGCCTGTAATGCATCGAAGCCGGGAGGAAAATCGCTCGGATTCTCCGAATGGAGAGAGATGGCAGCGCCCGCAAAGCCCGCGATCAATAATGTGAGGGCGATATAGAAGACAAAACGTCTGGGGCGATTCATTTCAGGGATGCTACCACAGGGGCTATCAATAAACGCAGCAGCGAAACACCAGCTATGAAACCGGTCTATTCCTCGTAGACTCATCGCGCAATTTCCCACTTGCCCAACGCCCCCACCTCTGAAATCGTTGAACGAGACCAACAATGACCCAATTCGCTACCTACCCCAGCCTCAAAGACCGCGTCGTCGTCATCTCCGGAGGCGCAAACGGAATCGGCGAATCCATCGTCGAAGCATTTCACCAGCAACAGGCAAAGGTCTGGTTCCTCGACATCGACCGCTCCGCCGCCGAATCCCTCATCGCCCGCCTCAGCGACAAACCCAACACGCCAAAGTTTGTAGA
The DNA here is from genome assembly GCF_014642855.1 of Edaphobacter acidisoli. Taxonomy (NCBI): domain Bacteria; kingdom Pseudomonadati; phylum Acidobacteriota; class Terriglobia; order Terriglobales; family Acidobacteriaceae; genus Edaphobacter; species Edaphobacter acidisoli. The sequence goes on along the minus strand of NZ_BMJB01000001.1, from coordinate 779,125 downwards.
GTGTGACCTCACCAACATCGCCGCACTCCAGCAGGCAGCCGCCGAGATCACGTCGCATCACAAATCAATCGATATCCTCATCAATAACGCCGGCAACGACACCCGCCACTCCGTCGAAGAAGTCACCCCAGACCTCTGGAACAAATACCTCGCCCTCAACCTGCACCACCAATTCTTCCTCACGCAAGCCTTGCTGCCAGCCATCCGCCAATCCGGCCACGGCTCCATCATCAACATGAGCTCCATCAGTTGGATCATCCCCGGAACCAATCTGGCCGCATACAACACCGCAAAGGCCGGAATCGTCGGCCTCACCCGCACCCTCGCTCACGAACTAGGCCCCGACGGAATCCGCGTCAACTGCGTCCTCCCCGGAGCAATCATGACGGAGCGGCAACGCCGCCTCTGGTTCACCGAAACCTACCAAACCGAAATCCTAAGCCGCCAGGCCCTCAAACGCATGATTCAACCCGAAGAAGTCTCTCGCCTTCTCCTCTTTCTGGCTGCAGACGACAGCTCCGCCATCACCAACCAGAGCTACATCATCGACGCCGGCTGGATCTGAAGCACCCACAACCACTGTCATTTCGACTGGAGCAATGGACGGCTTTATCGTCCATTGCGCGGCAGCCTGCCCTGAGCGAAGTCGAAGGCCCGGAGTGAAGCCTACAGGGCGAAACGACCCAAATCCCCCGCGCCACAAATTCCTGTCAAGAGGATCAACTTGAAAAAACCGAGCCAACCCACTCATTCAACTAAAGATATTTTCCCAGCAAAACTGGCGGTTTAGTTTTCTCAGCTTGCTACACTTAAATCAGATAGAAAAAACAAAGCCCCGAAAGGAGACCAACTCCATCCGGGGTTTTCATTTTGGAATGAAGACTCTACCAATGCTAAACCTGCAAAAACCCAATAAAACCGGGACTTTCGCGCAAATAAGAACCCCAAAGTCCAACCCTAACCCAAATCAAAGGAAGACTTTGCACAAAAACAAGGGGGAGGGGGTCAACCGACCCTCGCCCTCCACAGCGCTCCCAGCGCCGGATCCACCACCCCCGGCAGCGTCTTCACCGAAGGCAACTCCCTCTCCAGCCGCTCCACAATCCCCCGCCGCACCGGACCGACCCGCTCCAGGATGCTCCCCGTGAACGCCACCTCCGGAACCCACTCCGGCGGAGCCTCCCGCCGCAGCCGCCCGATCACCAGAAGCGCCAGGTGGGCCAACTCACCCGCCTCTCGACTCAGCACTCCCCGCGCCACCCCGTCACCCCGCTCCGCACACGACGCCACCAGCGGCGCGAGCGCACTAAAGTCCGGAGCCGGAATCTTGTTCGCGTACGCAACCAACTCCGTCGCATCCGCCAGTCCCCACAACCCGAGGATCTCCGGCAGCAGCTCGGTCGACCGCTCCTCATCCAGCGCAAGGAACGTATCCCGCAGCGCCTGAACCCCAATCCGGTGACCCGACCCCTGGTCCGCAAGCACCGGCCCCCATCCACCCGCCGTCGTCACCCGACCCGAGACCGAGCGGCCCGCAACGTTCGACCCCGTCCCCGCAAGCACCAGCACCCCCGACCCACCGAAGAACGCCGCATCGAGCGCAATCTCCACATCACCGACGAGGACCAGCGAACCACCAACCCTCTCACCGAATGCCTCCCGCATCCAATCCGTCACCAGCGGCACCGTGATCCCCGCCGCTCCGATGCACGTCCGCGTCACCGACCGCAAGGAAACTCCGGTCAGCGCAGCAAGCTCGGAGAGCGCCTTATCCAGATTACGGGTAGTGGTCGCCGCGTCAGCGCGCATCCGCTTGATGGTCCCCCCCTGGACCCGCCCAAGCACCTGCTGCTCGTCGCCCAGTACGTATTGAGTCTTCGTACCTCCCGCATCCACACCTAAATAAAACGCCAACGCTCGCTCTCCTCACTCTTCACTACTGTTCAAAAGAGTATCAGCGTGGCCCTCCGAAAGGGCCACGGAAAAAGAAGCGCCACGGAAGATCCGTGGCGCAGGAGGCCATCAATCCCAATGGCCATGCAAGGTTAGTTAGAACCGGTAATGTGCGGAGAATTGTAGATGCCGCTCCGTTGACCGTATCGAATTCTGCTGAGCTATTTGACCAAAACTGGTATCGTTGATGCCCGTGTCTGGGTTTCCATAGCTGACAATATTGAACGCATTGAACGCATCGAACCGGAAGCCGATCACTTGTTCTCTATAGGTATGGAAGTCCTTCATCGCCGAAATTCCAGCGTCGAGGAAGCCTGGGCCACGAACAGCGCCATTCCTGGAACTACCGAACGTGTTCGTCGCTGGAGCGCCAAAGGCACAGACACCATTGTCCACTCCCGGGGTCGTACAGGGCGTTGCCGATGGATCAGTACCAAACCAGTTGTCGATGGAACGATTGACGATCTTCAGTTTCCTGTACTGATTCGGCCGCACGCTGCCATAGCTGTTGGAGTTGTTGTTGGCGCTGGTGGTCAGCGTCTCAGGGAAGCCAGAGTATGCTACCCAGCCCGCGCCCAACCTCCATCCGCCTATAACTTCGTCAACAATGCGGTTGACACCGTTCAGGTACAACTGACCGCGGCCAACCGGCACCGCATAGGTTAGATTGCCGGACACGTTGTGTCTCACGTCATAGCCTGCTGGACCATAGTCTGCCGCGCTGTCATAGTAGTTCTGAAACGCGCCACTAAAGCCGTTAACCTCCAACCCATAGTTACCGAGGCTGTTCGTCATAGCTTTGCTATACGTGTAGTTCAGTGTGTATTCGAGCCCGTGGCTCAGTCGCTGCCGCAGAACGGCCTGGAGGGCGTTGTAGTTCATCATCGCCCGCGACTCCGTAACGAGTAGTGAGTTCGATCCAATGCCCAGGGCCGAATTCACGCCAATGTATTTGTTGTTGTAATACGGCGCCGAAGTCGGATCTCCGTTGACCCGATACTGGTTCAGGTTGCCGTAGTCTTCGATATGCTGGCCTTGCTCTCCGAGATACCCAACTTGTAGCGACAGAGAACTGCTCAACGCATACTCCGTCGTCAGGTTCCACTCCTGCACATAGGCTGGCTGGATGTTCTTCGGATAGACGTTGAACGTACCTCCATTGCTGCTGGGATTTTGGAAGGCTGTCTCTGCAGTCAGAGGCGTTGGTACATCGGTCAATGTCGGCTGGGTTAAGTTGACGTTGATGGCCTGAATGAAGGGAGTGATCGACGTCAAACGCTGATTGGAGGAGTTCCCTTCAAAGAAGCTGCTCGCGCCGTAGCCTCCGCGAACCACTAACCGAGGAGTCGCCTGATATGCGAACCCAAGACGCGGCATGAACTGGTGGAAGCTATAGTCGTAGCAGCCGCGATTGCTGCACAGCCCCGACCCTGCCGGCGCTCCCGCGGGAACAACATGCGCATATAGCACTTGGCCAGTGGCCTCGTCGATATTTCCAGTCTTGTTGTTCGACTCAACCCACGGCTCGTCGATCTCATAGCGGCCCCCAATGTTCACAGTAAGGTTGGGAAGCAACTTATAGTCATCGTTGATGTATCCAGCAATGCGCCACTGGCGTTGTCCGACATTCACGCTGGCCAGCGTCGCGGCGACTGAGCTGACACGATCCAGCAAAAAGTCCGCTCCGCCATAACCGGAGTTGCTATCGTTGGGGCTTGAGGTAAAGTTGCCGTTGTACGAGAGCGATCCAAGATAGCCATTGTTATTGGCCGTCGGATAGTTGTTCTGATAGCGCAGTGCCTGGACGCCAACGCTCAGCAAATGGCGGCCGTGCTGCCATGTCAGGTCGTCCATATAGCTGTATGTGTTGTCGATCAGGCCACCACCGTAGACTGGATTACCACCCGCAAAAATGCCGCCGCCAATACTCTGGCCCGAATATCCGGCGTACGCCTGGTTCGGAAAGCCAATGCCTACTTTGGAATTGCCTGAATCTCCAAACTGGCCGGTCGAGTCGATCGAGAAATTCTGTGCCCAGACCGTGCGCGTGAATCCAATGCGTGCAGAGTTAATCAGCGCCGATGAGAACGTGTGCACCCAGTTCACGCCAAACAGCTTGGTTGGGTACAAATTCACTCCATTAAAGCTGATGGCCAACACAGGGGTATTTCCATCGTATGCCGTAGACATGGAATAGAAGCCAGTAAACCGGTCCTCTGTGGTGGCATCATATTCGAGCTTGATGTCGCCCTGATTGTTAGCGTTGAAGCTACGTTGCGGAGCTTGATAATTGCTGCGTACAATTCCGTCGGTCGGTGTCGCATTCGGTAGGGGATACAACTTGGGATTCGCAAACAAGAACTTCGCTACAGGATTAGCGATTGCAATTCCCTGATCGTTCGCATATGGCATAAAGCCATTCAGCGGATCGTACAGCTGCTTTGAATTTCCATTCTGCAACAGAACAGAAAAATCGCCGTTGCGCATTGCCTGCGTAAATACGCTCTCAGAGCCGATGCCACCAACGTGGTGACGAGAGCCAAGGTAGTCGACAAAGAAGAACAACTTGCCGCGCTTGATTGGGCCACCGAGCGTTGCGCCGAACTGGTCCTGGGAGAACGGATTGATCGCGATGACGGGGGTTTGATTCTTGTTCTGCCATGAGTTGGCGTTCAGTCTATAGTCCTGGACATAGCCGTAGAGTGAGCCATGAAAGCTATTGGTACCAGTCTTGAGAACGCTCGCGACTCCGGCTCCATTCACATTGCCATAATCCACCGGAGTGTCTGCAGCCAGCACCTTGATCTCTTGGAGCGCATCCGGCGCGGGACTATAGGAAATCAAGTTGTTGAACGTCTCGTTCATGTCGATGCCGTCCAGTGTGTAATTATTCGCCTGGGCGCGGTTACCGTTGAGATTGATCGTGTCCGTGAAGTAGGTGCTGCGCTCGATGCTGGTCGTTCCGCTTGTACCGGCCGTGCTCACAGAGCCGGGAACGTAAAGCGTAATCGCGGAAAAGTCGAGGCCGTTCAATGGAAAGTTTTGGATTGAATTAGCGGTAAAGGTGCTGCTCAGTGTGTCGTCATTGGTATTGAGGATCGGCACCGTCTCTGCCGATACCTGCACCGTCGTCGCCACGCTTCCGGCATTCAACTGCACATTGAACTTCGCTGTCTGAGCGATCTCCAAAGAAAACTGCGGAAGAGTCTGGGGCGCAAATCCACTTGCCTTCACAGTGACCTGGTATTGACCGATTGGAAGAAAGCGGATCGTATACGCACCGGCGGCATTCGTTGAGGTCTCGGTTTTTACACCCGTGCCTGCATTTTCTGCGACGACCTGGGCATTAGGGATAACGGCGCCGGTAGAGTCGGTGACCTCACCTGTAATGTTTCCGGTCACAGTCTGCGACCAGGCAGCAGGCATCGCCACAATTGCCGCCACCGTGACTATGGCTAATAGCCAACTGAAATATCTGCGATACCGTGCTGTCTTCATGCTGCCTCCAAAATGACGTAAACCATGGAAAATCTCCGAAATAGACCTGCGCGGCAACCGGGACATCAGCATTCGCACTGATCCCACCAATTGCTCTGGTCTGGGTTCTGTAGCGGAGAATAAAAACTCAAATGCTCATTTGTCAATCAAAATATCACAAATAGTGAAGAAATTGATTGATTTTGTTCAATAGAAAGCTAGGATGGCAGATGAATCTTCACTTTCGTCGCCTCTTTGACATACTGTTGACATAGCTTTCCCAACAAAAGGACCCGTGATGGCAGCTAAGACGCAAGCGCGTGAAACCCAGATACTGCACCTTTTACTTCAGGCCGGAAAGAGCAATGTGGACGACCTTGCATCAGCCGTGTCCGCATCGCCGGCTAGTGTACGAAGAGACCTGATCAAGCTGGAGCAGCGCGGTCTCGTACACCGCACCCATGGCAGCGTCGAACTGGCCGGCAAGATGACTTACGAGCCGTTTCGCTTTGATGCTGCGTTTCCCCTACGCGAAGAGAGGTTTGCTGATGAGAAGCGTCGTATCGCCATTGCTGCGGCTGAAATGGTCGACCAGGGCGACACAATCGCCATTTCGCCTGGCACAACGACAACACAGGTAGCGCGGAGTCTGCGCCATCGCGAAGGCATTCACATCGTCACCAATGCAGTGAACATCGGTATGGAGTATTCAAGCCTGCCCCATGCGCGCGTGACCCTGACAGGTGGTTCAATCCGTTGGCCAGGATCGTTCTCCATGGTCGGAGCAACTGCATATGACTCGCTGCAGCGTCTGTTCTTCGACAAGTTCTTCGTAGGTGCGACGGGGATTCATCCGCAGCATGGCCTGACTGTGATTGAATCTGATGAAGCTCTGATTCTCGGTCAGATGGTCAAGCACGCCAAACAGATCATCGCTGTTGCTGACGCGAGTAAGCTCGGGATGGTTTCGTCAAATAGCGTCTGCTCAACCCGACAGATCCACACGATCATCACCGATGATGGCGTAGACCCTGAACTGGTCGAAGCATTCCGGCAACAGCAGGTACGAGTCGTCGTCGTTTAGCTCTACTCGGCTTGCGTGCGGTTACGGAGCGAACCGAGCTTCTCAATCGTGACCACGACTTCCTCCCCAGGCTTAAGCCAGCGCTGCGGTTTGCGGCCGAGACCAACTCCTTCAGGAGTTCCGGTGCTGATGATGTCTCCTGCCTCGAGCGGTGTAAGGCTCGAAAGGTGCTCGATCAAAGCGGGAATCTTGAAGATGAGGTCATTGGTGTTGGAGCTTTGCAGCGTCTCGCCATTGATGGTAAGTGAGATGGCTAGATTGTGCGGATCCGCAACTTCGTCCGCAGTTGTAATCGCGGGCCCAAGCGGCGTAAACGTCGGGAACGACTTCCCCATCGTCCACTGCGAGGTCGCTAGCTGAATGTCGCGCGCGCTGACATCGTTGACGATGGTATAGCCGAAGACATGCTCCATCGCGCGATTCGCTGGGATTTGATAGCCAGGTTTGCCAATGACAACAGCGAACTCGGCCTCGTAGTCGGGTTGAGTGGAGATTCTGGGGAGGATAATTGGGTGCTCCGGACCAACAACGGAGCTTGAGAGCTTCAAGAAAACGGTGGGAACCTTCTGCACCTGCATGTTCGACTCGGCAGCGTGCTTCTGATAATTCAGGCCAATGGCGAAGATGCGCGGCGGACGTGGGATAGGAGCTACAAGCTTAACCCCGGCGAGCGGAAGACGCGAGAGCTTCGCCATGTTGGCGCGTGCATCGACAAATGCCTGCTCACCTGCCTCGATAAATGCAAGGACGGATGCATGGCCGAACGCAGTCAGATCTACCACTTCATTTTCGTTGACGAGTGCGCCTGGCGTTGGATGTGGATTGGTACTTGTCGTGAATGTGACCAGCTTCATGCTCTGCCGTTGCTCCTTGCTTCCTCAAAAGCTTCCTGCCAGATTTCGCCGTCTGGATAAGCAAACTGCGTCAGCGAATCTTGCTTGATTTGAATACTGTAACCCGGTTCCATAGGCAGAAGATAGTGACCTTGCCGGATATGGACAGGTGTGAGGAAGTGCTCATGGAGGTGATCGACAAACTCGATGACCCGATCTTCGAGCGATGTGGAGACAGAGAGGTAATCGAACGCGGAAAGATGCTGGACATACTCACACAGCCCGACACCGCCAGCGTGAGGGCAGACAGGAACGTTAAACTTTGCAGCCATTAATAGGATGGCCAGGTTCTCGTTGACGCCAGCCACACGGCAGGAGTCGAGTTGGAGTACGTCGATGGCTCCGGCCTGAAGCATCTGCTTGAACATGATGCGGTTGTGGACATGCTCGCCGGTAGCAATCCGCACCTGCGGAACTTCGTGGCGAATGCGCGCGTGACCAAGAATATCGTCGGGGCTGGTAGGCTCTTCCATCCACCACGGCTTAAGCTCAGCCAACTGGCGCGTGCGCTCAATCGCTTCAAGCACTCCCCACTTCTGGTTGGCGTCCACCATCATCTTGTTCGTCCAACCGATCTCTTCGCGAATGATATGGCCACGGCGTAAATCGTCCGCCGGTTCGCCTCCCACTTTTAATTTGAAGTGCGTCCACCCTTCGGCCAATGCCTCGCGCGCAAGACGGCGAATCTTTTCTTCGCTATATCCGAACCAGCCAACTGAAGTGGTGTAAGCCGGATATCCCTGACGCTCAAGTAGCGCAAGCCGCGTCTTCTGGCAATCTCGCCGCTCCGTGAGCAGGTCAAGCGCCTCCTGCTCGTTAAGCGCGTCATCTATATAGCGAAAGTCAATCGCTTTAACCAGCTCCCGAGGCTCCATCTCCGCCAGCAACTTCCAGAGAGGTTTGCCTTCGACACGCGCATAGAGGTCCCAAACCGCGTTAAGGATCGCTCCAGTAGCAAGATGAATGACGCCCTTCTCCGGGCCAAGCCAGCGAAATTGTGTGTCATCGGTAAGCTGGCGTGCGAAGCCGCGAAGATCACTCGTGATCGAATCGAGAGAACGGTTGACTACATAGCGAGAGAGGTATCGCACAGCCTGAACAACGAGATCGTTGCCACGGCCTAACGTAAAGGTGAGTCCATGCCCTTCGAGCCCCGTATTCGTCTCAAGAATGCAGTACGCCGCCGAATAGTCTGGGTCTTTATTAACCGCATCGGAACCGATGTGGCTACGCGACGTGGGGAACCGTAGGTCGATGACACGGACAGCGGTAATGTGGGTCTCGTTCAACTGCTTCCCTTTCATACAAAACTTTTGCAGACTTAGGCTGCGCTCCAGCCACCATCGATCGCAATCACAGCGCCATTGATAAATTCGGCTTCACGGGAACAGAGATATCGAACCAGTGAAGCAATATCTTCAGGAGTACCAAGGCGCCCGATGGGCTGACGTGCGACAAGTTCCGCACGAACCTTCTCCTTCTCATGTTTGTGATACTTCTCCAGATAGCCTTCAACAAATGGGGTCTGAACAGTGCCCGGAGCGATGCAGTTAATGCGCAGCTCTTTGGGGTAATCAACTGCGATCTGGCGAGTCATGGCTTGCACCGCACCCTTGCTCGTGCAATAGGCAAGGCGCTGTTTGACTCCAACTGAACCGGCAACCGATCCAATGTTCACAATGCAGCCGTGTGCAGCAAGCAGTTTAGGAAACGCCGCCTGCGTAACGAGAAAGACGCTGCTGACGTTTACCTTCATGACCCGCTCGAAGTCTTCTTCACTGGTGCGGGTAATGTCGCCAACCAGGCCGATACCGGCATTGTTGACCAGAATGTCTAACTGCCCAATAGCATTGAGGGCTGATGCAATCGATGCTGAGCTGGTCACATCCATAGCGACAGGCTGTGCGTTGATCAGTTCGTCAGCTAATGCTTGTGCGGCGGCCAGATTAATGTCGGCAATATACACATGCGCGCCAGCCTGAACCAGTTCGCGGCAGGTTGCTGCTCCGATGCCGCTGGCTCCTCCAGTGACAAGTGCTAATTTATTTTCCAGGCGAAAACTATCTGTCATAGGCTGAAACAATCCTGTACTCGAATAAGCATACCGGTTTTTGGCTAAAGTGCGAAAAGATTATTTATCCAAGCCGGAAATTGCGGTTTGTGAAACGGTAAGAGAGCGCCTTAGCACCTTTAGCCTACAGTGATACTCTTCATTTGGCTTTCTGTTTGAAAAGCACTTTCGAAATAAGATGCGGAGGAACTCATGCCACGCCACTGTTTGGCTCTCGATCTGAAGGATGATGCAACGGCAATCGCTGAATACAAGCGCTATCACGTCAAGATATGGCCCGAAGTCAAACAGAGCCTGTTTGATGCGGGGATCGAAGATATGGAGATATATCTGCTTGGCACACGAATGTTCATGATTATGGACGTAAGCGACTCGTTTTCGCTCGAAGCCAAAGCGGCCGCGGACGCAGTCAACCAAAAAGTGCAGGAGTGGGAGACGATCATGCACCGCTTCCAGAAGCAACTCCCCCAATCCAAAGCAGACCAGTGGTGGGTCCCAATGGAGCGCGTCTTCACTCTCGCCGAGCAATAAATCAGCAGACCTGATATCTAAAAAAGTAAGGCCCCGGAAGTTAATCCGGGGCCTTTCATTATTGGTTGAGAACAGGTTACGGAATGGTCTGGAAACGACCATTGCTAAGGCCCTGGGAGAACGGTTGATAAACCGGAACACCGGCTCCAACGACCTCCGTAATAGAATTTGCACCATCACCAACAATCCACACGTTACCAACCTGGTCAACTGCCGACGCGCGGCCGGATAAGAAGTACGAGCTGCTCTTTTGGAAGCCACCTGCGGGCGAAAGAGCAGTACCGTTGGCACTCACCTCACTAACGCTGCCTATAGCTCCGGAGACGTTGGTGTTATTCGGAACCCAGATATTGCCTCTTCCATCAAGGCTGATACCGGTGGGAGTGTTGATTCCCCCAAAGCCTGAAGCGCTGGTCCATAATTCGTTGTAGCTGTTCGCCTTGCTGAGATAGATGAGGTAGTTGTCGCTTCCCTGCGATGAAACCACCACATCGCCTCCTGATGTAACGGCGAGGCCATAAGCATCATGTCCAATGGGGTATGTTGTTGTTGAGAAACCATTCAGCGGATTGGGCCCTGACGTACCTGGCGAAACTTCAGCTACGTAACCAGCACCCGAAGAGACCCAGATATTGCTTTGCGTGGCATTGCCCTGATAGTCGGGCATGATGCGGATCGGGTTGGGGCCGACCACACTCGATATCTGCACTGGGGTGACGGCCGTCGCCGCTGTTGCGGCCCCGGGTATCTCATAGAGCGACGAGGTAGAAGAGGATGTAAAGTACACATTGCCCAGACCATCCGCTGTGACTGCCAACGGAGCCACAGACGTGGGGAAGTCTGTGACAGTGCCATTTGGATTGTAACGATAGATATGGTTCGACGCGGTCGCAAGCCACACATTCCCCGCAGTGTCAATGGTTGAACCATTAGAGCCGCCATTGCCCAGCGAGACGCACGCGCCCGCTGCTCCGGCCTTAGTCAACTCGGACAAATTTCCTGAAGCCTGAGAGTTTGCTATCCAGACGTTATCTGACCCATCGATGTTGATGTCATATGGGCTGCTGATAAAACCGCCCGAATTCGTGCCGCAGTTGCTGAGGCTGGAATAATTGATAGCAATTGTCCAGTCGCTCGGAGCTGTTACCAGAGTAGGTTGATACGGTGCACCAACCCCCGTGGCCAGTGTATAGATATTCTGCAGATTGGTGGTGTTGCCGTTCGTTGGGTTGCTCAGGATATAGTATGTCGCCTGCACGACATCCGTTGCTGGCGGAAAGTTGGCGCCACTGACCGGATTGGTGACAGATGTGGAAGGTGGCAAGGCGCTTGCAAACAGCGTATTGCAGGCATTTGCAGAAGACGAAGCGTTGTTTACGCAGGCTGAAATCGCGTCAGCAATCGTATTGATCTTGCTTGCCTCAGGAGTGGCAGTGACGGAGACCGTGGACACACCGTTGCCTGAAGCCGCCGGAATTACCGTCGAGTTTACTCCGGTCCCGGTGCTGAAATTTACCATCAGAGCAATGGTGTTCGGAATGTTGGCTACGGCGTGGTACTCCTGGCCGATGCCGTCAAAAGAAATAGAGTCATTGCTTGGATCGAAGAATTGCTGAACTGCGGCTACTGTAGCCACAGTCGACAACTCGGTCATGTCCACAAAAGAGCCGTTCGTCAGGGTGTCGCAAAGACCGTAGACCGCAATAAACGCCGCAGCGCTGTTATTGACGCTGCTATCTCCGTTGTTCAGCGTGTTACCACCCTTGGCTACAACATAGACAAGCGGCGACCCCACGTTTGTGGGGCAGGAAAACGTATTGGTCGACCCATCGTCAGGCGAACTTGCATTTGCAGTAAAACTAAATGAGCCCGTACCATCATTGGATGTCGTTGTTGAAGCGGCCAGAGTCGCGACTGAGTTATCCGCTTGACCCGAAAAATACAGATTCACTGTAGCTCCGGAGACTGGCTGATTACCGCCGTGCACCTTCCCGCTAAGCGTAGCATTCGAATGCAGCGAGTCAACATTCGACGGCACGGTCGCCATGTTGGCGCAACCGGCTGTCAGCATGGCGGCTGACGCCAGCAGCGCGACCAAACTTCGTTGAGTGCCCGATAGTCGGGCAAAGATGTTGCGATTCATCGGTGTTCCCTCCGGAAAAATGATTGCTACGGTTTGCTTGACTGGACAGGTGGCTCGGCTTATCGGAGAGCGACCAGGGGAGAGCGTTTGGAGCGGACTCGGGAACGATTGGTGTTCAACTACGTTCATTTCATGGTCTCAAAAACTCTACCGCAGAGATCAAAATAACTATGGCATTCAGACTGCCTATAAACGGGCCATCCCCGCATCGGCAGTCAGGTACGGCTGTTTCACTCTGGAGCATACTCGACCTTTGCGCGAATGGAGCATAAATCCTTATGGCACTTTAGAAAATGGACGTGACACTTTTGGGTCATTAAATTCCCGAAGAGGAACAACATCACCCTTCAGACAGCCTTCCCATCTCATGCCATTTCTTCATGTTGCTCTTCATATTCATTCCCGCTTACCGCCTACGATTAGAAAGATTGTTTTCATCCCATACATTAACTGACTTGGTTCTCTTCTTTCACTCCAGCTTTCTGTCCTAAATATCTGATTGGCGGTAACCAAGCAACTCTCTCGCTCAAAAGATAATCTATTCGGACATCCTGTTATATTTGCGTTTACATTCAGCGATGTAGTTATGGAGACGACATGATGCGCATGAAATCTATGACCCTTACGGCAGCACTGACACTTTCTGTTGTTGCCTCACTAGGCGGATGCAAGAGCAGCTCGCCAACTGCTGCTGCTCCCTCAACTGCTGCGACACCTGCTCAGGCAGGGCAACCAGCAGCAGCTTCGACTCCAGCTTCTGGGTCTGCAGCGACACCAGCCTCTGCTCCAGCTACCGCCGCGTCCGCCCCCGTGCCAGCGGCCCAGCCTGTGCCTGCCGCTCCGGCCCCTGTAAGATTGACCGCCCCTTCAGGAACGCGAGTACAAGTGAGCATTACTCAGACACTCAGTGCCAGCCGGAACAATGTAGGAGATGGCTTCACAGGCTCCCTGTCCGAGCCCATCAAGAGTGCCGATGGATCCGTCATCTTCAAGCGCGGCGCTCGTGTAAATGGAACCGTTGTCGCAGCCAAAGGCCGTGGCCGCTTCAAAGGAGCGGGTGATCTTGGCATTCAGGTCGCTTCCATTGATGGCGTCGCCGTGAGCACCTCGGAATACGAAAAGGCAGCAGCCGGCAAGGGTAAGCGCTCTGCCGCAATGATCGGTGGCGGCGGCGGCGCAGGCGCACTGATTGGCGGACTTGCCGGAGGTGGCAAAGGTGCATTGATTGGCGGACTCATTGGAGCGGGCGCAGGAACCGCTGGCGCAGCCTATACGGGGAACAAGGATGTCGTGATCCCCTCCGAGTCTGTCATCACCTTCCGTCTGACTGCCCCAGTCACCGTCACTCGCTAACCACTCAAACTTTACCCACAGAGCGTCTACCTCCCGCGAGGCAGGCGCTCTTTTGTTTTAGGGCAAGGTATCCATTGCTTCGAGCGATAGACTGACTCTATGCGACTAAACCCTGTCTTCATGCTCTCAGCGACCGATGTCGCTCACTTCCCTTCCGAATCGAAGACCGCCAACGCGCCCGAGGTAGCCTTTCTTGGCCGCTCGAACGTGGGTAAGTCGTCGCTCATCAATTCCCTGCTCGGCGCAAAGCTGGCACATACCTCGTCGACACCTGGCCGCACACGCTCAATCAACTTCTTTGCGTTGTACGAGGGCACAGGCAGCAAGCAGAAGGCGCAGCCCTCGCTCATCTTCGCCGATCTGCCCGGCTACGGCTATGCAAAGATCTCGAAGTCCATCTCCTCTGAGTGGCCACAATTCATCGAACCGTACCTCACCGAGCGCGAGACACTCGCGCTCGCCATCTGCCTGGTCGATACAAACATTCCGCCGCAGGCCAGCGACACCCAGCTCATCACCTTCTTCAAGCAGATGCAGCGTCCATTCCTCGTCGTGGGTACGAAGGCTGACCGTCTCTCGAACAACGTGCTCTCCAAGTCGCTCGCCGCGCTCAGGCAGGCACACGAGGTTGACGAAATCCTTCCCATCTCCGCCAAAACCGATGCCGGGACCAAAGTCCTTTGGCAGCACCTGATGGAGGTAATGGATTAAGGCGAGGAAGGAATCATCAGCTGATTTCCACAACCACTCTTGACACTGCTGATAGCCTTAACTTAAGAGCAAAAGAGAAGCCCGGCGACCCGCCGGGCTTTCTGCTTTCATAGAGAATGGCATCAAACGTGCACAAATCGCTTATACCTATCCCATTTACTTCGAATACTTTAGTACCTAAGTACGGGGAGGGGGTACCCGCCCCGTACGGCGCAAAAACTCTGCGCCGGACAGAGTCCCGAAGCTACTCGGCATGGGTGTAGTAGTCCAGCCCAAGATGCGTAATAAGATCTTCGCCCATGATGTGGCGAAGCGTGTTCTTGAACTTCATCGACTGGATGAAGAGATCATGTTCCGGATAGACACCCGGAGCCGAATCCGGCGCCTTGAAGTAGAAGCTGAGCCACTCCTGGATGCCCAGTCCGCGCAGCGAAGGCGTCCGCGCAGCCAGGTCCATGAAGAGACATAGATCGAGTGCGAGCGGTGCTGCAAGAATGGAATCGCGGCAGAGGAAATCCACCTTGAGCTGCATCGGATAGCCGAGCCAGCCGAAGATATCGATGTTGTCCCAGCCCTCCTTATTGTCACCGCGCGGAGGATAGTAGTTAATCCGGACCTTGTGGTACAGGTCCTTGTAGAGATCGGGATACAACTCTGGCTGGAGGATGACATCGAGCACGCCGAGTTTCGACTCTTCCTTCGTCTTGAACGAATCAGGATCATCGAGCACTTCGCCGTCTCGATTGCCGAGGATGTTGGTCGAATACCATCCGCTGACCCCCAGCATTCGAGTCTTGAATGCTGGCGCGAGCACGGTCTTGATGAACGTTTGACCGGTCTTGAAGTCTTTGCCACAAATAGGCGCGTTCATCTTGCGCGAAAGCTCATTGAGCGCAGGAATGTCCACTGTCAGGTTTGGCGCCCCGTTCGCAAACGGAATGCCTTCCTTAAGCGCGGCCCACGCATACAGCATCGAAGGCGAGATGCCTGGATCGTCTTCGACGAGTCCCTTTTCGAACGCCGCCAGCGACTGGTGCACTGCCGACTGCTCGAGGAAGACTTCCGTCGAACCAGCCCAAATCATCACCTGTCGGTCCGTCTTGGTTTTGAACTCGGCAATATCGTTGCGAATCTGGTTGGCTAGGTCGCACTTATTCTTACCAGTCTTAATCTTCTTGGGAGTGAGCCGCTTCACATAGTTCTGGTTGAACGCCGCAGGCATCGGCTCGATGGATTCGAGAAATGGGCGAATTTGGTCGAGCTGGTCACGTTCAAGCACCTCAGCGGTGCGCGCGGCATCGTAGAGGTTGCCGCCGAAGATATCCCAGCCGGTGAAGACAACATCGTCGAGCGAGGCGAGCGGGACAAAATCTTTAATCAGCGGGCTGCGACCCTCGTTGCGCTTGCCCAGCCGGATCGTTCCCATCTGCGAGAGCGAACCGATGGGCTTGGCAAGTCCACGGCGAACCGCTTCGACGCCGGCGATGAGCGTGGTCGCGACCGCGCCCATGCCGGGAATCATAATACCGAGTTTTCCTTTTGCTGGCTTGATGCTGGCCGCTGCTTCATTGGCGGCTCCGGGTGTAGACATGAGGATGCGTGCCCTTCCGTGATGCGATTTTCCGTGGAACGGAAGGTTTAGTATCACTCACGGAAAAGCACGCATGCAAACAAAACCCACTGTTTTCGCGCCTTTAGCGATAACTTGCATTCGCGCCACGACTACGCTTTTTCGACGCAAATGCGGTTCTTCCAGTGCGAGACGGCGAACCACACTGCCCCCAGAATGATGGCAAGTTCCACTACAAGATGGAAGCGATGGAAGATGGCCTGGAACTGTGGGTTTGTGTTCCACTGCGCGCCGAGCTTCATCCCCACGTACGCGAGCACGTAACACCAAGGCCACGAACCGATGAAGGTGTAGATGTGGAAGCGAAGCTGGTTCATCTTCGCCACGCCCGCGGGGAACGCGATGAACGTGCGGACGATGGGCAACATTCTTCCGATGAGCACAGCAAGTGAGCCGTAGCGGGCAAAAAAGCGATCGACGAGATCAAGGTCGCGACGGCTCAGAAGCAAGTAGCTGCCGTAGCGCTCGACCATCGGGCGTCCGCCCCATGCGCCCACCCAGTACGCAGGGATAGATCCGAGGTTGGATGCCAGTGATGCGACAGTGGCGAGTAGGATGAGATCCCACTGCGTGTGCGCCAGAGCGTATCCAGCCAGAGGCATGATGACCTCCGACGGAATAGGGATACAAGCCGACTGAATAGCCATCAGCAGTACCACACTGGCGTAGCCTCCGCTGGCGATCAGGCCGACGAGGATTGCGATGAGTTTTCCGGACATGCAGTTTGAGTATACGGGCGCGCAGACGATCATCGGCGATGCGCTAGCATGGAAGTGCAAGGAGATTTGCCATGACGAACACATATGTCGCGCCAGAAGCTGCTGTTGAAGGAACCGAAACCGCGCACGGAAAACCGGATGCTGCTCCAGCGACGAAGACGGGAAGGCCTGCTACGAGCCACGCGCCCGCTTCGCACGACCCCTCGAAGCCCGCGGTTAAGCGCCAGATTGTCTGCTTCAGCTTCTACAAAGTGCTGCCCGAGTGGAAACGTCTGCCCGCTACCGAAAAAACCGCACATAAAGCCGAGTTTGCCGAGGTGCTGGAAAAGTGGAACAAGCCTGGCGAGTTTCTTTCAGTGACTTACTCGACCGTAGGTACACGCGGCGACGTGGACATGTGCGTGTGGACGATCGGCTATGCAGTTGATGAGTTGAACCTGATGCGCAGCGAACTGCTTGGCACCTCGCTGGGTGGATACCTCACGGTACCCCACAATTTCCTCGCAATGACGAAACGTTCGCAGTACCAGATTGGCCGTCCCGATGAAAGCGAAGGTGAAGGACGCGGCGCGATTCGCCCCGGCGGGCAGAAGTACATCTTCATTTATCCCTTCTGGAAGACGCGACCGTGGTATCTGCTGCCGATGGATGAACGGAAGCGGCTGATGGATGAGCATATCCGCGTGGGGCTTTCGTATCCGCGCGTGAAGCTGAATACAACCTACTCGTTTGGACTGGACGATCAGGAGTTCGTCGTCGCGTTTGAGACAAACTTTCCGGACGACTTCCTTGACCTTGTACAGCAGTTACGCGAGACCGAGGCCAGCATGTATACCCTGAAAGACACACCTGTGTTTAGCTGCGTCCGGATGTCTGCCACAGAGATGCTGGACCGACTGGGATAACGATGGCCCCGGCGAAGACAGTAAAGACGGCGAAGTCATCGAAGCGGGAGAACCCTCTTGCGCCTGAACGCGTGAAGGCGATTCTAGATGTGCTGGCGAAGACCTATCCCGGCGTGGTCTGCGCGCTGCATCATCGCAACGCATGGGAATTGACCGTCGCCACGATCCTCTCGGCACAATGCACAGACGTGCGTGTGAACATGGTGACACCCGCGCTGTTCAAGGCATTCCCAACACCGAAAGCAATGGCCGCTGCTTCCCTGCCCGAGATCGAATCGCTCATCCGTACGACGGGATTCTTCCGCAACAAAGCCAAATCAATCCAGGGTGCGGCGCGTGTCGTGACTGAAGAGTTCGGCGGAAAAGTTCCGCAGACGATGGAAGAGATTCTGCGGCTGCCAGGCGTGGCTCGTAAGACTGGCAACGTCGTGCTCGGCTCCTGGTATGGAATCGCGGCAGGAATTGTTGTCGATACGCACGTTATGCGGTTGTCGAAGCGCCTGGAGTTGACGAAGCAAACTACGCCTGAAAAAGTCGAGCAAGACCTGATGAAGATTATCCCGCAAGACCGCTGGATCGCTTTTTCACATGAGCTAATCCATCATGGCCGCCAGGTGTGCGTCGCCCGTAAACCAAAGTGTGCGGACTGCACACTGGAAAAGCTATGCAATGCTCCGGACAAGACGTGGAGTTCGCACTGAGCTTGTTGCTTAGGCGGCAAAGTGCACTACAAGAGACTGCACGAGCGCAGGAATCGTATGGCTTGCAGCCTCGACGTGCGGTGGATGTCCCAATTCGTGCAGCGTCTGACTCGTAATTGGACCGATAGACGCACGAATGATCTTTTCTGGCAGTTTTATCCCTCCTGCTTCAAGCAAGGTGAATAAATTACGCGCGGTAGAAGAACTGGTGAACGTTATCGCATCGGGGAATGAACTGGCGTCAGCAAAGAGCGACTGGAGCGCCACAACCGATCCGGCAGGAATCTGGTTGCGATAGGCTTCCGCGATGGTGACCTCGGCACCAGCGGCGCGGAGGGTCTCAGGGAGAACGTCGCGGGCCTCTGCGGCACGCACGAGCAGCATTCGCGACTTCGCGGCGTAGGGTGCAAGCTCGGAGGCCAGCGATTCGGCGACGTAGCGCTCGGGGATCAGGTCGGCTCTAAGTCCAAGTGACTCGACCGCGTGCGCCGTGGCCGGTCCAATGACGGCGATGCGAGGTGGAATGGATACCCTGTCCCACCTACGATGAAATACCTCCACTGCGTTTGCACTGGTGAAGAGCAGCCAGTTGTAGCGATCAAGTTTGCTCAAGGCTGTGTCGAGCGCGGAATAGGATTCTGGCGGAACGATCTCTATCGTCGGAATGAGAATGGCAGACGCGCCCAGTGATTCGAGACGTGCGGCAAGCTCCGAGGCTTGCTGCCGCGTGCGTGTGACCAGGATGCGTCTTTGGCTGAGGGGAGGCACGTCCATACCGGAGGCTCGGTACTCAATTGTGCTCGACTCAGGCTGTGGAGGCAAGCAAGTCGAGCGCACCTCGGGATTTCAACTCGTCGGCTACCTGGTCTCCCAGCGCACAAGGATCCGTGGCATGCGCGGCTTCGGCCTCGACCGTCACTACGGCTTCACCGTCCGGAGCGACCACTTGGGCGATCATGCGCCATTTGCCGTTGTCTTCGCATGGAGGAATACAATGCACACCGATTGGGAGCGAGCAGCCCCCGCCCAGAGCGTCGAGGACCACGCGTTCCGCTTCCACGGCAAAGCGTGTCGGAGCGTGGTCGAGAAACGCGACTGAATCGCGGATGAAGAGGTTACGCGCGCTAGAGGCACTGAGCGTCTCGATCGCAAGAGCACCCTGACCTGGCGCGGGACAAAGCTCATCCGGACGGAAGCGATAATGGACGTTCTCCGTGCGTCCGAGACGATCAAGGCCGGCGGCAGCCAACACGAGCGCGTCGCACTGGCCCTCTTCGAGTTTACGGAGGCGGGTGTCGATGTTTCCACGCACTTCGACAAACTGCACGTCTGGACGCAGCGCGAGCAGTTGTGCGCGGCGACGTGGACTGGTGGTGCCTATACGCCCCCCCTCAGGCAGTGTGTGGAGTCCCCAATACTGCTCGCACACCCACACGTCGCGCGCGTCAGCACGCCTGGGAATCGCAGCGAGCGTGAACTGTGGAGCAAGCTCAGTAGGCAGGTCCTTCAAGCTGTGGACGGCCAAGTCGATCCTTCCCTGTTCGAGCGCCTCTTCGATTTCTTTGATGAAGATACCCTTGCCATCGAGGTTTGCGGGCGGGACGAACCCTGGCTGCTGCATGCGGTCACCGGTCGTGCGGATGATCTCAATCTCGGCACGATACCCGGCGGCGCGAAGCGCCTCCATGACGTGATTGGCCTGCCATAGTGCGAGTTGAGAGCCCCTGCTGCCGATACGGATTATGTCTTCGGAACTGTGCTGCACGTTGCTCATGGAACCTCAAAATTGAGAAATACGAATGAATCCAGAATACGAAACCCCTTGCTGAATGGTTCCCTACTCCGCGTCCTTCGAGCGTGCCGCTTCGCGCAGCGCGACCAACTGCGGATGCAGCAGCTTCGCCGTCAGCGACCGTGTCAGCGCCTCGACCGCCTCGCGCTGCTGCGGCGTCAAACCAGCCATCTTCGATTGCAGTCGCTCTAACTCGGCCACACGGATCGCCTCCGCGTTCTGTTGCAGCGCAACAATAGCAGGCACCGCGTCACGCGATTGCAGCCGCTGCTGATACTTGTCGACCTCTTTACTGACGATATTCTCAGCTACCTCCGCCTCACGCGCGCGGTCAGCAAGATTAGCCTGCGCAACCTGCTGCAGATCGTCAATATCGTAGACGAAGCATCCTTCGACTTCGTTCAGGCCGGGATCTACGTCGCGCGGGACGGCAATGTCGATAAAGAACATCGGGCGGTTCCGACGCTGCTGCAGGAAGTGCTGCCCGTGTGACGCATGGAATATCTTTTCAGAGGAGCCGGTGCTCGATATCACGATATCGGCGCGCGCCGCCTGGGCGTGGAGATCACTAAATGCAATAGCTTCTGTATGAATTTTCGGGCCAGCAAGCTCTTCGGCAATCTTCTCGGCACGCACCTGTGTACGGTTAGCGACTAGGATAGTCGATGCTCCCTGTTGAATCAGGTGCCGTGCCGCAAGCTCCGACATTTTGCCCGCGCCCACTAACAGAATGGTCTTGCCCTCCAAGGAACCAAATATCTTCAATGCAAGATCTACAGCGACAGAAGCGATTGAAACAGAACTAGAGCCAATCTGCGTCTCATTACGAATTCTCTTTGCCACGGTAAACGCCCGCTGCAAAAGTCCCTCAAGGTTGCCCGCAACTGCCCCGACCTCTCGTGCGACAGTGTAGGATTCCTTGACCTGTCCCAAAATCTGCGGCTCTCCCACGACCATGCTGTCCAGCGAACTGGCGACACGGAAGAGGTGCCTGACCGCTTCTCGCTCTCGGAATTCATAAAGATGTGGTTGAATCTCTCCTGGCGGTACGCTGAAATACTCGTGCAGGAAGCGCAAAAGATCCGCCTTGCCATCGGATTCGGACGAATCCTCCTGGAGCGTGACCAACTCGACACGATTGCAGGTAGATAGAATCAGCCCTTCGCGGATACCGGGCTGATGCACCAACGTGCGCGTCGCATCGGCGAGGCTGCCCGATGGAATCGCCAACCGCTCCCGCACCTCGATGGGGGCGGTGTTGTGATTGACTCCGAGCAGCACAAGGCTGATTTGTCTGGCCTGACTCATGGCGCGGTAAACCTGTGGACGGCACTGAACTGATTTGCAGCCCAGACGGTGAGGATGATGAGGAAGACGAAGCTCGAGAGATAGACCGCCCGGCGTCCGCGCAGTCCGGAGTGGCGGCGGATGAAGATCATCACTACATAGGCTAGCCACATCCCGAAGGCGAGCAAAATCTTCGGGTCACGGAAATAGCTTGCCCCAATCGTCGCCTGCGCGACCAAGGAACCGATCAGCAGGCCTGCAGTCATGCAGGGAAAGCCGAACAGCAACGTTTTGAGGGCTATCTGATCGGTAGTTTCGAGCGGCGGCAGCCACTGAATTCCTGGTTTCTTCTGCTTCAATAGCCTCTCTTGAACGAGATAGAGCAGCGATGCAAGCAAACTCAGAAAGAGTGCGGCATACGCCGCCAGAATTAACGCGATGTGGAGAAAGATCCAGATGCTGCTATTCAAAACAAGACCTGCCTGCTGCTGATCGGGAGCAAACGCCGGGATCAATCCCAAGAGAAAGACGATGGGCAGGACAAAAACGCCGAGCGAGACTGTGCCGTATCGCCAGTAGACCGTCAGGAAAGCTGCTGCAAGGAGCAATGCCACGAGCACCTGCAACTCATGCGCGTCGACAGGAAGGCGATGATGCGCGGCATTCAGCATCTCCGCCAACGAGACGAAGTGAAAGAAGAATGCAGCCGTTGCCGTCGGGATGGCCACATGACGCCACCTGGGCCGTTCATAGAGCGCTGCGGGAAGAACGGCGAGCGCGGCCAGACCGTACAGAAAAACCGCGACTCTGAGCCAGAAAAGGGACATACAGTGTGCTGAACCAGTGCGCTTTCACCGTTGAATTCGTGAGCTTTAAGTATATCGCCTCGAGCCGCCTGCCTACCGATGGGCTGGTCGATTAGCGAGACGGATAAACCCAGCCCGTAGTGCGATATCCTGACGGTTCCGTAACTATGAGCAAGGAAACGGCCAACGAAACTACACTAACCCCCGCGATGCGTCAGTACCGCGCCGCAAAGGATGCCCATCCCGATGCGCTCGTCTTCTTTCGCATGGGCGACTTCTACGAGCTGTTCTACGAAGATGCCGTACTGGCTTCGAAAGAGCTGCAACTGGCTCTGACAGCACGCGATAAGGCAAAGTCCGTGCCGATGTGCGGTGTCCCCTATCATGCAGCGGAAACGTATCTGCAACGCCTGCTGCGCAAAGGCTATCGCGTCGCTATCTGCGAACAGATGGAGGATCCCAAGCTCGCCAAAACGCTCGTGCACCGCGGGGTGACCCGCGTCCTCACCCCCGGCACCGCACTCGATCCTTCACTTAGCGCCGAGCAGAGCAACTATCTCGCTAGCATCTGCGTAACGGGCAGCGCCACACATCAACATTGCGGGCTAGCGCTGCTTGATCTCTCCACCGGCGAGTTTCGCGCCACCGAATTCAGTGGCGAACATGCGTGGACAATGCTTCTGGACGAAATTGGACGTGTGCGACCCGTGGAACTGCTCTATGGCAAAGGCTTGCTGGGCGGAGTAGACCTTGTCGGCGAAGAATCCGATGAATCCACCATGTTGAACAGCATCCGCACGAAGACTTCAGTCGATGAGTGGGTCTTCACCACCAACTACGCCGTGCCGCTCGTACAACATCACTTCCGCGTCCACTCGCTCGATGGAATGGGTCTGGGTGGACATGAGCTCGCAGCTACAGCAGCAGGCGCTCTTCTGCACTACATGCGCGAGACCAAGCAGGGCGGCCTCGAACACGTCGACGGCCTGCGCTTCTACGAGCGCTCCAGTTGCCTCGAACTCGACGCCGTCAGCGTGCGCAACCTTGAACTAGTCGAACCACTCTTCTCGGGCGAGTCGGTACAGACAACGCTCTTCTATACACTCGACGCCTGTTCGACTCCAATGGGCAAGCGACTCCTGCGCGCCTCTCTGCTTCGTCCAGCCAGTGAGTTGGCTGAGATTGAAGCCAGGCTCGAAGCCGTGGCTGAAGCAGCAACTAACCTGCGGCACCGCGAAGAGCTTCGCCGTGCAATGGACGGCATTCTCGACATGGAACGCCTGCTTAGCCGCGTGGCGCTCGATTCAGCGGGCCCGCGCGAGGTCATGGCGCTGGCCGGAACACTAAAGTGCTTGCCTGACCTGGCCCAAGCGACAAAACAATTGCAGGTCACCCGTTGGCGCGATTTGGCAGCAAGCCTCGATCCCCTCCAAGACATCCACGAGATGATCGTGGGCGCCATCGCCGAAGAGCCTCCGGCCTCACTTTCTGATGGAGGAGCAATCCGTCCTGGTGTTGATGCGGAGTTGGACGAACTCCGCGAACTCAGCCGCAGCGGCAGGCAGGCTCTTGCGGCCATCGAAGAACGCGAACGCCAACGGACAGGCATCACCTCGCTCAAAGTCCGCTTCAACAATGTCTTCGGCTACTACATCGAAGTCACGAAGTCCAATGCAAAGGCCGTCCCCGCCGACTACGAACGCAAGCAAACACTGGTGAACGCCGAACGATTCACCACGCCTGAACTCAAGGAGTACGAGACCAAAATCCTGACCGCGCAGGAGCGGAGCGGCGAGATCGAGCGCAGGATCTTTGCCGAATTACGCCGTCAACTCCTCGCCTCCGCAGCCCGCGTGCGCGAAACAGCGCGCCGTGTAGCCGAGATCGACCTGCTCAGCTGCTTCGCTCACCTGGCCGCGCTGCGCGGATGGACACGCCCCGCAGTCGAAGTAAGCGGCGTGCTCGAGTTCGTCAACGCTCGGCACCCTGTCGTCGAGCGGCGCATGGAAGAGTCCGGGAGCGGAAGGTTCATACCGAACTCAGTGCATCTCGACGCGGACAGCGGCCCATCCGTTCTGCTGATCACCGGCCCCAACATGGGCGGCAAATCTACTTACCTGCGACAGACCGCGCTGCTTGTCATCATGGCGCAGATGGGCTGCTTCGTTCCCGCCGAGCAGATGCGGCTTGGCCTCGTAGACCGCATCTATACGCGCATCGGCGCAAGTGATAACGTGGCGCGGGGTCGCTCCACATTTATGGTGGAGATGACCGAAACCGCCGCCATCCTGAACACAGCCACAGCGCGCTCGCTCGTGCTACTCGACGAGATGGGCCGCGGCACTGCAACCTACGATGGCCTGTCGCTCGCGTGGGCCACCGTCGAATATCTGCATAATCACGTTGGCGCACGAACCCTCTTCGCCACCCACTACCATGAATTGACGCTTCTATCCGAAAAGCTCGACCACCTCAAAAACCTGCGAGTCACGGTGAAGGAAACTGCAGGCGGAATAGTCTTCCTCCACACTGTCGAATCTGGCCCGGCAAGCAAGAGCTACGGCATCGAAGTAGCCCGGCTCGCTGGATTGCCTTCGGGGGTAATTTCGCGAGCGCGCGAAGTGCTAAAACTTCACGAACGGGCGGAATCGCAGCAGGTGCGCGAAGCTGCTTCCGCACCGCAGTTGCAAATGACGATGTTCACTCCGCTCTCACAGACGATTGTCGACAGGCTGAGCGAGCTCGATGTGGACGGACTCACTCCCCGCGACGCGCTCAACCTATTGGCAGATCTTCAGAAGGAGATCAAAGGCGCATGAAGAGCATGGTTGTGGCAGGCATCATGAGCGGCACATCCGCCGACGGAGTGGATGTGGCTCTATGCAAAATCTCCCCAGCTTCATCTAGGAGCGGCACACCTCGCATAAAACTCCTCCATCACGCAGGCTTTTCTTATCCGAAAAATGTGCGCGAAGCCGTGCTTGCCGCGATGAACGCAAAGTCTATTTCGGTTGCCGATCTCTCGCGCCTGAACTGGCGACTCGGTGAGATATACGCCGAAGCCGTGTCCAAGACGCAAGCAAAGTCAGGCACCAAGGTCGAGTTAGTTGGTTGCCACGGCCAAACGCTCTATCACCAGGGCGTCGCTACGAGATATCTTGGCGTACCTGTGCGCTGCACCTGGCAATCAGGCGAATCCAGCGTCATAGCAGAGCGCCTCCGTATCCCGGTTGTGAGCGACTTTCGTCCCGCCGACATGGCAGCGGGAGGACAAGGCGCACCACTTGTGCCAATGCTTGACTACGTCATGTTCAGCTCACCAAAGACAAACCGTGTGCTGCAAAATCTCGGCGGAATCGGTAACTTGACAGCCATTCCTGCTGGTGCCTCCGCGGAGTCACTTCTTGCCTTCGACACAGGCCCCGCAAACATGGTGATAGACGGTTGCATGATGCGTTTATTCAACAAACCATTCGATCGAGCAGGAGCTACAGCTCTGCGAGGTCGTGTAGTCGACGCTGTTGTGCAGCACACCTTACGCGAACCCTACTTCTCTTTTCCGCCTCCAAAGTCCTGCGGACGTGAAGAGTTTGGAGAGGCGTTCGTCTCGCGGTTCATCAAGCAATGTCACAAAGCCAGGGCAACCGATGCAGACATCGTCGCCACGGCAACGGCGTTGACCGCAAAGTCTATTGCCGATGCGTATCGAGGCTTCGCCGCGCCACACCTCTTGCGCCATGCCCTGAAAGCAACGACAGAGTTCGTCGTCGCCGGAGGTGGCGCGAAAAACGTCGCATTGATGGCAATACTACGAAAAGAATTAGCGCCGCAAGGCGTGAAGGTGCGATTGATGGAAGAATTGGGAATCCCTTCTCAGGCCAAAGAAGCTGTTGCCTTTGCACTGCTTGCGTGGCTGACATGGTTTGCTTTCCCAGGCAATATTCCTTCTGCCACTGGAGCTTCGCGCAACGTCGTATTAGGTAGGATTACGCACGGATGAGAACCTTCTGGCGCATCTGTGGACTGTTTCTTGCTGCACTTTGTCTCTTCGCAATCGGCTGCAAAAAAGCGGCAAAATCCCCTTCCACCGTTGTGATGATCATCGAAAGCAGTCCGGATAATCTCGACCTTCGCCAGGGAACGGATGCACAGTCCGAGCGGATAGGTGGGTTAATCTTCGACGCTCTCGTAAGAAAAGACGATCATTACAACCTGCGTCCGTGGCTTGCAACCAGTTGGGAACAGACTGATCCACTGACATGGATATTCCATCTGCGCGATGGCGTACATTTCCATGACGGACGCTCGCTCGAGGCAGCGGATGTTGCATGGACGATCCGCAGTATGATCGATGGAACACTCATCACAGCAAAGGGCGGAGCGTTCGCATCGGTCAGCAGCATCGACACTCCTGATCGCCTGACCGTTGTTGTGCACCTGAAGCGCCCTGACCCGGGTCTGCTCTTCAACCTGAGCGATGGACTATTCGGTGTAGTACCACGTGGCTCTGGCCGCGACTTCGGGCTACATCCAATCGGATCGGGACCGTACAAGTTTGTCAGCGCAGTGCAGGACAAAGACGTAATCCTTGAGCGGAACGACAGCTACTGGGCAGGCGTTCCCACTCCCCCGACAGGCGGACACAGAATCGAACGCGTCGTCTTTCAGGTAACTCCCGACACCATCACTAGCGCGCTCGAGCTCCAAAAGGGTTCCGCCGATCTCGCCAGCAATGTCATCACACCGGACATGCTGCACGAGCTATCTCATGTGCCAAACCTCGTAATCGAGTCAGGCCCGAACTCAGCAGTGATGTATATGACCTTCAACGTCACCGATCCACTGCTACAGGACAAGCGAGTACGACAGGCAATCGCCTATGCGCTCGACCGTAAAGCTATCGTCGATGCAATCTGGCGCGGACAGGCCGTGCTCGCCGATACTCTTCTTCCCATCGGACATTGGGCCGCTGCACATCCCCGAAATCTGGAGC
Source organism: Edaphobacter acidisoli (assembly GCF_014642855.1). NCBI lineage: Bacteria > Pseudomonadati > Acidobacteriota > Terriglobia > Terriglobales > Acidobacteriaceae > Edaphobacter > Edaphobacter acidisoli. Next base: position 752,076 of record NZ_BMJB01000001.1, on the reverse strand, counting down.
AGTATCCACACAGCATCGCACGAGCAGAGCAACTACTTGACGAGGCAGGTTTTCATCCAAGCAGGAGCGGAGTGCGCCTGACGCTCACCATCAAGACTTCAACCGATGAAACAACTCGGCTGCTCGCCGATGTACTGCAGCAGCAGTTGCGCGCTGCTGGCATTCGTCTAGAGATACGATCTGCCGAGTTTGGAACTTTCTACTCGGATGTGACACATGGAGCATTTCAGCTTTATGTGTTGCGCTGGATTGGCAGCAACGAAGATCCGGATATCTTCCGCTATGCATATTCGTCGAGGAGCTTCCCACCGAGCGGCGCAAACCGCGGGCATTATGTGAATCCGCGTGTTGATTCTCTGCTCATCGCTGCGGCTGCTGAACCGAACCAGGTGGCGCGCCGAACCAATTATGTCGAGGTACAGAAGATTCTGTCAGACGAGTTGCCTTCAATTCCGCTCTGGTACCCAAACAATGAGGTGGTTCACACACGCAGAATTGAGGGTGTGAGGACGAATACCTCGGGGACTTTTGATTTTCTGCGGGAAGCTTGGGTGAGGTAGTGATTGCCCTGACAGTATCGCGTCTTCAGCCTATTCGCTAAGCTAGGCAGATGTGGTTGCCCCCCAGGGATTCGAACCCCGATTGATCGGTTCAGAGCCGACTGTCCTACCATTGAACGAGGGGGCAATGCAGGGATGGTGCCGCTGCGAGCTGCAATCTCAGTCGATCGCCAGCTGCCTTTTAGAGTGTACGAGGTACGCGCGCTTCTGGTCAAACTCCGCGCGTAGAATGCGTTAATGGATAACGCAATTGCTCAAACTTATCTCGAAGTCTCGGGCCGCAGGCTCGATGTAATGGCCGACTATGTGAAGACCTGCGTTGGGAAGTTAACCGATGCTCAGGTGTGGGAGCGGCATGGAGCGCACGAGAATTCCGTTGGCAACCTACTGCTGCACCTGAGTGGGAATGCTCGGCAGTGGGTTATCAGCGGGGTGGGCGGTGTGGTGGACACGCGGACTCGGGAGAAGGAGTTCAGTGCGGATGGCGGGTTGAGCCGGGATGAGCTTCTGAGAATCTTCACCGAAACGATGGGCGAGGTGCGTGGAGTGATTACGGCGGTACCGGCGGAGCGGTTGACGGAGGTCATCCACCCGCAGGGGCGGACTGTCACGGTGCTGGAGGCGATCTTTGTGGTAGTGACGCATGTGCATCAGCACACCGGGCAGATCATCCTACTGACGAAACAGATGACTGGACAAGATCTTGATCTGACGATTCCGCGGCCCCGGTGAGCTGGATCAGGCGGGGATGGGATGGAAATATCTCCGGGTGAATGGCGGCGGCAATGGAGTGCAGGCCTTCGAGCAGGGTGTGGGCTGGCGTGTTGAGGTACTCGTCGGGGATGCAGTAGACGCGGGCGTGGCGGACGGCGGGGAGATCGAACCAGTTGCGCTGTGCCACGACCCGGTCGAGCGGGACGCGGTCTCCAGCGCCGCACCAGGCGAAGAGGAGGACGTCGGGATTGGCTTCGGCGACGGCCTCCGGGGTGGTATGGGCGCCGGGTTCTCCGAGGAAGCGACCTCCGGCGGCTTCGACAAGCTCGGCCACCCAGTGCTGGGAGTGGATGAGCGGCTTGCCCCACTCCTCGCAATAGACCAGTGGGGTCCTTCTGCGGGGGGCGCTTCGCTGACGGGTGAGGTCGATGGCCTCGCGCATGCGGGCGACGAGGACTCTTCCCTCATCTTCTGCTTCGACGATCCCCGCGAGGAGGTTGATGTCTTTGTAGATGTCGGCGAGGGTGTGCGGGGTGAGTGCGAGGACAGGGATACCGGTTTTGAGGATGGCGGCCAGGGACTCCAGGCGATAGGGGACGCTGGCGACGACCAGATCGGGGTGGGCGGCGAGGATCTCGGCGGTGTCGGCCGACCAGGAGTCGTGGAGGATGGGTAGGTTGCGGGCGGCGAGTTCGGGGAGGGCTTCGAGGCAGTAGCGGGTGCAGGCGACGAGGCGGTCGAGGCGGCCGAGGGCCTGGAGGGTGAGGGTGATGGAGGGCTGGAGTGAGGCGATGCGGGTTGCGGCCATGGCGGGTACCCCCTCCCCCTACTTAAAGTACTAAAGTCTTCGAAACAGATGGTTTAGGCTTGGACTTTTACGGCGGTCAAAGAACCGGCCCAGGCTGTCCGGGGTCGTTTTGTCTCCCTATTTCTATGATAGCGAACCGGGGCGGGAAAACCGCCAACCTGCGAGGGGAAAGATGTCATTTAGTTTGAGTTGGATGGCTGGTTTTCCACAGCGGATGGGGGTTGACAGAAATCTGTGGCGAAGGGAAATTTGTGTAGCATGCTACATAGCATGAACATTCGTCTGACTTTGCGCGGTTGTCTGGTCGTTGTTGTTGCCTTACTGCTCGGGTCTCTGCTCGGACCGGCGACGTTATGGGCACTTCCTGCGAAGGGTGCTCGTGCTCCTTCTTTGGATTCGGTGAAGCTGTTGCAGGCCCCTTCCGGGGCAAGAGCAGAATGGGCGAGTCTGAGGGGGAAGGTCGTGGTGCTGGAGTTCTGGGCTACGTGGTGTTCGCCTTGCGTGGCGAGTCTTCCGCATCTGAACCAGATGGTGGCGTCGCTCGATCCGGCGAAGTTCCAGTTCATCTCGATTGATGACGAGGACCCGAAGGCCGTCGAGAGATTTCTGACCAGAAAGAAGACCTCCGGCTGGGTCGGTACCGATACGTCGGGCCGCGTGTTCGCGCGGTATGGAATCACGTCGCGGCCTACGACCGTGATTGTCGATGGGAGCGGGAAGGTTGTTGCGGTAACGGAGATCGATGCGGTGAGCACTGCCGATCTCGAAGCAGTCGCACGAGGAAAGCATGTGGCATTCAAAGCGGTGTCTGCGATCACGGAGGTGAGGGTTCCAGCCAGCGCGATTGCCAGGGGCCCTTTGTTTGCCGTGTCGGTCAGCAAGGCTTCGCCCCATGCAACGATGTCTGTGGTGAATCATCCGCCGACCGGGACGGATGTTCTTGGAGAGACTGCCGATGGACTGATGACGGATGTGTTCAATGCTTTTGGGAAGCGGTATGTCTTGAAGGACACGCTGCCGGAAGGACGCTACGATCTCCGCGTGAGTGCTGCCGGCGTGCCCCAGGGTGTGGTCGATGCGGTCGTCCAGCAGGCTGTTCTGGCCGCTTTGCATTTGCAGATAGAGCCAAAGACAGTCACCAAGCGCGTGTATATTCTTCGGGCTACGGATGCGAGTAAGAGGTTGTTGAGTCCTTCGGCCTCGACCCACGCGGTGAAGCGAGGTTACTGGCATGGCATATATATCCTGATGAACGGGACGATGGACGATCTGGCGTATGTGTTGGCGACCGGGTTGGAGAACCCGGTGGTGAATCAGACAGGGATCGATGGCACGTATGATGCGCGATTCAAAGTCTCCGGTGACGACGTTGACAGCTTGAATGCCGTACTCGGAAAGACTCTCGGGTTGGAGCTTGTTCCCGGCGGCGAGGAGATGCCCATCACTGTGCTTGAAGTGGAGCGCGCGCCGACGAAGACAACACCTTGAAGGAGGACGGTTCGCGCGTTGCGCGAATGCCCAGGCGAAGGATAGGGCACCCGAGTTTTGTGGTGCGATGAGAGTGTAAGGTGGCCGAGAAGAAGGCATGTCCCAGGGGCTGAAGCCCCTTGTTTTTATGGCTGGTGTTGCCCGGACTGAAGTCCGGGCCTATCTCAGAGGCAACGACAAGGGCAGATGCAACGGCAAAACGCAAGAGGCAACTGCACCGGCGTCTGAGGTATTTTGAATCCGAGGCTTTCTTCAAAATTTATGAGTCGGGCCTTCAGCCCTCTGTGGTTCCGCTTGTTCGCAAACCTGGGGTTTCACCCCAGGCTGGTATGAGTCGGGCCTTTGGCCCTCTGCGACGGTGGCGTTGAAAGCGGTTCGCGCTTTGCGCGAATTACCCAGGTCTCAGATGTGAGATGCGCCCGGCGAATACGTCTGGAAGTCGGATAAGGAAGAACCTATCCGGCATGAAATTTTTTGTTCCGCCTGTCTTCAGTGTACCCGGTGCGTAGGGGCTTGCGGCAACACACGGGTCTTGCCTCATGATTGTCATTCGGAGTGAGCGAATCTCCATCTTCCATTTCATGAGGAGCAATCCATTTATGTCGGCAACGGATAGCAGGTTTCGTCAGCAGTTCTTTCATGGAACTCGTGCGGACCTTCAGCACGGCGATCTGATAAGAGCTGGATACGCATCGAACTACGGTGAAGGAAAGATTTTGTCGTGGGTATATTGCACCGGGACTCTGGACGCTGCCATTTGGGGCGCTGAACTTGCCGTTGGAGATGGGCCGGAGAGAATATACGTCGTCGAACCCACGGGATCGATCGTCGATGACCCGAACCTGACGGACAAGAAATTCCCAGGTAACCCTACCCTGTCGTATCGGTCCCGCGATCCGCTTCGCGTGGTTGGAGAGGTCACGAAGTGGCAAGGGCATACGGACGAGCAGCTTCGACAAATGAGGGGAGGTCTTGAACGTCTCAAGACGGAACGTGCCGAGATCATTGACTAACTGCAGATGATTCGCTTCTCGCCGCCCATGGATGTGACGGATTCTCTGGAGTGCATGCCCGGCACCCGAGTTTTTTGTGGCGCGATGTAGGGAAGAAGGCATATCCCAGGGGCTGAAGCCCCTTGTTTTTGTGGCTGGTGTTGCCCGGACTGAAGTCCGGGCCTATTTCAGGAGCAACGACAAAGTCTCAGGAGCAACGGCAAGCGCACCTGAGCCGTGCCCGGGAGCTACCTGGCTCATTGGTCTTCATCACGGACTCATCTTCGAGACGAGCTTATCCAGGGATGCTGTGTTTGCTCCTGAAAACCGCTCGTATTGAACCGCCATCCAAAGATATTTCCGGCCTTCTTGCTGTCCTTTTTTCAAGAGGGCCGTTCCCAGCTGAATGCACGCTTCTTGGGTCGATGACTGTTCGCCATAGCCAGGCCGGTCGGCAATCCGGTGAAGCCGCGCGAGATATTTCTCTTCGGCGCCGGTTCTTTTGTAAAAGCTGGCGATCGCGAGTTCGACTTCCGGATGAAAGTCTCCCGATGCGTCGTAGGCACGCACGAGTTTCTCCGTCTCTGGATCGAAGGATGGATCGGAGATCTCAGACAAGAGATAGATCAGGCTTCGATCACTCTTCTCAAACCGTTCCGGGGCTTCGGTCCTGAGCTGGTTGAGCAGATGGCGTGATTGGTCTGGATTGGCGCCTGCAACGGTCGCGCTGTAGTGCTGGAGAAAAGCCTGTGCGTAGATCTCATCTGTTTCATGCAGGACGCCCGGGAGCGCCTCGCGCAGAAAGTTGACGGCGAAGGGAGAGGTCAGGAGGTTGCCATAGCCAAGAAAGAACGGGGCCGACGCAGCGTCGCAGTTGGTGAGCAGGATGAAGGATGTCTTCCTGTTGGGGACGCGGACGAGAAGCGCGGAATAAGAATCTCCGTATCCGTAGGCGGAGTGTATGGGTTGTCCGCCGATGCTCTGCGTGCTCCAACCGAGTCCATAGGGGCTCTTCCGTCCGTCATTCAGCGCAAACGGCTGTGTCATGACCGAGTAGCTCTCACGCGTGATGAGCGTGTTTTCATCGAGCGCGATCATGTATTTCGCAAGGTCATCGACGGATGTAAGCAGGCCTGTCGCAGGGTAGTGCGTGGTGCCGGAGGGGGCGGATGTATCGAGCGTGGGCTTCGGGTGTTCCTTATTGAGAAAGTACGTTTTGACGATCCGCGGAATGCGTGGGTCGGTGTGATCGACGGGATAACCCGACAGGGTTGACGTGAGGGTGAGAGGACCAGCGATCCGTTTGCTGAACTCCTGAGCGACGGCGTCGTAGTGATGCGTGTTGCCGCTCATCTTCTCGAAGACGCCGTAGACGAAGTTGTATCTGTTTCCGTTGTAGATAAAGTTTTCGCCGGGGATTCCCTCTGAGGTGTGGCTGAGGGGATGCTTCAATCGAACGTTGGGATCGAACAGGCGATCGGGTGAGAGGCCAACGGTGAGGAATGGGTAGTTGAGGAGATAGTCATCCAGGGAGATCTTCTTCTCCTGGACGTACTGCATCATCATGACGGCGGTGAAGGTTTTTGTGAGGGATGCCACATAGAAGATGTGGTCGCGTTGCATCGGCGTTCGCTGTTCGAGGTCAGCGTAGCCCTCGGCCTGCACCGTGTCGAGTTTGCCATCCCTGACAACGCCGGCGACAAATCCGGGCAAGCCAAGGGCCTGGGCCGTCTTGCTCGTCTGAGACTGCAAGGGGGTGGTCTCGTTCGTGCTGAAGGCAATCGACGGGGAGGCAGCCAGCATGGATAGCGCGGCAGAATCTTTGAGGAACTCTCTGCGAGTCGAAGGCACGGAACGCTCCGAGGTGGAGATTCATTTTCCTGATAGTAGCTACGGAGGCGGCTCGCTTAGAGTTCCGTATGCCTGTGCGTTTTTCCTGTCTGGTTATTGGAGATGAGGGGTCACACGGGGAATCTTTCGGCGTTTCGTGCTTTGGCTTTGGCTGCCTCTTCTTCCCGGTTCCTTGGGGGCGCGTTGGTTTCGAGCGAGAGGAGAAGCTCGGTCGAGATGCCGGCGATGGCGCTGATCGCAGCCGTGAACGCCGCTTCGTTCGCCCTGGATGGCTTGTTAAAGCCGGTGATCTTTCGGACGAACTGGAGCGAGGCCGCTTGCACTTCGTCTGGGGTGACGGGCGGATCGAAGTTGAAGAGCATTTTGATGTTTCTGCACATGCTGAAAACCTCCGTTCAAAAACTTACGGCTGAAGCTTGAGTTTGCAGGAAGTGGCAGGACGACTAATACCAAAGATGGCCAAGGCGCTTCAGCTTCAAGAGCGCAACCCACACACCCAACAGCGGAAGTACCGTCAAGCCGAAAAACTCAAGGCAATCCCTTACCCGCTCCGCCTGCTGCACGGAAGTATCACGGCAGGCATCGACGAGGCACCATCCAAAGAACACAGTGAGCAGGCTGCTTAGGATGAGCAGCACCTGCCATCCTGAGGCCTTTCTTTTGCGCTCCAAGCGATCTTCTTCTTCTTCCTCGCTCATGGGTGTTCGCACTGGAACAAGCAGTGAGAGGCACGCCAGCGCTACCGGCACGATGAGGAGAAACAGCGGCTGATGGAAGAGTTGTTGCCATCGATCGCCCAATAGAGGGTGTGGCATCAGGCAGGCAAATAGTGAAACAGCCCACACCATGACCATCCTCATCCTGGCATCCATAGGCTTCATAGCTGCCATCCTCTCAAGATGGCAGCGGGCAACGCAATAGAAAATGCCCAGCTTACTAACCCGGACGCAAGGATGACTGGATTCAAACTGAGACGCTACCTACTCGACGGGGAGTTTGGCGTAGTAGCCATCGCGGGTGATGATGGAGTACTTCTGCGGCTTGCCTTTTTCGTCCTGCATACGGAGGGGGTGGCCTTCGTTGTCGACTAAGAGGACTTTGACGTGGCGGTAGGCCCCGTTGTCGGCTGTGTTGGTGGGCCGGTAGGTGAGGACGTACTGGTTGCGGATGGAGGCGTTGATCTGGTTGAAGATGTCGGGTAGCTCGCCCTGGAAGACGGGGCTGAAGCTGAGGCCGCCGGTCATGGCGGCGAAGGTTTTGAGCTGGTTCTGGGCCTGGAGGTAGTTGAGGTCGCGCATGCTGCTCATCATGCCGCCCTGGCCGCCGTACATCTCGTTGAGCCAGGCGCCGGTGCCGATGGTGAAGATGGTGACGTTGGGTGTGGCTTTGATCTTGGCGAGCATCTTGTCGAGCGTGAGCTTGGAGAAGGTGTCGCGGCCGGTGCCGATGAGGATGACGTATTTGCGGCCGGGGACGCGGCTGAGACGGTCGAGGGTCTCGTAGAGGGCGTCGAACATGTCGGTGTCGGAGAAGGTGGGGATGACGAGGGACTGGAGCGCCTGGGCGATGATGTCCTTGTTGTTGGTGAAGTCGGTGAGGATGTGGGTCTTGAGGTCGTAGGTCATGACGGCGACGTAGTCGTCGGGCTTGAGGGTCTGGAAGAAGGTGTAGGCCGCGTTCTGCATGTCGTAGATGTAGTAGTAGCTGTTGGCGGCGAACTCGAGCAGCATGACGGCGGTGATGGGGGCCTGGGTGGTGCGGACGCTGGTGATGGTCTGGGGGACGCCGTCTTCGAGGATGAGGAAGTTGCCGGGCTTGAGGCCGGGGACGAACTGGTGGGTCTTGTCGAGGATGACGTTGACGTCGAGACGGACGACGGGGACGTCGACGCGGAGTGAATAGGTGGCGTTGTCGGGGTTTTTGACCTTGGGCTCGGCGGGCGCGGGCGGGGGTGGCGGCGTGTTGTCGGTGGACTTTTTGCGGACGATGATACCGCCATTGTCGGTCGTCGGGCCTGGTTCGGCCTGGTCCTGTGGCTGCTGCTGGGTTCCGTTTTGCGTGCCGTTTTGTTGGGTGGACGCGCCGCTCGATTGCTGCGCGTCGGTCTGGGCCGGAACAGCGGGAAGCGCGAATAAAAGGGCGCTGAGAAGGAGGAGCAGCTTCGAGGGCGTGCGGTTGGAGTGGGTCATCATCAGGAAAACTTTACTCCATTTGTGTTGGACGAGATGCGGGCATGTTGGTGAGTGGGGCTAACCTGCGCGAGTCTTGCTAGTCTTGAAGACTGAGACGGGATGCGTATGGGAAAGATTCAGGGTTGGGTGCGGGATGAGTCGGGCTTTCAGCCCTCTTTTATTTCTTCGAAAACCGTACCTGGGGCTACGCCCCAGGCTGGTATGACGGCGCGCCTTTGGCGATTGGAGTTGTGGCTCGCCCCCGCTCATGTGATGGACACCTGGCGTACTTCTGCTTCGGGCGAGCGCATGGGCGCTCCAGAGAAAATGCGGGGGTTCTTCGCTGCGCTCAGAATGACGCGCGTGAAGGCGTGCGGTGTTTTTGCGGCCTTGGCTTTGGGCGCGACAGGTGCGGTTTGCGTGGCGCAGGTTTCTGCGGCTGGTGCGGGTTCGCCTGCTGCTTTGCCGCCGGCTCCGCCTAAGGTGACGGAGGTCTTTCCGCTGAAGGATGTGAAGGCTGGAGAGATGGGTGTGGCTTATACGGTGTTTCAGGGTGTGACGCCGGAGCCGATGGCGGTGGAGATTCTGGGCGTGCTTCACAACTCGCTGGGGCCGGGGCGGGATTTGATTCTGGCGAAGCTGCGCGGGAGCAAGCCGGAGTATACGGGCGTGGTTGCGGGCATGAGTGGGAGTCCGGTGTATATCGATGGCAAGCTCGTGGGAGCGTTGAGCTACAGGATTGGCGAGTTCAGCAAAGAGCCGATTGCCGGGATTACGCCGATTGAGTCGATGCTGCAGGTGCGGGATGGGGAGATTGCCGCGGAGGCGCGAGACCGGGGTTTTTCTAATGCTGCGGCAAATGCAACGACGGGTTCCTCTCTTTTCGACAAGCCCAGTGTGCGGAGTACACAGGCGGCAGTAAACAGTTCGCCGGAGATGCGGCCGATTGAGACTCCGCTGGTGATGAGCGGGTTCAGTCAGGATGCGGTAGCGCGGTTTGCGGACCGTTTTAAGGCGATGGGGTTGACTCCGGTAGCTGGGCTGGGTGGCGCTGATCCGAATGCGGTGCAGCCGGAGCCGCTGGTGCCGGGTAGCTCGGTGAGCATGGTGCTGATTGAGGGCGACCTGTCGATGTCGGGGACGTGCACGGTGACGTATGTGGACCCGAAGCGCCTGCTGGCTTGCGGGCACCCGATTACGCAGTATGGGCCGGTGAATATGCCGATGACGAAGGCGACGGTGGTGACGACACTGGCTTCGCCACTGAATGCATTCAAGATTATTAATACGACGCAGACGGTAGGAGCTTTTACGGAAGACCGCGCGGCGGCGATTATGGGCCAATTTGGCGTGAAGGCGCGGATGATTCCGGTGGAGGTCGAGGTGGTGGCGCCGGAGGAGTCGAGAACGTATCACTTCTCAGTGCTGGATAATCGCGCTCTGACGCCTTCGGCGGTGCTGGTGTCGGTGTACCAGACGCTGTCGGCGACGAACGAGTCGGCGTCGGAGATGAGTTATCGCGTGACGGGCGAGTTGGGGATTAAAGGGCTGCCGGATGTGAAGCTTGATGGAGTGATGACGTCGAACGGGATGAATCCTGCGGCGATTAATACAGCGTTGTTTGTGAATCAGGCGTTCAGCAAGGTGTATGACAATGAGCGGCAGCAGCCGGTGGTGACGGGGTTGAAGCTGAAGGTCGAGGCCGTTCCGGAGCGAGAGACTGCGGCGATTGATTCGGCGCGGTTGAGTACGACGGAGGCGCGTGCGGGCGACACGATTGAGGTCGAGACGATGCTGCATCCGTACCAGGCTGCGGCGAGGATGGTGAAGCTGAAGGTGAAGCTGCCGGATGTGCTGACGCCTGGGCCGATGCGTGTGGTGGTGAGCGATGGCGCGACCGTGGACAAGATGACAGCGATGACTGGCGCGAAGCACGCGATTGGATTGGCCGATACTGTTGCTGAATTAAACCGCGCGCACGCGAACGATCGTGTTTATGTGACGCTGCTGGACCATGCGCCGCAGGCGGTAATGGATGGCGAAGCGCTGCCTTCGGTGCCGATCTCGATGGCGAATGTTCTGGAGCCGCTGAAGGCTGCTGATAAGGTGCAACTATCGGGCGAGAGTGCGCTGGTGGCGGGTTCTGCCGCGACCGATTACGCGGTGAGCGGGTCGGAGGTGTTGCATCTGGATATACGCCAGTAGAGGCGTTGGCCAGACCTCTGGCCGATTGATGTTTTTACTCAGGGTGGTGTTGTAGCATCTAGACTGCGCTTCAGCGATTCACGCTCGGGGCGAAAGGAAAAGTTTCTGATGAGCGAGATTCATGGATTGGCAGTGCACGCTGCGGGTGCGCATTTGTTGCCCTACAAGTACGATCCGGGTGAGCTTGGGCGGCACGAGGTGGAGATCAAGATTTCGCACTGCGGGGTCTGCCATAGTGATGTTCATCTGATCGACAACGATTGGGGCTTCACGAAGTATCCGTTTATTCCGGGACACGAGATTGTGGGCACGGTGGTGGGCGTTGGCGCTGACGTGACTGGCCTGAAGATGGGCGAGCGCGTGGGCGTGGGCTGGCAGGCGGATAGCTGCGGCGTCTGCGAGTGGTGCAGGCAGGGCGATGAGCATCTGTGCGCAAAGGCGCAGCCGACCTGCGTGGGACGCAATGGAGGCTACGCGGACAAGATTCGGGTGAATGCGCGGTTTGCTATTCCTGTGCCTGCGGCGCTGGAGAGTGAGAACGCGGCTCCGCTGATGTGCGCGGGGATTACGGTGTACTCGCCGCTGCGGAACCACGGTGTGCGGCCTTCGTCGCGTGTGGGTGTGATTGGGATTGGTGGGTTGGGACACCTGGGGTTGCAGTTTGCGCGGGCGTTCGGCGCGGAGGTGACGGCGTTTTCGACCGCGAAGGACAAAGAGGCCGAGGCGAAGTCGCTGGGCGCGCACAACTTTGTGAATACGCGCGATACGGGTGCGCTCAAGAAGGTGGCCGGGGCGTTTGACCTGATTCTTTCGACGGTGAGCGCGGACCTGGATTGGCAGGCTTATGTGGCTGCTCTGCGGCCAAAGGGCGTGCTGTGCATTCTGGGCGTGGGTGAGGCGCCGATGCAGTTGCAGGGGTTCTCGCTGATTGGTGGACAGAAGGCAGTTGCGGGCAGTCCGACGGGAAGTCCGCATGACCTGCACGAGATGCTTGACGTTGCGGCGCGGCACAACGTCAAGGCCCTCACGGAAAAATTTGCGATGGCCAAGGCGAACGATGCTGTGGCCAAGGTGAAGAAGAACCAGGTGCGGTATCGCGCGGTGCTGGCGAACTGACCGGCTTCGAAAACGGCTTAAGAGCGACCATGGATTTCACGGATGAGCACGGATAAAGACAAAAAATCCGTGTCTATCCGCGCAATCCGTGGTCGTTGTTTTGTGACGAGCTTTCTTCTATACGGGCCGCTTGTTTTAGACTCGATTCACGATGATGCGACGGGTTTTTGCTGCTGGGTTTGTGTTGGGTGTCACGTTGCTGCCGGTTCTGGCTCATGCTCAGGGAACGAAGCTGTGGAGTGTGAACAGCTACGACGAGATGGAGAAGGGCTCGACTGACGGCGTTGCAATCAGAAGCGATGGAAGGCTGGAGGCTGGACCGGCGACTTCCCTGCTCTATGCGACGGGCAAGAATTACGTCTGGGCGATGGGGACGGATTCGGCGGGCAACGCCTATGTGGGGATGGGTGGAACGGCTGCGGGCTCGGCGGCGGTGATGCGCGTCTCGCCGGATGGGAAGGCGACGCAGATATTCGAGAGTAAAGAACTGGCTGTGCAGGCGCTGACTGTGCTGCCGGATGGAAGCGTGCTGGCGGCGACTTCTCCGGATGGGAAGGTGTACAAGGTTCCCGCTGGTGGTGGCGCGGCTACGGTGTTGTTTGATCCTTCTACGACGGAGGAGAAGCCGAAGTATCTTTGGGGCCTGGCTGCGGGCAAGGACGGCGCGGCGTATGTGGCTGCGGGCGCGCCTGCCGTGGTGTATCGGGTGCCTGCCGGTGGCGGCAAGGCGGAGGTGCTGTTCAAGACGGCGGACCAGCATATTCGCTGCCTGCTGATGGCGCCGGATGGGACGCTGTGGGCGGGCAGCGATGGGTCGGGTGTGATCTACAAGATCTCGACGACGGCGCGCGATGCGAAGCCGTTTGCGGTGTATGCGGCGACGCGGCGCGAGATTACTTCGCTGGCGATGGATGCGGCGGGCAATGTGTATGCGGCGGGCGTGGGGACGGGGCGTGCTCCGCTGCCGCCTCTGCCGGTGACGGGGACGGTGGGGATAACGATTACGTTCTCGCAGCCGGGATCGGCTTCGGCTGCCGGGACGAACACGCTGGTGCCGGATGGGAGCGAGATTTATAAGATTGCGCCGGACGGCACTCCGATGAAGTTGCTGACGCTCAAGGATGACGTGGTGTATGCGCTGGCTGTTCACAACGGCGAGTTGCTGGCGGCTACGGGCAATCGCGGGCGCGTGTATCGCGTGAATACGGACGGCGACGGTCAGTTCACCGATGTGGCGCACCTGGAGGCTTCGCAGGGCATGGCGTTCGCAGCGGAGAAGGATGGGCTGCTGGTGGCGACGAGCAATAGCGGGAAGGTATTCGTGCTGGGCGATGTGGCGGCGCCGAATGCAACGTATACGAGCCAGGTGTTTGATGCGAAGGAGTTCTCCGAGTGGGGACGCGCGGAGGTGCGTGGGAGTACGGCGGGCTTTGATCTGTTTGTGCGCAGCGGCAATGTTGAGAATCCCGTGATGGGATGGAGCGACTGGACGCGGGTTGCGGCAGATGGCGCGGTCGCGGCTCCTTCGGGACGGTATGTGCAGTGGAAGGCGGAGCTGCATCAGGGTGGGTCGCTGGATGCGATCGGGTTGAATTACCTGACAAAGAATGTCGCTCCGGTGGTGGATGAGGTGATGGTGCAGGCTGGAGCGCGGATGGCTCCGCCGGCTGCGCAGATGAATGGGACGGTGCAGGTGGCGTTCCCTTCTGCGGCGGCGCAGGTGGTGAACCTTACGCCTGAGGCGAGCGCGACTCCGCTGCTGGCGCAGAAGGACAAGACGGCCATCACGGTGCGATGGGCGGCGCATGATGAGAATGGCGACGATCTGGAATATGCGGTGTGGTATCGCGGAGTGGGTGAGTCGAACTGGCGGCTGCTGAAGGACAGGATCGCGGAGAGCTACTACAGCTTCGATGCAGCGCTGCTGCCGGATGGGAGTTATGAGCTGAAGGTCGTTGCGAGCGATGCGCCTTCGCACACGGCGAGCGAGGCTCTGACCGGTGAGCGGGTGAGCGAGGTGTTTGTGGTCGATACGACTCCGCCGGTGCCTGGGGTTTTGACCGCGACGATGGAAGGCGGCGGGGCCGGTGGATTGAAGATTCATGCGAAGCTTGAGGCGCGGGATGCGACCTCGCCCATTGCTCATGCGGAGTACTCGGTGGATGCGGGACCGTGGCAGTTTTTGGAGCCGGTTGGGAAGATCTCGGACTCACAGATTGAGCGGTATGACTTTGTTGCCGACGTGCCGGCCGCGACGACGCCGGTGGCGAATCCGAAGGAGCACATCATTGCCGTGCGTGTGTATGACCGCTATGACAATATGGCGGCGGTGAAGGCGGTCGTGCGCTGATGTGGATCCGGCTGCGGGCGTGGCTGACCGGGCTGTTTCCGCAATACAGGCAGGATGTGCTGCTGCTGGTGATCGACCTGATCGGCACGTTTGTGTTTGCGGTTGAGGGTGCGCTGGCTGGAATCAACGCGGGGCTGGATGTCTTTGGCCTGATGGTGCTGGCGTTTGTGACGGCGCTGGGCGGCGGCACGATCCGCGATCTGCTGATCGGGGCGGTTCCGCCGAACAGTATCCGTGACTGGCGGTATGGCGCGACGGCGTTTGCAGGCGGCGGCGCGGTGTTTTGCTTTCATGGGCTGATTCAGGACGTGCCTGCGCATCTGTTGATTACGCTGGATGCGGCCGGGTTGGCGTTGTTTGCCGTGGCTGGGGCGGACAAAGCGCTGGAGTTCGGGATTACTCCTCTGCTTGCGGTGATGATGGGTGTGGTGACGGGAGCGGGCGGGGGCACGGTGCGGGACGTTCTGCTGGCGAAGGTCCCTGCGGTGCTGAACTCGGATGTGTATGCGGCGGCGGCGCTGGTGGGGGCTGTGGTGATGCTGGGTGCCTTGCGAGTGAAGATGCCGCGCGGGCTGGCGATGAGCCTGGGTGCGGCGGCTTGCTTTGTGGTGAGGATGCTGGCGGTGTGGCAGCATTGGAATCTGCCGAAGGTGATGCGGTAGGAGTTTTTTTGATCGGGTGTGTGCATGCAACCAGAAAACCAAAAGCAGATTCCTCCGCTACGCTGCGGAATGGAAATGCAAGCGACAGTGCCGCTGCGTTACGTCGATGCCAAGGGTAGTAAGCTGGGAATTCGATGCGATTTGAGCTTTTCATTGCGGCGCGGTATCTGCGGGCGAAGCGGCGGCAGGCTGTGGTCGGCGTCATTACGCTGATCAGCGTGATTGGTGTGGCTGCGGGCGTGGCTTCGCTGATTATTGCGCTGGCGATTACGAATGGGATGGAGCGCGATTTGCAATCGCGGCTGATTGGGTCGACCGCGCATGTGAGCCTGATGCGCGTGGCGGGAGATGGCATTCGGGACTGGCGGCCTTTGCTCGAGAAGCTGCGGCATGTGCCGCATGTGACGGCTGCGGCTCCGGGGCTGTATGGGCAGGTGCTGGTGTCGCGTGGGGTGCGCAGTGGCGGGGCTCTGATTAAGGGTGTTATCCCGAAGGATGAGGAGACGGTGAGTGATTTGTTGCAGTCGGTGAAGGTGGGGTCGGCTGCGGAGTTGGAGCCGGAGAACAGCGAGTCAGCAGGTCAGCAAGTCAGCGAGTCAGCGAGTCAGGTCAGCGGGTCTCGGGCGATTCCTCCGATTGTGATTGGTAGTGACCTGGCGGAGACGCTTGGGGCGCAGGTGGGGGATTCGGTGCTGGTGACGAGTCCGCAAGGCGAGTTGACGCCGCTGGGGCTGGTGCCGAAGTACAGGACGTTTCAGGTCGTGGGGATATTCAAGTCGGGGTTCTATCAGTACGACTCGAGCTATGCGTTTGCGCGGCTGACGGATGCGCAGAGTCTGTTCTCGGAGCCGGATTTGATCTCGGTCATCAGCTTCAAGGTGGATGATCTGTACAACGCGGACAGGATTAGCCGCGTGATTGAGGCGATGGCCGGGCCGGGGTTTCAGACGACGAACTGGATGCAGGACAATCGCGAGCTGTTTCGCGCGCTGAAGCTGGAGCAGGTGGTGACGTTCATCGTGCTGGCGCTGATTGTGGCGGTCGCCGCGCTGAATATTCTGATTGCCCTGACCATGATGGTGATGGAGAAGACCAAGGACATTGCCGTGATGATGAGCTTCGGCGTGCGCGCGGAGCAGGTGCGGCGGATTTTCCTGATGCAGGGCTTGCTCATCAGCGTGATCGGTACTGTGATTGGGCTGATCGCGGGCTACGCACTGAGCTGGATGGGCGGGCACTATCGGTTTATTCATCTGGACGCGCAGGTGTACTCGATCGACTATCTGCCGTTTGCGCCGAAGCTGTGGCATGCGGTGCTGGTGGGGGCGGTGTCGCTTGGGGTGAGTCTGCTGGCTACGATTTATCCGAGCAGGAGCGCGGCGAAGGTGCTGCCCGCGGAGGCTTTGCGGTATGAGTGATGCTTTTCCAGCACAGAGCGTGGTCAAACATAGATTGGTCAAGTGGGGAGCTTTTCTATGTGAGATTTGCATGTTGCCGATGCTCTACAGTGCGACGCTGCTTGCACCAATCCCTTTCGGATTCGTAAGAAGCAGCGGCATAGTATTCGCTGCTGCTGCTTCCTTTGCGTTCGCATACTTAGCAAGTTCCCGTTTCGGACGCTCTGCAGAAGCTAATCGCCTTTCATTCAAACAAATCATTCTTAAGCCGCCATTTGTTATCTGGATCCTTGCTGTCGCCGTTATCACGTTGCAGTTGATGAGCGCCTTGCTCATGGTTTACTTGTCGAGCAGAAAATAAGGATTTACAGGCTGCGAACATGCGTAAAGAAAAAGACGAGATTCTATGAGTGATCAGGTGAAGTACGAAGGTTCGCTCGAGCCGCTGTCGGCTGCCGGCGAGACGGTGGTGTTGCGCGCTGTCGGGTTGACGAAGGCTTATGCGGCTGTCTCCGACAAGGCTGGTGGCGCGGCGCTGGAGCTGTTTCGTGGGCTTGATCTGGAGATTCATGCCGGGGAGATGGTTGCGATCGTCGGTGAGAGTGGCGCGGGCAAGAGTTCCCTGCTGCATCTGCTGGCTGCACTCGACAAACCTACGGCGGGCGAGGTTTGGTGCCGGGACCTATGTGTCAGCAGGCTGACGCTGAAGCAGGCGGCTGATTTTCGTAATCGTGATGTGGGGTATGTGTGGCAGTTTCACTATCTGCTGCCGGAGTTTACGGCGGCGGAGAATGTGGCTATGCCTTTGCTGGCTCGGGGGATGGGTCGGACTTCGGCGCTGGAACGGGCTCGGACGTGGCTGGATGAGGTGGGGCTGGCTGGGCGGGCGGAGCATCGGTCGGGTGAGCTGAGCGGAGGCGAGCAGCAGCGGGTGTCGCTGGCGCGGGCGCTGGTGACGGAGCCGGGGATTCTGCTGGCGGACGAGCCGACGGGCGACCTGGATGCAAAGACGGCGGAGGCGGTGTTTTCGCTGATTCAGCGGCTGCATGAGGCGCACGGGCTGACCAGCGTGATTGTGACCCATAGCCTTGAATTTGCAGGGCGATGCGGCCGGATGCTGCGGCTCCGCGGTGGGCGGCTGACCGAGGCGCGGGAGTAGTTACCGAAGAGCTGCATCAGGTTTGGTGCTTTTTTTGCACAGGCTTCATCTAAAAAGATGCTAGGGTATGCATAACTTTCGAGGGATTTTCTCGGGGATTGTGTTGAAGACTAGACTAGAGGGAGAAGTACAGGTTGCTTCGGCATTTGGAGCAGCCTGATGGGTCTTCGAGAGCACGCGGCACGGAGACGGTAAGGTACGACGGCGCCAGGCGGCCTTCGGGCTGCGAGGTGGCTGGGGCTTGAAGGGGGAACATGTTCGAACGCTATACGGAGAAGGCGCGGCGGGTGATCTTCTTCGCCCGATATGAAGCGAGCCAGTTTGGTTCGCCGTATATCGAGACGGAGCACCTGTTGCTGGGGCTACTGCGGGAGGACAAGGCGCTGACGAACCGCTTTTTGCGTTCGCATGCGTCGGTGGAATCGATTCGAAAGCAGATTGAAGGACATACCACGATTCGGGAGAAGGTTTCGACTTCGGTCGATCTGCCGCTCTCGAATGAGTGCAAGCGCGTGCTGGCGTATGCCGCGGAAGAAGCTGAGCGGCTTTCGCATAAACATATTGGAACGGAGCATCTGCTGCTGGGGCTGCTGCGCGAGGAGAAGTGCTTCGCGGCGGAGATTCTGCAGGAGCGCGGGTTGAGGCTGCCTGCAATCCGCGAGGAGCTGCAGCGGACAACGCAGGAGAAGGCCCCGACGTCACAGAGTAGCAAGGCTCAGCGCGGTGAGCAGAGTATGCTGTCGGAGTTCTCACGGGACCTTACGCAGTCTGCCATGGACCAGCAGCTTGATCCGCTGGTGGGACGGGATGCAGAAGTGGACCGCGTGATTCAGATTCTGTGCCGCAGGACGAAGAACAATCCTGTGCTGATTGGCGAGCCGGGCGTTGGCAAAACGGCCATCGTCGAAGGGCTGGCGCAGAAGATCGCCGACGGCGAGGTGCCGAGCTTTCTCGCGGACAAGCGGGTGCTGGCGCTGGACCTGTCGCTGATCGTTGCGGGAACGAAGTATCGCGGACAGTTTGAAGAGCGGCTGAAGACCATCATGAAAGAGCTGATGGAGAACCAGAACGCTATCGTGTTCATCGATGAGCTGCACACGCTGGTGGGTGCTGGTTCGGCGGAAGGCTCGCTTGATGCCGCGAATATTCTGAAGCCTGCGTTGAGCCGCGGCGAGATTCAGTGCATCGGCGCGACGACTCCGGCGGAGTATCGCAAGTCGATCGAGAAGGACCGATCGCTGGAGCGGCGTTTCCAGGCTGTGAAGGTGCCGCCGCCTTCGGAAGAAGACGCGGTCAAGATCATTATGGGGATCAAGGAGAAGTATGAGAAGTTCCACGCCGTCAGCTATACGGACGACGCGATTGGCTTCTCGGTGGCGCACTCGAGCCGCTACATTCCTGATCGTTTTCTTCCGGACAAGGCCATCGACCTGATCGACGAGGCGGGGGCGCGCGTGAAGCTGCGCCAGACCTCGATGCCGGAAGAGATCACCGAGGTGCAGAAGCGCATCAAGTTCATCGTGCACCGCATGGAGAACGCGATTGCGAACCACGAGTTCGAGAAGGCGCGGTTCTACTCGGACGAGGAGCGCAAGGAGCGCGAGAACCTGCGCGCGCTGCGGGACAAGTATCATCTCGATGATTCTTCGGCGGGCATTGTGACGCGCGAGGACATCGAGGACGTGGTAAGCCGCTGGACCGGCGTGCCGATTACGTCTCTGAAGGAAGAAGAGACGCAGCGGCTGCTGCGCGTCGAGGAAGAGCTGCACAAGCGCGTGATCTCGCAGGACAAGGCGATCTCGGCGCTGGCGCGCGCGATTCGGCGTTCGCGTGCAGGGTTGAAGAGCCCGGCGCGGCCGATTGGCAGCTTCCTGTTCCTGGGGCCGACGGGCGTGGGCAAGACGGAGATGGCGCGCACGCTGGCGCAGTTCCTGTTCGGCTCGGAGAAGTCGCTGATCCGGTTCGATATGTCGGAGTTCATGGAGAAGCATTCGGTGTCGAAGCTGATTGGCTCGCCTCCGGGATATGTGGGCTACGAAGAGGGCGGTCAGCTTACGGAGCGCGTGAAGCGCAATCCGTACTGCGTGGTGCTGCTGGACGAGATCGAGAAGGCGCATCCGGATGTCTTCAACCTGCTGCTGCAGGTGTTTGAAGACGGACAGTTGACCGATGGGCTCGGCAACACGGTCGATTACAAGAACACGATCATCATCATGACCTCGAACATCGGGGCCAAGCACCTGCAGAAGCGGCAGGGACTGGGCTTCCAGAGCGAGAAGGAAGACATGGTGCTCGACAAGATGGAGGAGCTGGTGCGGGGCGAGGTGAAGCGCACCTTCAACCCGGAGTTCCTGAACCGTCTGGACGAGATCATCATCTTCACGTCGCTTTCGGACCAGGACCTGATGCAGATTCTCGAGCTGCTGGTGCAGCAGTTGAACACGAACCTGGTGCACAAGTCGATCACGATCTCGGTGACCGACGATGCGAAGCGGTGGATCATCGAGAAGACGGCATCGGACAGGACGTATGGCGCGCGGCCTCTGCGGAGGGCGTTGCAGAAGTACGTCGAAGATCCGCTGTCGGAGGCGCTGATCGCCGGCGGCATCACGCAGCGGCCTGCGTTCCTGGAGGTGTATCTCGACAACAACGCCTTGTTCTATCGGCCGATCTCGTCCGATGGCGAGGAGAAGGTGTCGGGGTTTGCGTTGACCGCGGTGTAAAACAGAAAAGCAATTGGAAAGACGAACATCCCGGCGCTATGGCCGGGATGTTCGCTTTCTGAGAGAACTTTTGGCTCAGATGATCATTCGTGCAGACTTCACCGTATCGGCGACGAGATCGCCGGTCTTGTCGACCACAGAGTCCACCTGTTTCTTTGTATGTTTGATGGCTTTCTGGGCTTCTTCGGCGAAATGTTCTGCCTGGGATTTCAGGTAATCTCCAGCGTCCAGGAGATAGTCGCCGGCGTTGTTGACGCTCTTGCGCAAACGTCTGCGCGTCCTGACACCGGACTGCGGAGCATAGAGAAGCGCGAGCGCTGCTCCGGTGCTCACTCCGATGCCAAATGCAAGCCAGTAGTTTTTTGCGCTCATGCTTGTGTTATCTCCTTCTGTTGTGTTGGATTCGCCTGCGGGATAGGTGGTTGGCTCCGAATGTGAACCACCGTGAGTAATGTCGAAGGCTGTTCTGGTGCAAGGAATGCCATCCAAAGGGTTGGCGTCACGCTAGAGTGGGCGTTGAGGTTCCCGCGTGACAGACATTCTGGTGATGGTTGGATTTGGTGCGATGATCTTTGGCCCGGCTGTGGTTGCCTCGTGGGCTGTGTCGGAAAAGAGCGATGCTCAGGCGTCGAGACCAGCCAGTTCCCTTGCCCGCATGAAGATGCTCAGAAACATGGTGCGGTCCAAACGGCCGGTGTTGGTGTTGCGCAGGGACGGATGATACGAGGCGAGGAGCTGGACGCCGTTGGGCAGCGCGTATTCGGCGGCGTGGGCAAATTTGTACTCCGACTTGCGGGAGATGACGCCGGCACGATGCAGGTACGAGAGATAGCTGTCGAAGGCAATCTTTCCAAGACAAAGAACGACGCGGACGGTGGGCAGCGCGTCGATTTCGCGTGCCAGATACGGGGCACAGTTGCGTATCTCTGCAGGCGTGGGCTTGTCCGCCGGTGGCGCGCAACGGACGATGGAGAGAATACGCGTGTGATGCAGTTTAAGGCCGTCGTCACGGCTGACGGCTGTAGGCTGATTGGCCAATCCTGCGTCATAGAGAACGGGATACATGAAGTATCCGGAGCCGTCGCCGGTGAACATGCGGCCGGTGCGGTTGGCGCCGTGCGCTCCGGGTGCGAGGCCGAGGACGAGGATTCGGGGATGAAGGTCGCCAAAACCAGGAACGGGGCGCCCCCAGTAGGTTTGATCCTGGTAGGCGCGGCGTTTGGTTTGGGCGATGCGCTGGCAGTATTCGCGCAGACGCGGGCAGAGTTCGCAGTTGACGATGGCTTCGTCAAGCTGCTTCAGAACGCTGGCTGTCTTTTGTACTTTGGAGGGTGCCACTGATCCCATGATAGTGGCATCTTAGAAGATTCGGTTGCAGGGACAAGGCTTTTGCTGACTGCGTAGAATGAATCGATTGCAAAGATTGATCGGGTGAGGCGTTGGAAGATCCAAGATTAAGCAGAATGTATACGAACCTGTTGCGGAAGGGCCTGGCGAGCTGGCGCGACCGCGTGTGGCAGGGCGCGGTGCGTTCGGGAATTCTGACGATTGTTGTGGTGATTCTGGTGGTGGTTGGCCTGGCTGTGGGCTGGCACGAACACAGGAAGGGACACTTCGCACGGCTGAAGGCAGAGATACGGGGCGTTCCGTCCGCACCAGAACCGCAGGCCATACGGCCTGGCGGACAGGATGTCGTGGTGTTGCAGCGCTCGCCACTGCCGGGAGATGCGGGGCCGGAGTTCACGTCGGCCACGCTGCTGCCGGGCCGCGGGATGAGTGTTCTTCAGATCAAAGCCTATCTTCCAGACCGTGGAGAAGTTGACCTGCTGGCTTCGCCTCCGCTGGACGAGGCGGCAAAGCTGCTGGACGATCCGGACAAGCCCGGAGCCGGAATGACGCTGGGCGCGGCAATCGAAGCCCCGTGGGACGGACAGATTTCAGGCGCAGCTTCAGAGAACGGGGCGAGTGTGACGACGTCGTGGCACGGTCACAGGCTTGTGCTGCCGAATGATGACAATCAACCGGGACACTCTGCCGCTTCTTTCGGAGGGTTGTTGCTACCGGTGGCATCAAGCGAAGTGCACGCAACAGTTATGCCGGACGGCGGCGCTTCGACGGCGCGGTTCCACGCCGATTCGTTCGATGGGCAATGGCTGTCGAAGACCGACGTGACCACGATGGTGCAGCTGGGCGGACGGTCGATTGAGATCAACATCACGGCGCGCAATGTTGGCAACGAAGCGGAGCCGATCGGGCTTGGTTGGCATCCGAAGTTTCAAATCGTGAGCGGCAACCGCGAGAAGGCTATGCTGAAGCTGCCGAACAGTATGCGTGTGGAAGAAAATGCGCGGACCAGATTGCCAAGCGGAAAGCTTCTGTCGGCGGACGGCACTGCGTATGATTTCACCAAGCCGGAAGGCGCGCCGCTGGGAACACTCTCTCTGGATGACACGTTCGTGCATCTCAAGCCGGGCCTGCTCGACAACGGGCCGACCATTGAGCTGCGCGACACGGTGAGCGGGTTTGGGCTGCGGATTACGGCAGTGACCTCGTCCATCAAAGCAGTGCATGTCTACTCGCCGGCGAAAGCTACCTACGTTGTAATTGACCCCGCTATGAACTATGACGACCCCTTCGGCGGGGAGTGGGGCAAGGATGAGGACACGGGGATGGCTGTGCTGGAACCAGGCCAGTCGGTGCAATGGAAGATACGGCTTGAGATCTTTCCGCTGGTAGCGGCGGGAAGCGGACAGTTTTAGCTCTGCGTCTGGTTTGACCCTCCACAACGAAGACCCGTAGAGTAATAGAGAGGCGTAGACCGTCCGCTGCACTCGATTGGAGCAGCGGTTTGGCATAGACAAACGCTATTGGAAGGCAAGGTTTTGACCCCAACTGAGATGACAGACACAAACGAGACTGCCGAGCAGCAGCCTGAAGCGGCACACACGCACGAGCACACCCACGACCATGACCACGAGCATGAGCATCACCATGCTCCTGCCCTGAACCCCGAACTGGCCCGCGAGATTGAAGTGGAAGCCGGCGCCGATGAGGTTTCCAAGGCGTTCCAACGCGTCGTGAAGCGCTATCAGAAGCTGGCCCGCATTCCCGGCTTCCGCGCGGGCAAGGTGCCGGAGTCGCTGGTCCGCTCGAAGTTCGCCAAGGACATTCGGCAGGAGGTGCTGGAGGGCCTGGTGTCGGAGCGCTTCCGCAATGCGATCGATGAGCGGAAGCTGCGCCCGATCTCGGAGCCGCAGTTGCTCGATCTGCAGCTTGCCGATGGGCAGCCGCTCAAGTTCAAAGCTGCGTTTGAGGTTGCGCCGGAGTTCGATATCGCAGGCTATGAGAGCGTCACGGTGACGAAGCCTGAGGTTGCGTTGACCGACGATGAGTTTGCCTCCGAGCTGGATCGCGTGCTCGATGGCCATGCGACGGTTGAGCCGGTCGAGGAAGACCGCGCGCTGGTCGATGGCGACTGGGCGGAGATCCAGTTCACCGGCGAGGTGCGCGACCTGGCCCAGACCGTGACGGAAGATGGCGTCGAGAATGCTTCGAAGACCGAGCCCATCACCGGCGAAGATGTGCTGGTTGAGATTGGCGGCAAGAATACGCTGCCTGCCTTCAACGAGAGCCTGCGCGGAGCAAAGCCGGGGCAGGAGCTGAAGTTTGAAGTGGACTATCCGGCGGAGTTCGGCGATCGGCGCCTGGCGGGTCAGACTGTCAGCTACGACGTGACCATCAAGGGCATCAAGCGCAAGACCTACCCGGAGCGCGACGATGAGTTTGCCAAGCAGCTTGGCAACTATGAGAACTGGGGCGACTTCGAGACGAAGCTGCGCGAGTATGCGCAGGACCGCAAGAAGCGCTCGCTTGAGACCGGCGCGAAGGACAAGATGCTCGATGGGCTGATTGCGCGCTACCAGTTCCCTGTTCCTGAGGCGTTTGTGCAGCAGCAGATCGAGGCGCGGCTGGACCGCGGACTGCGCGCGCTGGCGCAGCAGGGCATGACCGCAGAGGAGATGCGCAAGCTCGACTTCGGACGTCTGCGCGCTGCTCAGCGAGATCAGGCGATCAACGAAGTGAAGGCTTCGATGATTTTGGATCGCATCGCGGAGGCCGAGAACGTGACTGTCTCGGACGATGAGATGGAGCGCGAGCTGCTGATGTACTCGATCCAGTCGCGTGAGCCGCTCGATGCGCTGCGTGAACGGATGCAGAAGGAAGGCACACTGGAGCGGATGCGTGAGCAGATTCGCCGCGAGAAGACGGGCAACGTGCTTTACGAGAAGCTGGCCTCATAGCAGCGGGGCTTTCAATCATCAGACTGCACCAACACAAAGAGAGAGAGTGCTATGGGACTGGTACCGATGGTTATCGAGCAGACGAGCCGGGGCGAACGCGCCTACGACATCTACAGCCGTCTGCTGCGCGACAACATCATCTTCCTGGGAACGCCGATTGACGACAACATTGCCAATGTCATCATTGCGCAGATGCTGTTTCTGAGCGGCGAGGACCCGGAGAAGGACATTCAGCTCTATATCAACTCGCCCGGCGGCTCGATCACGGCGGGCATGGCAATCTACGACACGATGCAGTACATCAAGAACGATGTGGTAACGTTCTGCATCGGCCAGGCTGCCAGCATGGGAGCGTTTCTGCTGATGGCGGGCAAACAGGGCAAACGGTTTGCCCTGCCCAACTCGCGCATCCTGATCCACCAGCCGCTCGTGATGGGCGGCGGCATCAGCGGCCAGGCGACGGAGATCGACATCCAGGCGCGCGAGATTCTTCGCCTGCGCGAGGTGATGAACCGCATCCAGGCCAAACACACCGGCCAGACGCTGGAACGCATCGAGCGCGACACGGACCGCGACTTCATCATGACTGCGGCGCAGGCCAAGGAGTACGGCATCATCGACGACATCATCGACCGGCCACGCACGTAAGCTAAGACGGGGCTTGTAACGCATCCACTAGCCCCGTCACTTCAGCTAATATTGCTCGTCAATAGGGATCGAATGGCATCGCGGTTCCCGTCATCAATTGGGACAACCGTTGCGCCATCATTTCCGGTCAACAAAAACACACTCGTTCCCTCGGTCCATTTGCTATAGGTTGACCACGGAAGGAATGTTGATGTTCCACTGGCAAGTTGAGTTCTGACTCCGTCCGCATCCAGGGAGAGCGTTCCCGAACGGGCACTTGCGTTTTGAGCAGCTTTCGCCAAAGCAGCGTTCCATCGATACCATGAGAAACCAATGAAGCCGCCACCTATGGCAAGAAGCATTCCCATAACATCCCACTTCACCTGCTCGTGATGAATAAGTGCGTTGATACCTGCTCCAAGTGCAATAACACATAGCGCAGTTGCGTACCAATTTGCCGCAAAGAACCGCAGCCAAAAACGTCGCGGGCGTGAAAGTCGCGCAGCTTCCTGCATCTCACTCGCTGATACTGTTGCTCGAACTTGCATGAGCCTCCCTGTCAAATGTAATAATTGCCAACAACTTTCTACCAAAAACCTGCGCTATCGGCCATACAGATATTTAGTCATCACTTATCGCTTCCCTTGCGCCAACAAGCTGCGCCACTGTCTCGTGGCAATTTTATGACCATTTCGATGTATAGCGTTGGTCACCCATGGCGCCACGCCGCTGAGTAAAACAGGTGTAAACTTTGTTGAGGAAGGCCCGCTGTTCGGACAGGAGTTGCTGCACGTATGAAAACACCACGGGGCACAGACGAATCACTTCGCTGTTCTTTCTGCCACAAATCCCAGGATGCCGTTGCGAAGCTGATCTCTTCGCCTTCGGACTATCCGCGTGCCTACATCTGCGATGAGTGCGTCGCGGTGTGCAACTCGATCCTCGAAGATGACCGCACGGAGACGCAGCCTGGCGCGGCGCCCGCTCACCTGCCTAAGCCGCAGGAAGTGAAGGCGTTTCTCGACGAGTACGTGATCGGGCAGGAACAGACGAAGAAGAAACTGGCCGTCGCGGTCTACAACCACTACAAGCGCATCCAGATGAATAAGACACGCGCGAACGATGTGGAGCTTTCGAAATCGAACATCCTGCTGGTGGGGCCGACGGGGTCGGGCAAGACGCTGCTGGCGCAGACCATGGCGAAGATGCTCGATGTACCGTTCGCCATCGTGGATGCAACTACGCTGACCGAAGCTGGCTATGTTGGCGAGGATGTCGAGAACATTATTTTGAAGCTGCTGCAGGCCGCTGATGGCGATGTGCAGCGCGCGCAGAGCGGCATCATCTATATCGACGAGATCGACAAGATCGGCCGCAAGGACGAGAACCCGTCCATCACGCGCGACGTTTCGGGCGAAGGCGTGCAGCAGGCGCTTTTGAAGCTGCTTGAGGGTACGGTGGCAAACGTTCCTCCGCAGGGCGGACGCAAACATCCTCACCAAGAGTTCACCGCTGTTGATACGACGAACATCCTCTTTATCTGTGGCGGCGCATTTGTCGGCCTCGAAAAGGTGATCGCGCGGCGTGTGGGTAAGAAGGCGCTGGGTTTCAAGGCGATTGCCGAGCAGGAAGCCAAGGATGGCGAAGTCACTCCGATTCGCGCTCAACGCGACGCCGAGTTGCTGCGCCAGGCTGAGCCGCAAGACCTGCTGAAGTACGGACTGATTCCTGAGTTTGTCGGACGTCTACCGGTTCTGGGCATTCTCGATGAGCTGGACGAGGCGGCGCTGATCGAAATTCTGACCAAGCCGCGGAATGCGATTCTGAAGCAGTACACACGCCTGTTCGACTACGAAGGCGTGAAGGTGATCTTCACCGAAGAGGCCGCGCGAGAGATCGCACGCGAGGCGCTTGAGCGCAAGGTTGGCGCGCGCGGGCTACGCATGATTCTCGAAGAGCTGATGCTGGACCTGATGTACTACGTTCCCGGCAACAAGAAGGTCAAGGAGCTGACGATCACTGCGGAGATGGTGAAGAAGCACAGCCTGACGCTGCCGCTGCTTCTGGAAAAAGCGGGCTAAACCGCTCTCTTCCCCTTGGTGATGGCACGCAAGTTGCTGACAGCGTAGGGCGATCCCAGCACATGCACGAAGGTGCACTTTCGTGGGACATCCGCAG
Source organism: Edaphobacter acidisoli (assembly GCF_014642855.1). NCBI lineage: Bacteria > Pseudomonadati > Acidobacteriota > Terriglobia > Terriglobales > Acidobacteriaceae > Edaphobacter > Edaphobacter acidisoli. Next base: position 724,774 of record NZ_BMJB01000001.1, on the reverse strand, counting down.
GCGCGCGAAGCATTACAATCACCTGAAGCCGGCAGCTGTGCATCGTTCACCGCGTAGTTACGTCTAATTCTGGAGAGTGATGGCAAACCAAAGCAAAAACCCGTTGGACGGTGAAGTCCGCAAGCTCCCCATGATGCCCATCCGCGACATGGTCATCTTTCCCCACATGATGACGCCGTTCGTCGTGGGCCGCGAGTCCAGTGTGCGCGCGCTGGAAGAGGCGCTCTCGGGCGACCGCAAGATCTTTCTCGCCACGCAGCACGACGCCTCGGTCGATGAACCAACGGCGGAAGATATCTATGAGACCGGCACGATCGGCAACATCGTCCAGAGCGTGAAGATGCCGGACGGCAATATCAAAGTGCTGGTTGAAGGTATTGAACGGGCGCGTTCGACTGAGGTGAACGACACCGACGGCTTCTTCGTCGCAACCGTACGTACCGGTAAGACGCAGCTCGATCCGACGCCGCAGGTGGAGCAGTTGACGCAGCGCGTCCATTCGCTCTTCGAGCAGTATGTGAAGCTGCAGCAGTCGCTCAACTACGAGACCATGGCCGCAGGCGTGCGCGCGGACGAGCCCTCGAAGCTGGCTGACACCATCGCCGCCAATCTTCAGCTTTCCATCGAAGAGAAGCAGCAGTTGCTCGAGGTCTTCGACCCTGAGGCGCGGCTGGCGAAGGTGGCCGACGTACTCGACGTGGCTATCGAAAAGTTGAACATGGACCGTACCATCCAGTCGCGCGTGAAGCGGCAGATGGAGAAGGCGCAGAAAGAGTATTACCTCAACGAAAAGATCAAGGCCATCCAGAAGGAGCTGGGCCGCGGCGAGAAGTCCGAGTTCGATGAGCTGAAGAAGAAGATTGAAGCGGCGGGCATGCCGAAGGACGTGCAGGACAAGGCCACGCAGGAGCTGAAGAAGCTTGAAGCGATGCCGCCGATGTCGGCTGAATCGACCGTCTCGCGCAACTATCTGGACTGGCTGCTGGCGGTGCCGTGGAAGAAGCGTTCGAAGGAGATCCGCTCGATCGATCATGCCGAGCAGATTTTGAACGAAGACCACTATGGACTGGAAAAGATTAAGGAGCGCATCCTTGAGTTTCTTGCCGTACGGCAGTTGGTGAAGAACCCCAAGGGTTCGATTCTCTGCTTCGTTGGACCTCCGGGCGTGGGCAAGACCTCGCTGGGCATGTCGATCGCGAAGGCCACAGGGCGCAAGTTCGTTCGCATGTCGCTGGGCGGTGTGCGCGATGAGGCTGAGATTCGCGGGCATCGGCGCACGTACATCGGCGCGCTGCCGGGGCAGATTATCCAGTCGATGAAGAAGGCGGGCACGAAGAACCCGGTCTTCATGCTGGATGAAGTCGACAAGATGGCTTCGGACTTCCGCGGCGACCCGGCGAGCGCGCTGCTCGAAGTGCTGGACCCGGAGCAGAACTCTTCGTTCCAGGACCACTATCTTGACGTTGAGTATGACCTCTCGCAGGTGCTGTTTGTCGCGACGGCGAACGTGCTCCATACGATTCCGGGCCCGTTGCAGGACCGCATGGAGATTCTGCGGCTGCATGGCTACACGGAGCTCGAAAAGCTTGAGATCGCCAAGCAGTATCTGATCAAGAAGCAGCGCGATGCAACGGGCCTGACCGAAGACCAGCTTGTCTTCGAGGACGAGGCGCTGAAGCAGATTATTCGCGCGTACACGCGCGAGGCTGGCGTCAGAAATCTTGAACGCGAGATCGGCAATGTGTGCCGCAAGGTTGCGCGGCGCGTGGTGAAGAATGGTCTCGATCACAAAGAGGTTGTCACCGCGGAGAATCTCTCCGACCTGCTGGGTGTGGCCAAGTTCCGCGACTCGCAGGTGCATGAGAAGAGCGAAGTTGGCCTCGTGACCGGCCTTGCGTGGACCGAGATGGGCGGCACCATCCTCCAGACCGAGGTGCAGGTGCTCGACGGCAAGGGCAAGCTGACCACAACCGGCCAGCTCGGTGAGGTCATGCAGGAGTCAGCGCAGGCGGCGCTCAGCTATGTGCGCTCGCGCGCGGCGCAACTTGGCCTGGCGAAGGACTTCTACCGCAACGTGGATATCCACGTCCATGTGCCCGAGGGCGCGATCCCGAAGGACGGCCCATCGGCTGGCATCACGCTGGCGACGGCGCTGGCCAGTGCGTTGACGAAGATCAAGGTGCGGCGCGATATTGCCATGACGGGCGAGATTACGCTGCGCGGCAAGGTGCTCCCCATCGGCGGCCTGAAGGAGAAGCTGCTGGCGGCGCATCGTGCAGGCATCTTCGAGGCGATCCTGCCTGAAGACAACCGCAAGGACCTCGCCGAGCTGCCGGAGCTGCTGAAGACCGCGATGAAGCTGCACTTTGTCGAGGAGATGGACCAGGTGCTTGAGATCGCCTTCGAGGGCAAGCTGCCCGCGCTTGAAGACACGTCTGCCATCGATCCGGTCATCCCGGCGGCTGGAATGGACATTCCTCAGCCGAGCGCTCCACAGTAGACGCTAGAGCCACAAACATCATCGGGGCCGGGCCATACGCCCGGCTTCTTTGCGTCCGATTCCCCGCCCTATCGCTTGTCCAGAACCGCCAGCACGTCGGCTGGCTCGGGGCGGACGCGGAAGTCGGCGTGGGCTTCGCTGAAGAGAATCTTTCCGTCCTGCGCGATGACGAATACGCCGGGCAGTGGCAGGCGCCAGCTCTCCTCAGTGGCGTTGCGGTAGTTCAGGCCGGCATTGTTAAACGGGATGTTGACGAGGATCGACTGGAAGTAGCGGCGCTGCTCCTCGGGGACGGTATACGCGAGCCCAAATGCTTCGGCAACCTTCGCGCCGGGGTCAGCCACCAGAGGAAATGGCAGCCCGTGCTGTTCGATGGCGAAGTTATTCTGCCGTGTGGTCTGGGGCGAGATAGCCACCAGCAGCGCGCCCCGCTTGCGAACCTCTGGGTAAAGATCGCGCCAGGTCTCCAGCTCCGTCACGCAGTACGGGCACCAGCGGCCGCGAAAGAAGTTGACGATGAGCGGGCCTACGGAGAGCAGATCGGCGGAGCTAATGGGCCTGCCGGTGCGCGCGTCTTCGAGCGTAAACGCAGGGACCTGGGCACCGGTCCTGAGGATGCGGTCTTCGATGCCGGTGTGGAACAGGTCAGCGGCGGCCTGCTCGGTGATGGCGAGGCGCTCAGGCTGGACGAGTCTGCGCGTGTTCTGCGTAATCTGGTCGAGACGCTCCTGAAGTGTGGGAAGGGATTGCACCTCTTCATTATCGCAGCGCGATGTGCTCGTCTCCAATTGCGATGACTTCGCTTCTGTTCAGGTGCGGAAGTGGATGGTGCAGTGCGGCGCGCCGCGGTGCATGCACTGCGTCTCTGTGATGAAGAGATTCTCCTTGAAGTGTTTGCCCACGCCTTTGGCGATTCCCTTCGCGACGGCGCATAGTTTGCGCGGAGAGTCGTACTTCAGCACCGCCTCGCTCGGGCTGGTGCGTGCGATCTTCAGCTGAGGCGGCGCGGCACCCTGATTTTTGACACGCACCACCGTGTGTACGGTGTTCTCAACATGCTCGAGCACGTCGAGCGTCTTCCACTTTGGATCGAGCAGGTGTCCATACATCGACAGGAGCGACGGCGCGATAAATTCGCCGAAGTCCTCGAGGATTGTGTTGGCGGGAAGGCCAGTGACCTCGGACGCTGCTGTAACCAGCGCCACGACCTCTGCGTCAGGGTAGGCTCCAAACGGCGTGTAGAGCTTCATGCCGAGACCGGCCCTGGCCGTGAGCGCGTCCCAGCCTTTGTTTCCTGTCTTTGCTTCGACGTACTTGCGTAGTTCCGAAAAGATGATTCCGTGCACGTGTCCCTTTCGCTTACCCGTAATTTGCTTCCCCATGTTAGGAAGCGGCAGATAGCGGGTCAACGAAAGATGCGTTGTGCGTATGGAATGCTTTCCCGTTTCGGAACATGCGCTCAGACAATGGCCAGAGGCACGATGCGCGCTTCTATCTCTTCCGCGATCTCGACGAGCGCAACCGTCACCGGCAGGTTGAACCGCCGAGGGCCTGCGCTGCCGGGGTTCACGTAGAGGACGCCGTTGCGCTCTTCGATCGACGGACGGTGTGAGTGGCCGCTGACTACGGCCGCTACTTCAGCGACGGCGGGATTGATGTCGAGATCGTGGACCGAGTGGACGAGATAGAAGATCTTTCCGGCCAGTTCGACGAAATCCGTTGCGGGCAGCTCCGCGCATGGGCCGTGGATATCGACGTTGCCACGAATCGCAGTCACCGGCGCGATGCGGCGAAGCTGATCGAGAATCTCGATGTCGCCCACGTCTCCGGCGTGGAGAATATGCTCGACGCCTGCGAGCGCCGCGAGTGCCTGCGGGCGCAACAGGCCGTGTGTGTCGGAGATAACGCCGATCTTCATGGTCAGAGCCCCGCAGTCAGGCGCGTGCGCGGGTCCATCAGGTCGCGCAGCGCGTCGCCGATGAAGTTGAAGCTGAGCACCGTCAGCATGACCGCCACGGCAGGAAAGAAGACCAGGTGCGGTGCGTCGAAGAGATGCGCGCGCGCGTCGTTGAGCATCGAGCCCCAGCTTGCGGCGGGCGGTGGCACGCCCAGGCCGAGGAAGCTGAGCGTTGCCTCGGCCAGCACGGCACCAGCCATGCCGATGGCTCCCTGCACGATGAGCGGCTGAAGGATGTTCGGCAGCACGTGCCGACACATGATGCGCAGGTCGCTCGCACCGAGCGCGCGTGCGGCCTCGACGAACTCGCGCTCCTTCACCGCCATCACCTGCGCGCGCACCAGACGCGCGTAGCCTACCCAGCCCGAGATCGCGAGCGCGAGGATGACGTTGCCCAACCCCGGCCCCATGAAGGCGACGAAGGCAATCGCGAGCAGGATTCCCGGCAGCGACATAAATGCATTCGTGACATAGATGTTCATCACCGTGTCGATCCAGCCACCGTAGAAGCCTGCGATGCCTCCTGCGACGAGCCCGATGGCGAGCGACAGGCCGACGACGCTGACCGAGACGATCAGTGAGATGCGTGCGCCGTAGATGGTGCGTGAGAGGATGTCGCGGCCAAGCGCGTCGGTGCCGAACCAGTGCGCGGGTGAGGGCGACATCAGGCGGCTGGTCAGGTTGAGCTGTGCCGGGTCGTACGGCGCCAGCCACGGCGCAAAGAGTGCGCAGGTGATGAAGATCACCAGCAGCACGAGCCCAAACGCGGCCAGCGGCTGCTGCCGCACGCGCTGGGCGATTCCAACCTGAAGGGTGTCGCTCATCCGTACCCAGAATGCAGTGCGGAGCGGCGGGAGCGCAAGCCCGGCTCCATTACACTCAGGTAAGTGCGAATCCTCATCTACGGCTTGAACTATGCGCCCGAGCTGACGGGCATCGGAAAATATACAGGCGAGATGGCCGCGTGGCTGGCTGCGCGCGGACACGAGGTGCGCGTGGTCGCCGCGCCGCCGTACTATCCAGCGTGGAGCGTGCGTGAGGACTACCGCGCGCGGCCTTATCGTGTGGAGCGCGAGCCGGGCGCGCCAACGGTATTTCGCGCGCCGCTGTATGTTCCCGCGAAGCCAACCGGGGTGAAGCGCGTGGCGCACCTGGCGTCGTTTCTTTTGGCCAGCCTGCCTGCGATGCTGCGACAGCTCTTCTGGAAGCCGGAGGTGGTCTTCACGGTCGAGCCCACGTTCTTCTGCGCACCGCTGGCGCTTGCGGCGGCGACGGCGACGGGTGCGGCCTCATGGCTCCATGTGCAGGACTTTGAGGTCGATGCAGCCTTCGACCTGGGACTGCTTCCGGCCAAAGGCTTCACGCATGACCTGGCTCTCGGGCTGGAGCGGGCGTTTACGCTGGGCTTCTCGCGTGTGTCGAGCATCTCGGCGAAGATGATCGAGCGCGCCGCCAGCAAAGGCGTCCCCGGCGACCGTATACGGCTGTTTCCAAACTGGGTGGATGTGGATGCTGTCTTCCCACAGGACCCGAGTATAGGCAATGTTTTTCTCCGTGAACTGGGGTTGGAGGGAAAAATAGTTCTCCTCTACTCGGGCAATATGGGGGCCAAACAGGGGCTGGAGCTGCTGGCGCCGCTGGCGCGGTCGCTTGAGCCGGACCCGCGCGTCCACTTCGTCTTCTGCGGCGATGGGGCGTTTCGCCCGCAGCTGGAGGGGCTCGTCGCCGGCCGCCCGAACGTGACCCTGCTGCCGCTTCAGCCCTTCGAGCGGCTGAACGATCTCTTGAATGCGGCGGACATCCACTTGCTGCCACAGCGCGCCGGGGCGGCGGACCTGGTGATGCCGTCGAAGCTGACCGGAATGCTTTCGAGCGGCCGGCCTGTTATCGCCACGGCTGATGCGGGAACGCAGGTCGCGCATGTTGTCGAAGGCAGCGGCCCGGATGAGGCCTGCGGGCTCGTGGTTCCTGCTGAAGACAGCGCTGCGCTTCACGCCGCGGTGGCCCTGCTCGTCGAAAACGCTGCGCTCAGGCAGAGACTCGGCGCCAATGCGCGCGCGTATGCTGTCGAGCACCTTGGCCGCGACCAGGTGCTCGAAGCATTCGAGCGTGAGCTTCAGGAGTTAGCGTGAGGCGCGGTCTGCGTCGAAGCGCACCGAATCCAGAATCGCCTTCATGCGGTTGCGGACCGAGTTCAGCTCGTCGGGCGTGATGTCGCGCACGCCGCTCACATCGCCGCCGCAGTAGGTGTTGATCACCATATCGAAGCGGTAGCAGGCGTTGCCGCGCATGGCCGTGAAGATCTCATCGCGCGCTTCGGTGCAGATGACACCGTGCTGATCGTAGCCATGCTCGAAGGTCACACCGTCAATCGTGGCCGTGCCGTTCCTGCGTGGAGACAGCTTTGTCGCCTGCGTGCTGCACTGCGCCGCGGAGATGTCCGGCGTCACGCTGAAGTAAAACAGAGCGCCGCTGAAGGTGGATGTGGGATGCGGGTTGAAATCGATCGTCGCCACGGCGCGCATCCTGGTGCTGCGCAGCGCGCTGCGTGCGTCGAGGTTGAAGGTGCTGACGCTGGAGTCTTTGCGGGTCAGCTCCCACGCTACCGGAACTGTGAACGAGACGCCGTAGTGCTCGTCGTGAAACTCGCGCGAGGGCGGCGTTGTGGGGTCGGGCACGGTTGCCTGCGCGCGCATCTCGAGGGTCGACAGAGCGCCGGTAAAGGGGTTGTTCTGCACGGGACTGCTGGTCGTAGTCGTGGCAGGTGTCTCAGACCGGTGCGGTCCGGTCTGGGTTTCGACCGTTGCGGCAAGCGCAACACAGGGCAGAGAGCACATCAAGACAGCAGGTACAAAAGCTCGGACAAGTCGTAGGGATCTCATAGTGTCCTTCGATTGCCTATTGGCTGGAAATCCGCGGATTAGCTATCGTGTAAGCCACGTCGGTCAGCAGGTTGATCAGAACGTACGTCAGACCAACCGCGAGGATGCAGCCTTGTACTAAAGCATAATCGCGGTTTGAGATGGCGGACAAGGTCAATCTCCCGATTCCCGGCCAACTAAAGATAGTTTCCGTCACAATAGCTCCTGCAAGCAGGCTGCCAAACTGAAGACCGATGATGGTCAAAATAGGAATCAGCGCATTTCGCAGTGCGTGGCGGTAAACAACCTGTCTTTCGGGCAGCCCTTTGGCACGTGCCGTGCGAATGTAATCCTGGCTCAGCTCCTCCAGCATGGCAGTGCGAACCATGCGTGTCAGGATTGCCGAGAGCCCCAGCCCAAGTGTGATGGCCGGTAAGATTAGATGCGCGAGAAAGCTTGTGGCGGTGCCATCGCCCGCTCCCGAAACCGGCGTCCAGCCAAACTGAATTGAGAAGATCAAAATCAGAATCGGCCCCAGTGCAAAATTAGGAAACGACAGCCCTACCAGCGAGAGCACGCCCGCGGTGCGGTCCTGCCAGCGGTTCAGGTGCACGGCGGACCAGACGCCCGCAGGCACGGAGAAGCCAATGCCAAGCAGGAGCGCAGTTAGCGTCAGGGCCAACGTGTAGGGATAGCGTTGCAGGACAAGGTGCGTTACCGAATCATGCAGGCGCAGCGACTGGCCCATGTCGCCATGGATCAGCCCACTCCAGTAGCGTATGTACTGCGTGTGCAGCGGCGCATCGAAGCCATACGCATGGCGCAGTGCGGCAACGTTCGATGCCGTTGCGCCCTCGCCGAGCATCTGTACGATGGGGTCGCCGGGCACGATGTGAATCAGCAGAAAGACAATCGTCACCACAATCCACACCACGGGCAGCGTTAGCAAAACGCGGCGCAGAGGCGACCAGAGATGGAACCACTTGCGCCGTCTCAGTGGATACACTGGCATGGTTTGCAGTGTGCTCATGCGCTCGCTTCCCTGCTTCCGGCTGGCGTAGGCACGGATGGTGAAGCAGAAGGCAGTGTCTCCACGTTGACGCGTGCAATGCGGCGGCCCGCCATCTCGGCCACGGTGAAGCGGCGGCTTCCATATTCGACAACCTCGCCCACTTCCGGGATATGTCCAAGCTGCGCCAGCAGAAATCCTGCCAGCGTCTCGGCTCCACTCTCCCGTGGAAATCCCCAGTGGAGCTGCGTGTCGAGATCGCGCAGGGTCGTCGTGCCGTCGAGCGACATGACGCCCGCTGTCTGCGGCTGCAACGACTTGGACGCGATGTCGAACTCGTCCTCTAACTCGCCAACCAGTTGCTCGATGGCGTCCTCCGCCGTCACGAGGCCTACGGTGGTACCGAACTCATCGACGACGATGGCGATGTGGCGGCGCGTCTCCTGAAACTCCTGCAGAAGCTCCATCGCGGGCTTCGTCTCCGGCACGACAACCAGCGCACGCATCACCTGGCGCAGTGTCAAGCCGGACTCGCCTTTGCCTCCCAGCGCCAACGCTACGCTGCGAAAGTGCATCAGCCGCGAGATGTCCTTCGAATAGACGATGCCGATGATGCGCTCCGGCCCGCCCGCCGGATCGTAGACGGGCACGCGCGAGTGCTGCTCCTCGACAATCCGCGCGCTGGCCTGCTCGATGGAGAGATTGGCAGGCAGCGAGAATATCTTGCCACGCGGCGTCATGATCTCGCGCACTGTGACGTGGTTCAGCTCGATAGCGCGGTGGATGATTTCTTCCTGAAAGACCGGCAGCAACCCCATGCGGCGCGTGGCTGTCGCGATCAGCTTCAGCTCCTGCGGCGAGTGCACGGCGCCTTCTCCACGCAGCGGCGCGCGAAACAGCCTGAGCACCTGCGTGGCCGAGGCGTTCATCAACGCGATCACAGGCCGCGTGATGCGGATGAAGACGTCCATCGGCCCGGCAACGGCAAGCGCGATGCGCTCCGTGCGCTCGAGCGCCAACGCCTTTGGCACAAGCTCGCCCAGCAGCACCTCGAAGTACGTGATGAGCGCAAAGGCGAGGATGACCGCAATCGTATGCGCGTAGACAACTGCGTGCGCAGGCAGCGCCTGGAGAAGGCCCTGCCCGGCGTGAAGGATGACTTCGGCCAGCGCAGGCTCGCCAATCCAGCCCAGTGCAAGCGCAGCCAGCGTGACGCCAAGCTGGACCGCGGGCAGAAAGTCGTCGATGTTGTGCTTGAGCTGCAGAACGGTGCGCGCGCCGGGCCGCCCCAGCGAGATCCACTGCTGCACGCGCGTCTCGCGCACGCTGACAATGGCGAACTCCGCGGCGACAAAGAAGCTGTTGGCCAGAATGAAGAAGGCCACCATCATCACGCGGAAGAACACCCACTCGAGCATTACTGACAAGTGTAACGGCTATTCACCCGCGCCAGCCGAAGACGCAGCAGACACAAAGAAGACCGCGGATTTGCGCGGATGACACGGATTTTTTATTGGATTGATCCGTGTTCTCCGCGTGAATCCGCGGTCGCATCTTTTGCTTCAGAATCCTAAGCCAGGACCTTGATCACCGATTTGTCGATGGTGTCCTTGGGGACGTACCCGACGATCTGCTCGGCGACCTTGCCACCCTTGAACAGCAACAATGCAGGAATACCGCGAATGCCATAGCGCATGGGCGTGGCCGTATTGGCGTCAACGTCCATCTTCATGACCTTCAGCTTGCCGTGGTACTGGGAAGCGACCTCATCCACCACGGGCGCCAGTGCACGGCACGGACCGCACCAGGCAGCCCAGAAGTCCACCAGTACGGGCTCTGCCGACTGGAGAACATCTTTTTCAAAGTTTGCATCGTTTACATCGGTGACATACTGTCCTGCCATTTTTCCTCCAAAGTTGCGTGTGACCCCGAGGCACCCGTTCGGGGCTGGGCAATCTTCACAATAATAGATGCAGAAAGGCTTTGGTAGTTTCAGGCGGGAAAAAGTTCGCAGGCTTAAAGAGCAAACGCCCGGACCTCTAATGAAAGAGGTCAACGGGCGGCGTAGCAGCCCTCCCCAGAACTGCCCACACGCATAAGGTACGGATGTTTTTTCATCTCGTAAAGCAATCTTAGGTAACAGATAAAACGTGTTACTTTGTTTGTATCTTCACAATCGATGGCTTATTGCTGATAAACCAAGATTTAGCCTTGAATTGATGCCTGAGCGATGAAAGTGTGGAGTATTTCAAGACTGGGATCATTTGCAGCTTCACGAATCACTTCAGGCAACTTTCCAGCCGCGTTTGCATCCTCGGCGATGACAAGCACCGAAGGTCCCGCCCCGCTGAGGGCAATGCCCAGCACTCCGGGATGCCCATTAAGTGGCAGAAGCAGCTTCAGCAGCGGACACGCCTCCATGCGATAGGGCTGGTGAATACGGTCCTGCATCGCTGTGCGTAGAAGCTCAGGACGGTTCTGCGCGAAGGCCGCGACCAGCAAGGCCGTGTTCTGGATGTTGGCGACCGCGTCGGCGCGGGTGTAAGCAGGCGGCAGGAGCGCCCTGGCCTTTTCCGTGGCCAGGCTGGCAGATGGCAACGCTAACAGCAAGTGCCAGTTAAGATTTTCTCCACATGTAGCTGTAACTACATGGTTTTTATGCATAGCAGAAGCCGTCATGCCGCCCAGCAGGCAAGCAGCTACGTTGTCAGGATGTCCTTCACGGTGGCAGGCCTCTTCGAGGATCTGCTGCTTCGTCCAGCCCAGATGTCCAAAGTGGTTGGCGAGCATCACTCCGGCCAGCAGCGCTGCCGCGCTGGAGCCGCAACCCATCCCCAGGGGAATCTCGTTGTGGATGTCGAGGCTCAGGTACGGAATCGACTCGCGCCCCGCCGCCGTCAGCACCTCGTCGTAGGTGCGCAGGATGAGGTTGTTCTTGAGATGAGCGCACTGGTCAGCATTCCGGCCCGTCGCCTTGATGTGAAAGTCTTCGGCAACCTTCGCGTCGATGGTCAGGTAAAGCCCCATCGCGAGGCCAAGCGCGTCGAACCCCGGCCCCAGATTGGCCGAGGTCGCGGGCAGACGAAGATGGAGCGGACTGGCTGCTGCCGTCATGCGGGCTGCGTCACCTTCATGTGAGACTCAAGCGTTTGCATCACCACGTCGGGGTTCGGCTCCAGCACAATCGGCGGCTTGCGCAGGCCCGCGTGCAGGGCCTTGTCCGCTGCGCTGATCTGCGCCTCCTCGGCTTCGGTGAGCAGCTCGCCGCGGTGGTAGTCGATGGTGTAGTTCGAGTCCTTGAGCGTGTGGCCGGTCAGGATGAGCACGACGCGCTCCTCGGGCGAGACCTTGCCCAGCGCGACCAGCTTCTTGAGGCCGGCATACGTTACGGCAGAGGCCGGTTCGCATCCGACGCCCTCGGCGCCGATCTGTGCCTTGGCCAGCGCGATCTCCTGCTCGGAGACCTGCTCGCACCAGCCGCCGAGCTTGTCGATCACGTTGGCCGCCTTGCGCCACGAGGCCGGATTGCCGATGCGGATCGCCGTCGCGCGCGTGTCCGCCGTCACCGGGCGCATGATGCGGTTGGTGTCGTTGAACCAGCGGTAGAGCGGGTTCGCGCCTTCGGCCTGAATGACGCTGATCTTCGGCGCGCGCGAGATGAGGCCCAGATGGCGCATCTCCATGAAGCCTTTGCCGAGAGCCGACGAGTTCGCCAGATTGCCGCCGGGCACGATGATGTGGTCCGGCACCTGCCAGTCAAGCTGCTCCAGCATCTCGAACGCCGGCGTCTTCTGCCCTTCGAGACGATACGGATTCACCGAGTTCAATAGATAGATCGGAAAGCGCGAGACCAGCTCCGTCAAGATGCGCACGCAGCCATCGAAGTCCGTCTTCAACTGCACAGTCAGGGCGCCGTAGTCCATCGACTGCGACAGCTTGCCCCAGGCGATTTTGCCCTCGGGGATGAACACAATCGAGCGCAGCCCGGCGCGCGCGGCGTAGGCGGCCATCGCGGCAGAGGTATTGCCGGTCGAAGCGCATGCAACCCACTCGTAGCCACGGTCGGCCGCAACCGAAAGCGCAGCCGTCATGCCCGTGTCTTTGAACGAGCCGGTAGGATTCATGCCCTGATGCTTGGCGCGGAGCCATTCGATGCCGACAGCTTTCGCACAGCGCGGCATCTCGTAGAGCGGCGTGTTGCCCTCGCGCAACGTGACGACATTCTCCGGCTTCGAGACAATCGGCAGCAGGTCGCGGAAGCGCCACACACCCGACTGATCGATGGGCAGGGTCGAGTTGCGCCGCTCCTGCCACAGCCAGCGGAGCGCGCTCGCGTTGGGAAGATTGTGCTCCGGGCCGGACGCGGGCCGCGTCACGTTCTCCGACCACGGGTAGACGACGTCGTAGAGGCCGTTGCACTTCGGGCAGCGGAATATGCTGTTGACTTCGTCGCCGGTAATCACCGTGCCGCACTCGGTGCATCTCAGGTTATGGGTCGCAGATTTCATCGTGTCCCTCTAGGGTAACGTAAAGAAGGAGCAAGACAAAGACGTCTCGCGGGGAGGTTGTTCAAACCATGACGGTGCTGATCGTTGGCCTGCTGATGCTGAGTACGTTGTTCGGCGCGCGCCCCGCCGCAGCGCAGAATGTGCTGCGGGTTGCGGCGGCGGCGGACCTTCAGACTGTGCTCCCGGCGCTCAGCGCAGACTATGAGAAGGCGTCCGGAACAAAACTCGAAATCAGCTACGCCTCCTCGGCCACGTTGGCCACGCAGATTATGAACGGGGCGCCGTTCGATATCTTCCTCGCCGCCGATTATTCTTTTCCCGAGAAGGTCGTCGCCGCCAACCTGGCCGACACGCGCGACCCCACTGCTTATGCTCGTGGAACGCTCGTCCTGTGGGCGCGCAAGGACTCGCCTTTGCAGCCGCTCAGCATGGAGCGGCTGACCGATCCGCGTGCCCAGCGCATCGCCATCGCCAATGAGTTCCATGCGCCCTACGGCCGCGCCGCCGTGGCCGCTCTGCACTGGCTGAAGCTCTACGACAAAGTTGAGCCGCATCTGGTCGTCGCAGAAAACATCGCGCAGACCGCGCAGTTCGTCGAAACCGGCAATGCGCAGCTTGGCCTGATCTCGCTGACCGTAGCCGCCACGCCGCACTTCCGCGAAGTCGGCACGTACGTCCTCGTGCCGACTTATGCTTATCCCGAGATTCGCCAATGCGCGGTCGTCATGACCAAGTCGCCACACAAAGATGAAGCGCACGCCTTTCTCCACTGGCTGCTCACACCAGCCGTTCAAGACCGCCTGAAGGACCTCGGCCTCGCCCCAGTGCAGTAAGGCGTAACACCGATTTGCACCGACGACACCGATTTAAAAGCGACCACGGATTTCAGGGATGATCGCGGACAAAACAATCCGCGCTTATCTGCGTTTATCCGTGGTTTGCTTTAAAGGTTTGTTTTTAAATCGGTGTCGTCGGTGCAGATCGGCGTTAAGCCTTCCGCCATCACCACGCTCATCATGCTGCACTTTGCAATAGACTGGCCAGTATGGATTTCGACGCGCTCTGGCTGACCATGCGGCTGGCGGTGGCGACAACGGCCATCCTGCTGGTGGCATCGCTTCCGCTGGCCTGGTGGATTACGCGCAGCCACAGCGCCGGCCGCGCACTCGTCCAGGCCATCGTCGCGCTGCCGCTGGTGCTGCCGCCAACCGTGCTCGGCTACTACCTGCTCATCGCCATGGGCCCGCTCACCGCACCGGGACGCCTGCTGATCCGCATCTTCGGACATCCACTCAGCTTCACCTTCACCGGCCTGCTCATCGGCTCCGTGCTCTACAGCCTGCCGTTCGCGGTGCAGCCGCTGGTAGCGGGATTTTCTTCCGTGGATGCGGGCTACATCGAAGCCTCCGCCGGCCTTGGCGCATCGCCGTGGAAGACCTTCTGGAACGTCGTCATGCCGCTCACACGCGCATCGCTGTGGACGAGCGCGGTACTCGCCTTCACCCACACCGTCGGCGAGTTCGGCGTCGTGCTGATGATCGGCGGCAACATCCCCGGAGCCACTCGCACGCTCTCCATCGCGCTCTACGACCAGGTGCAGGACTTCAATTACGCAGCAGCCAACCGCACCGCGCTGCTGCTGCTCGTCATCGCGCTCGTCGCGCTGCTGGTGATCTATCTGCTGCCCAGCCTGCGCAGGATGGACGGAAGGCAGGCCGACATTGTCCGCTAATATTCCGCCCGCTAGCGCACCCGCCATTCTCGAAGCGAAGCTGCAACACAGCATCGGCGGACTTCTGCTCGATGTAAATTTCACGCTGACGAAGCCGTGGAGCGTCCTCTTCGGTCCATCCGGCAGCGGAAAGACAACTCTGCTGCGCGCCATCGCGGGATTCGTCGAGCCCGACAGCGGCCACATCGCGCGCGGCGACACGGTGCTCTTCGATTCATCATCGAACCACGCACTCCCGCCGTATCTCCGCTCCATCCGCAGCGCGGCTCAGACAGCGCGTCTCTTCCCCCACAAAGACGTGCGCTGGAACATCCTCTACGGCAATGGCTGGCTGACAAGACCTCTGGACGCCTCACAAATCGCCGAGCAGACGATGGCGCTGTTCCGCATCGACAAGCTCGCAGGCAGAATGCCCGCCGATCTCAGCGGAGGTGAAAAGCAACGCGCATCCGTAGCCCGCGCCGTCGTCTCGGCAATTACGTTCTCCGGCACCGGCACTCCCCTGCTGCTGCTCGACGAGCCATTCTCCGGCCTCGACGCCGCACTGCGCGACGATCTACTGGCTGAGTTGCGCGAGTGGCTTGATCGCTGGAAGGTGCCCGTGCTCTCCGTCACGCACGATATCGGCGAAGCATTTCAACTCGACGCCGAAGTCCTCAAGCTCGCTGAAGGCCGCATCGTCGAACAAGGCCCAGCCGAGGCCGTCCTCGCCACCGAACGCATTCGTCTGCTCTCGCGCCTCGGCTGATTGCAGCTCAGCTTACATTCACCGGCTCCTGCTCCAGCTCCACGCCAAACCGCCGCCGCACCTCCGCGCGAATCGCATCGCGCAGCGCCTCCACATCCGCCGCCGTCGCATGGCCGCGATTGATCAGCGCCAGCGTGTGACGCGAAGAGATTCCCGCCTCGCCCATCGAGAAGCCTTTGACGAATCCCGCATGTTCCAGCAGCCACGCCGCAGCCAGCTTCACCTTGCCCACGCCCGCGGGCCAGTGCGGAACCTTCTCGATCGGCACGCCAACGCTGGAAGCAATCCCGGCCAGTACACTCTCCGGCACCACCGGGTTCTTGAAGAACGACCCCGCACTCCGGCAGTCGGCCTCGCCGTCCACGATCAACATCCCTTTGCCGTGCCGAATCTCGCGCACTGCGTGGTAGACCTCGAGCGGCGTGGGCGTCGCACTTGCACCGAAGTGGCGCTGAAGATCGGCGTAGCTCAGGTTGGGCCGCGCACTGCGATCGAAGAGAAAACTCACTGCCGTCACGATGTAGCGGCCGCGATGCGTGCTGTTGAAGATGCTGTGTCGATAGCTGAACCCGCACTGCTCGCGCGAGAGCCACACGAACTCGCGCGTCTCCAGATCCAGCACGCGAACGCGAGTGATCGTGCTCGCGACCTCCTGCCCGTAAGCCCCGACGTTCTGCACGGGCGTGCCGCCCACGCTGCCGGGAATCCCAGCCAGGCACTCGATGCCGCTGATTCCCTGCTCGCAAATCTGATGAACAAAGCTATTCCAGTCCAACCCGGCCGCAACGGTGTATTCCACAAAACTGGCGTCATCCTTCACCTCAGTGGGCGCGTTCAGCGCAATGTGAATCACCAGCCCGTCAAACCCGCTGTCGCTGACCAGCAGGTTGCTGCCCCCGCCCAGCACGAAGGTCCCAATCCCCTCCCGGGAGGCAAACTCCACCGCGCCAAGCAGCTCGTCCTCCGACCTGACCTCGGCAAAGCAGCGGGCAGACCCTCCAACCCGAAAGGTGGTATACCCTGCGAGGGGAACGGACTCCTGTATCTGCAGCTCGGTGTGCGCCACACCCTGACTGTACACGACTGCCTCTGCACTTTCGCGTACTTTCATGATTCGAAAAGCGATTGTGCCAGAACTGGCCTCTAGAACTCGAAACCCGTAGAATCGAAGCAGGCAAACATTGCCGCAAAGAGGACCGAATGTATCCAGAGATTATGGTGATTCCGATGCGCGAGGAGCTGACCCGCGCAGGCATTTCCGAGGCCCGCACGGCAGCCGAAGTCGACACAGCCATCTCCCAGCCCGGAACCACAATGGTCGTGGTGAACTCCATCTGCGGCTGCGCTGCCGGCAAGATGCGTCCCGGCGTCCGCCTGGCTCTCCAGCACGCCACCAAACCCGACCACTCGGTCACGGTCTTCGCCGGACAGGACCGCGACGCCACCGAGCGCGCCCGCAGCTACTTCGGCGGACACCCGCCCACCTCGCCCGCCATCGCCATCCTGCGCGACGGCCAGCTCGTCTACCTGATGCAGCGCTCGGCCATTGAGACCTCGACCGCGCCCGCCATTGCACAGGAGCTCTCCCGCGCCTTCGATACTTATTGCGCGAAGACCTCCGCATAAAAATTAACAAAAACTCAACTGGCCGCCGGTTCTGCCGATGTAACAAGTACTTATGTCCACATCGGCTCATCCAGCGGCCTTTCCTGTCCCCGCTCTACGCGAAGTTCCCTGCGGTCTCGGAGAATTTGCTGCCATCGGCAGCGCCAACCCGCTTCCGATGGTCGGCAGCGGCGCCGCAATGCAGCGGCTGCGCCTGCAGGTCCGGCGCATCGGCCCATACTTCCGCACCGTGCTGATTGGCGGCGAGCCGGGATGCGGCAAGGAACTCGCGGCACGCGCCCTGCACTGCGCCAGTCCAGGCGCGGCCGGTCCGTTCGTCGTCTGCCACTCCGCCACGCTCGGCGACCAGGCGATTGAAGGCGCCGAAGCAGGCTACCGCATCGCTGAGTTGATGAAGATGGCTGCACGCGGCACGCTCTTCTTCGATGGCATCGACGAGATGCCGCTCGAAGCGCAGGGCCGTCTGCTGCGCGTGCTGCGCCGGCATGAGTGGGCGCAGGATGGTCTCGCCGCTCCGGCGAAGCTTGATCTGCGCATGGCCGCCTCCGCCAGCCAGGACCTGCGCGTGCTCGTCTCCGCCGGCCGCTTTCGGCAGGAGCTCTACCATCGCATGGCGACCTTGACCATCGCGCTGCCGCCGCTGCGCGAGCGCGCTGAAGACATTCCCGAGCTCGCCTCGCACTTCCTCGCGCGGTTTGCGCGGATGTACTCGAAGGGCGTCGAGCGCATCTCGACTGAAGCGATGAAGATGCTCGAGAGTCATTTCTGGCCCGGCAACGTGCGAGAGATGGAGAGCGTCATGCGCAACGCCGTCCTGTTGAGCGAAGGCCCTGTGCTCGAAGCGCAGGCGCTGCCGGAGTTCGCTGAAGCCAGCATTGAATCGCTGACCGCAGCGCGCCTCGGAGGAAGCGAGCGGCTCGACGATGTGGTCGAACAGCATGTCCTGCACGTGCTCAAAAGCTGTGCCGGAAACAAGTTGCGCGCCGCCGAGGTCCTTGGCATCAGCCGCTCGACGCTCTACCGCATGCTCGAAGGCCATGCCGAACCGGCGGAGATTTCCTAGCCAGCGCCATCGCTCGTTCCGGCGCGGCGGTCTGATAGCCTTGTCTACATGAGCGACGAAACGTATGCAGTGGAAACGCCTGCTCCGGCGATGCCGGGCGTGCGGGTAGCAATTCTGGGCACGGGCAAGATGGGCGGCATCCTGCTCCAGGCCTTCTTGAAGAACAACCTGGTCGCCGCAGACCATGTCTTCGCCACGGTCCACCACCCCGACCGCGCGCAGGCCCTGTCCGCGCAGTTCGGTGTCGAGGTCACGACCGACAACCTCGCCGCGGCGCAGCAGGCCGACATCATCCTGCTCGGCGTCAAGCCCATTCAGGTTCCCGGCGTCATCGAGCAGATCAAGCCTGCGCTCAACGCCGGTAAGCTCGTCGTCTCCTTCGCCGCGTCGGTAAAGACGCGCTCGATCGAAGACGCGGCAGGATGCGATCTCGGCGTCATCCGCGCCATGCCGAACACACCCGCGATGCTCGCCGCCGGCGTCACCGCTGTGTGCGCCGGACGCTTCGTCACCCCTGAGCAGATGGCCGCTGCGCAGCGCATCTTCAACACCGTCGGCCGCACCGTCGTCGTCGATGAGAAGCACATGGATGCCGTAACCGGCCTCTCCGGTTCCGGGCCCGCATTTCTCTACATCGTCATCGAAGCGCTTGCTGAAGCTGGCGTCAACGTCGGCCTGCCGCGCGATGTTGCCACGCTGCTCGCGGCGCAGACGACGCTTGGCTCCGCGAGGATGGTGCTTGAGACCGGCTATCATCCGGCGCTACTCAAAGATGCCGTCACCACGCCCGCGGGCTGCACCGTGGACGGCATTCTCGAGCTCGAAGAAGGCGGACTGCGCGTCACGCTGATCAAAGCCGTCAAGCGCGCAACGCAGCGCGCGAAAGAGCTGGCCAACGGCTGAACGATAACCGGGCGGCGGCCTATTCATGCGGCTGCCGCCGCATCGCCCGCGTAAAATAAAAGCATGGCAACAGCTTCAGCGGTCCGTGTAAGACGCGTGCCCAAAGCGCTCGTGCGCTATGCGTGGGTCGTCGTGGCCTACAACATCCTCGTCATCCTCTGGGGAGCGGTTGTGCGCGCGTCCGGCTCCGGCGCGGGCTGCGGCGACGACTGGCCGCTGTGCAACGGAGACTTCGTCCCGCATCATCCGCGACTGGCGACGATGATCGAGTTCGCCCATCGCCAAAGCACCACCGTTGCAACAATACTCATCATCGGCCTGGTCGTCTGGACGTTTTATTCCGCCAGGCGCGGAGATCGTGTACGCCGCGCTGCGATTGCTTCTACCGTCTTTCTCGTGACCGAGGCGCTGCTCGGTGCAGTGCTCGTGCTGCGCGGCTACGTGCTGAACAACATCTCGACTGCGCGCGTCGTCATGCAGTCGATCCACTTCACCAACACGCTGCTGCTGCTGGCTTCGCTTACGCTAACGGCGTGGTGGCTCAACGACAGCTTCCGTGCGAGCACGTCTCCGCGCGAGCAGAAGCTCTCCGGCCCCGCATGGCTGGCCGTGATTGCGACCATCGTCATGGGCGCAACCGGCTCGATTGCCGCGCTCGCCGACACGCTCTTCCCTTCTCCGACGCTGCGCGCTGCCTTCGCCTCTGACTTTGCCGCCAGTTCGCCCCTGCTCATCCGAATGCGCTGGATGCATCCGGCGGCAGCTGTCATCGGCGCGTGCTGCGTCCTGTGGCTCGTGGTCAAATCCCGGTCGCGCCTCGGCTCAATCGTCGCGGCACTACTGGCATTGCAATTCGTGCTGGGCGTCGGCGATGTTTTGCTACTCGCACCCACGTGGATGCAGGTGCTGCACCTGCTTGGAGCGGACCTCTACTGGGTTGCGCTGGTCTGTCTCGCAGCAGAAGCGCTCTGGAGGCACAGCGCTGTCTCTGCCGAATAGCAACCACCGCACGCAGCTTCTATAATCCCCACCATGAAGCTAGCTAACCTGGCCGAGCATCTTGGGGCCGCGCTGCACGGAGACCCCGAAGCCCAGATCAACCGCGTCGCCGGTCTCGAAACCGCAGGCGCAGGCGATCTGACCTTTGTCGCCAACCCCAAATACGCGGCGCTGGCCCGCACCACCAAGGCCACAGCGGTCCTCGTCGAGCCAGCGTTTCCGGAGATCTCCGCCGCCACGCTGCGCATCGAAAATCCCTATCTCGCCTTCGCGCGGGCGATTGAGTTGTTCTATCAGTCGCCAGCATATCCGCCGGGAATCCACTCCACCGCCGTCATCGCACCGACAGCAAAGATCGGCGCCAACGCGCACATCGGCGCCTACACCGTCATCGGCGAGCACGTCGTCATCGGCGATAACGCGACAATCTTGCCGCATGTGGTCATCTATCCGCACGTGCGCGCGGGCAACAACCTCTTCGTTCACGCCCATGCCGTCATTCGCGAACACTGCCAGCTAGGCGACGGCGTCGTTCTGCAGAATGGCGCAATCGTCGGGGCTGATGGCTTCGGTTTCGCCAAGCAGGGTGACCAGAGCTGGTACAAGATTCAACAGTCCGGCCCGGCTGTGCTCGAAGACTCCGTCGAAATTCAGGCCAATGCGACCATCGACCGTGCCTCCATCGGAGAGACGCGCGTTCGCGCCGGGGCAAAGATCGACAACCTCGTCCAGGTCGGGCACGGCTCCACGGTGGGCGAAAATACGCTGCTTTGCGCGCAGGTCGGCCTGGCCGGATCGACCCATGTGGGCAAAAACGTCATCCTGGCCGGACAGGTGGGCGTGGCGGGGCACTGCACGGTCGGCGACGGCGCGATTGCCACTGCCCAGAGCGGTATTCCCAACGATGTCGAGCCCGGAAAGGTCGTCAGCGGCTACCCGGCGGTCGATAACAGGCAGTGGCTCCGGTCGGTCGCGCTGGTCAACCGGCTGCCGGAACTCCTTCGCGATCTAAAATCTACGAGAAAATAATCATCTTTTGGCTTACTATTTCTATCGACGCAGCATCGAAGCAGAAGAGGATGATGATAGAGCCGCCGGACCTCCCCCCCAGCGCGTCGCTCGACGCTGTGCCCGCGGGCACGTCCCGTGTTCGTGTGCTTTTGCTCGACGACGAGCCAGCCAACCTGCACCTGCGCGCCGCCATCCTGCGCCAACATGGTTATGAGTGCGTGCCTGCCTCCACGATCGAAGAGGCCACCGAGCGCTTCAACGACATCGACATCGCCGTGCTCGATTACCACCTCGGCGCTGGACAGTTCGGCACGGAGGTTGCGAATTTGCTGCGCCGCCGACGTCCGTACGTGCCCATCATCATTCTCTCGGCAACGCTCGACCGATACTTCGGCGGCGTCGAGGACATGCACCTGCTCAAAGGCCACAGCTCGGTCGAAGACCTGCTCGCCGCGCTCAGCTCGCTCGAAGCCAAACGCCGCGGCGCGCCCGTGGTGGTCGACGCGCGTGACTTCTACTACTCGCGTATCTCGCTGGCCATCGGCTCCGACGTGCTGGTACAGATCTTCGACGACCGCGGCATCTGGCAGTACTGCAACGACGCCGTCGCCGAGTACCTCGACAAGCCACGCGACTGGTTCCCCGGCCGCTCGGTCTTCGACGAGATGCCGACGCTCATGCGAGACTGGCGCGACGTGCTTCAGTCGGTAACGCTGACGCGCGAGACGTACATCGACCGCACGCGCCGAGGGCTGCTCAACCAGCCTCGCGATGGCGAACTGAACGTGACCTGGAGCGTGCTCGCCTTCCCCATCACCTTGCACGACGGTCGCAGCGGAGTCGTGCTGACGGCACGCATCATCGCAAATCTGCCTGCGCGCATCTCACCGCTGCTTCCGTTCAACTAATCATACGAACCCAGCGGCCACATCTTCACGGGCAAACCCGACGTGTCCTTGTAGCTCTCGCGCAGTTGCTTCAGTTGAGCGACAAGGTCCTGCGTGACCTGCTCGTATGCAGGATGCACCTTGTAGCCGCTCCACTTGAACAGGCTCTCCATCTCGTCGGGGTCCTTCTCCAGATCGAACAGCTCCCACTCGTTGATCGTGTAGTAGCTGATGAGCTTGTACCTGTCGGTGCGGATGCCGTAGTGCGGCATCACCCAGTGCGGCGAAGCGAGCTCGTAGTAGTGGTAGTAGAAAGACTTTCGCCAGTCCGCGGGCGTCTCGCCTTTGAACAGCGGGACGAGACTCCTGCCCTGCATCGACGCGGGCACTTCGTGGCCCACCAGGTCGAGCACCGTTGGCGCATTGTCGATGTTGACCACCCAGTCGCTGCGCACGCTGCCCGGCTTCACCATGCCGGGATAGCGAACCATCCACGGCACGCGAATCGCCTGCTCGTACATGAAGCGCTTGTCGAACCAGCCGTGGTCGCCGAGGAAGAATCCATGGTCACAGGTGTAGACGACGATGGTGTTCTCAGCAAGCCCGGACTTCTCCAGAAACTCCAGCAGCTTGCCGACGCTGTCGTCCTGCGCGCGCAGTGTGCCGAGGAAGTGCTCCATGAACTTCTGATAGTTCCATTGCTTCCGCTGCCGTCCCGTCAGGTCGCTCGGCGGATGAAAGTCAGGCATGTTCTCGATGCGCATCCTCGCCTCGCGCGCAGGAGCGGCGCGGTGCGAGTAGTCGTCCCAGAAGGTCGCAGGCTCGGGAATGCGCACGTCGTCGTAGATGTGCTCGTACTTATGCGGCGGATCAAACGGACGATGGTCGTTGAAGAACTGCACCATCATCATGAACGGCGAGCCGGTATCACGAATCTCCTCGATGCCCTTGATGACCAGGTCGGTGACGTTGTCGGTGATGTATCCCGGATACGTCGCCTTCACGATCTCCTTGCTGCCCAGGCTGGGGTTTTTGAAGTAACCGCTCTCCTCGTAGTAGGGTCCGCCCGCTCCGTTCTTGTAGACGAAGTAGTCGAAGCCACACTCGCCGGGATTGGCCGGCAGATGCCACTTGCCGACTGTGCCGGTCTTGTAGCCCATCTGCTGCAGCAGCTTCGGGAACGTCAACTGCGATGCGTCGAAGTGCGCGGGCGTCTCCTGGTCGATGGTGTCCTGCGGGTTCGTCGTCATGCCGTTCACGTGCGTATACGTGCCGGTCAGCAGCGTGGCGCGGCTGGGAGCGCAGAGCGCGTTCGTCGTGAAGCTGTTCTCAAAGCGCATCCCTTCGTTGGCGATGCGGTCGATGTTTGGCGTCTTGATGAGCGTGCTGCCGTAGCAGCTCAGTGCCGCAGTCGGCACGCCCTCGCCTGTAATCCACAGAATGTTCGGCTTCGACGACCGCGCTGCAGGAGCCTTCGCAGACGCAGCGGCTGCCGCTGGTGCGCCCGGTTCAGCCGATGCCACGGAAGAAAATAAGGCGGAGCCAAGTGCGGCCCCGCCTAACTGTTTCATCGCTTCTCTTCTGGAGATTGCGTTCTTCTCAATGCCCATTCCCGTCCCCATGCCCGCTCCAATTGAATTCCGCCGTCAGTTGCCGCATGTAGCGAGCCTCCGCCGGTGCGCTCACGCGTCCATCCTTCAAGATAGTGACGACACGCAAGCGTACTTCCTGGCCCGGGTTCAAGGCAATCGAAAACGGCCCGGCGTATTGCTTCGACGACGTTGTTGGATAGCTGCCATCGAGCGTGTAGTACATCGTTGAGTCAGCAAGCGGACTCGTCAACGTAACCGGCACTTCGGCATCGTTCGTAATCGTGTCCTTCAGCTCAAGCGGGCCGGGAATGAAGAAGGAGATGTTTCGCGCCTCAAGCCTGGGATACTGATTGCGCGTGCGCTGCTCGAAGCCTTTCCAATCCTTCTGCTCGGGCGCAGTCCACGCGATCTCCGACAGGGCGAGCGTGCGCGGGAACAGCCGCCACCAGGCAAGCTCGGGCGTCGGAACCTTCTCCGCCCACAGGCAAGCCTCCGTGCCCAACACGCTTCCCTTCTGATCGGGAACCAGTTGCTCGATGCCGGGATCGTAGTCATAGGCCTTCTGGAGCGGAATGAGCCCGCCATACGAATTTGGCTCATACGGGTCCTGCGCCTGATTCATATTGAAGTAGGTATAGCCTTCGGGAGCCATAATCACGTTATTGCCATGCACGACGGCAGCAACGCCGCCGAAGGTCCCGCGCCACGACATGATGATAGCGTTCTGCGAAACACCACCGGCAAGCGCCTCGTCCCATGCAATCATCGTGCGGCCATGCTGCTTCAGGTAGTCCTCGATGCGCCGGTCAATCCATCCCTGCAGCGCATGCGCATCGGCGAGATTGTTCTTGTGCATCACATCCTGTGCGACCTGCGACGCATTCCACGCACGCGGTGAAACCTCATCGCCGCCAGTGTGAATGTACTGACTCGGGAAGAGCTTGATCACCTCATCGAGCACGTTTTCGAGGAACGTGAAGGTCTGCTCGGTCGGGCAGTAGACGCCGCCGGAGATAGGCTTGCAGGCCAGCTCCGGATACGCCACCAGCGCCGCAGAAGAGTGGCCGGGAATTTCGATCTCCGGAACGATCTGCACGTAGCGCTTCTTCGCATACTCGACGACATCACGGATCTCTTTCTGCGTGTAGAACTGGCACGACCCTGTACCGAGCGGATGCTCCTCATCTCCGCACGAGCCCACCTCGGTCAGCTTCGGATACTTCTTGATCTGAATGCGCCATCCCTGGCCGTCCACCAGGTGCCAGTGAAACGTATTCAGCTTGTACGCAGCCTCCACGTCGATGAGCTGCTTGATGAACGACACCGGAAAGTAGTGCCGCGAAGTATCGAGCATCAGCGCGCGATAGCCATACTGCGGCTTATCGGTAATCTGCGCCTGCTGGATGGCGTTCGCACTGCCGGTCGCAGCCGGAAACATCTGCTCCAGCGTCTGAACTCCATAGAAGAGTCCCGCGCCTGCATTGGCCGTAATCGTAATGCCCGAGCCAGTCACGGTGAGGTGATACCCCTCAGGCCCGATCGACGTGTCGTTCGCTCCGGTCGAGAGCTGAATCGCCGCATCGTCCGCCTTCCTGACGATGTGCGTCGCAACTCCGCGCTGCTTGAGAAAATCTTCAAGAAAATCAGCGGCGTTCCGCGAGTCTTCTCCTGAAACAGCAATCTTCACATTCGTTGGCAGCGTGTAGGTCGCGCCCGATGCGTTGACCGAAAGCGGTTCGGGAACGATGCCGAGTTGCTGCGGAGAAATCCCTGAGGTGGGTGCGGCCTGTCCAAAGACAGATGGAACCAATGCAGCGGAAAGAACCGCCGTCCAGACAAAATAACGCTTCACGCTTGTCTCCTCTTCCAGGTGTGGGCCTCTGGTTTTTCCGAGTGAATCCGGTGAACCGGATGCCAGGAAAAACTTAGGCACAGCTTGCGATGAACCAGAGCAGTTATAGAATTTCACCGAGAATATTAGCAACGAAAAGTAACATTACGCAATGGTTCGTAAGCCGCACCCACAACGCACCGAACATACTTATTGCAGACGTTGCGCAGCAGCAAAGTTCTCCCAAAGCTTCGCCCTCATTCTTCCCTGATGGGCGCAACGGCTTGAGCAGAGCGGTAACTGATAGTCTTAACTTCGTATGGGCCCTCTACGCGTCGCAGTTCTTATCGCTCTGCTTCTGCCGCTCGCCGGCTGCAAATCGCCTTATGTTGCCGCCACCATCAGCAACCACACCAGCCAGCCCATTGACCTGCTCGAGATGGACTACCCCAGCGCCAGCTTCGGCACACAGAGCCTTGCACCTGGAGCAGACTTCCACTATCGCTTCAAGATCATCGGCTCCGGCAACGTCAGCATCACCTACACGACGGCGAATTTTCACGACAAAAAATCTACAGGCCCATTTCTAAAAGAAGGCGACGAGGGGCCGCTCGAGGCGATCATTCAGCCTGACGGCGTCCGTTGGGTTCCAATCCCGGCGAAACAGCCCTGATCGTCTGCTCCGCTCAATCGATGTCCGAGGCCCTGTCTTTCCTTGGCCCCTCCCCCACAAACGGGTGCGGGTTCTGGCGCTTGCGTCTCCGATTGTCTCCCGACACAAGCATGAAGGTAGGAATAGCAATGGCACATGCAAGCATGCAGATGAAGATCATGATCTACCTTCCTTTCGTTCCATCGCAAAAGACCCCGTTCGACACCGCTGCGACAAAACCAGCGGCACTCGAACGATACTCCTGCTTAAGATGCCGTTCATCACGCTGAGGTAAGCTGTCTTTATGGCGCGCGGATTTTTCATTACCTTTGAAGGCCTTGACGGCTCCGGCAAGACAACTCAGCTACGCCGTCTGGCCGCATCTCTTGAAGCCGAAGGCAATACCGTCGTCACGCTCCGCCAGCCGGGCAGCACACCGCTCGGCGACCGTATCCGGTCGATCCTGCTCGACTCCCGCTCCGAGTCGACGCTCGGCCCGATCGCTCCGCTCACCGAGATGGCGCTCATGTTCGCCGACCGCGCGCAGGCCATCCACGAGGTCATCCTGCCCGCGCTCGCCGCCGGCAGCATTGTGCTCTGCGACCGCTTCACCGACTCGTCAGAGGCATACCAGGGCGCAGGGCGCGGACTCGGCAGCCAGCGCATTCTGGAGATGCATGCCGCAGCCTGTGACAATCTTCAGCCTGACCTGACCATCCTGCTGCTACCCTCGCTCGAAGCCTCGCTCAAACGCGCACGACGACGCAATCAGCGACACAGCACCAAAGGCTCCGACGAAAACCGCTTCGAGAGCGAGTCCGACGACTTCTACCGCCGCATCCATGCCAAGTACGAAGAGATCGCCGCGCGCGAACCTCACCGCGTCTTCCCTATCCGCGACGATGCATCGATTGAGCAGATTCAGACGCTTATCCGTGAAGTCGTCGCCACCCGCCTCGCACTGCCCGTCGGTTGAAATATTCAATCGGCTGCTCAGGTTGGCCTTTGCAATGAATCAGGCGTATCCTCTCTTCAATAATCGAGGTGCGCCATGCTCAGGAGAGACTTCCTTCGCAAGACCGCTACCGGCATCAGCGCGGCGTGGCTAGGACGCAAAACATCGCTTGCCGCCGTACTCGCCTTCGACGCGCCTACGCGCAAATACACCGCACACGATACCGTTACGCTGGGCAAAACCGGCATTCGCACCAGCCGGCTTGCGATGGGTACCGGCACCATCGGCGGCGGTGGCCACTCCAACCAGACACGCCTTGGCATGGACCCGTTCACACGCCTGCTGCTCGATGGCTACCACGATAACGGACTGCGCTTCTTCGACACCGCCGACTCCTACGGCAGCCATCCCTATGTCGCTGCCGCGGTCAAACGGCTACCGCGCGACAAAGTCACCATCCTCACCAAATCCGACCACCGCGACCCGGCCGCCATGCGCGCCGACCTCGATCGCTTCCGCCGTGAGCTCGGTGTCGACTACATCGACATCCTGCTCATCCACTGCGTCACCGAAGACGACTGGACCACGCGCTACCGCGGCATCATGGACGTGCTCTCCGAGGCGAAAGAGAAAGGCATCATCCGCGCACATGGCTGCTCCTGCCACTCCATCGAAGCGCTGCGCGCAGCCGCCGCGTCGCCGTGGGTCGAAGTCGATCTCGTCCGCCTGAACCCCATCGGCTCGCACATGGACGCAGACCCCGCGACCGTCATCGGCGTCATCAAGCAGATGCGCGCTTCCGGCAAAGGCATCATCGGGATGAAGATTCTCGGCCAGGGCGACCTGCGCCGTCGCCAGTCCGAAGCAATTCAATACGCGCTCAACAGCGGCGTCCTCGACGCTTTCACTATTGGAGCCGAATCACGCGAAGAGCAGGACGACCTCACCCACCGCATCGCCGCTGCATAGATCAACAACGCCTACCCACGTCCGCGGACACGATTCAACGTTCTCCGGTCGCGCTTCGTCGGGCGTCCGCCCTCCCACGTCGATTCGTATATCGGCATCGACTTTCGAGCCTCGGCAAGCGTTCTTCGTTGCTCCCTGCTCGCATCCGTCTCCCGATACATCGTCTGCGCCACCGCCGCAGGCCCACGCACTTCGCTCACCCCAAGCACCTCGACGACAAACTCGCCGCTCTCGTTTTTCACGCGCAGCATGTCGCCCACCTTCACATCGCGCGAAGCCTTGGCCACCACCGTGCCCGCCTGCACGCGCCCCAGCTCGCAAGCCTTCGCAGCCAATGCCCGCGTCTTGAAGAACCGAGCCGCCCACAGCCACTTGTCCATCCGCACCGTTTCCATCGCCCTATTTTATCGACCCGCGCGCAGCGTCTCCGCACTCCTTTTTAGATCGGTTCCAGCTCGGTGAAATCTGCGCAAATTGGTGTTAAGCCTTTCGCCCAAGGAATCCACTGCGGCAAATCATTTATCCTTCAACCAGATGGCAGAAGCCGCAACATTCCCCGCCACCTTCAACGACTTCCTCGGCAACACCGTCGCGGTCGAGCACCTCCGCACGGCCATCGCCGCCGGACGTCTGCCGCACTCCATCATTCTCGCGGGCGCGCCGGGCGCGGGCAAATACACGCTCGCCCTGATGCTCACCCTGGCCATCGAGTGCGAGCGTCAGCCGCGCGATCTCTGGTCGAACGGCGTCTCGCTGGCCAGCTTCTGTGGCGTCTGCCACAACTGCACCCGCATCCTCACGGCAGCGAACCTCGACGAAGAGGTAGACAAAGCCGTCGCCGCGCGCGAAGAGCTGCGTGAGACCGACAAAAAAGACACACGCGTCCTCATCCAGCCGCACCCGGACGTGCTCATCATCCCGCCCGACCCGCCGCAGCTTCTCATCAAGCTCGGCCAGGTGCGCTCGCTCATCCACAGCGCCAACTACCTGCCCAGCGAAGCACCGAAAAAAGTCTTCATCATCACGGCAGCCAGTTTCATGAAAGAAGCGGCGAACTCGCTGCTCAAGGTGCTCGAAGAGCCGCCCGCAACGGTCCACATCTTCATCCTCGCGGAAAACCCCGGCGAGCTTCTGCCCACCATCCGGTCACGCTGCGCGATGGTCCGGCTCGGCGCGCTGCCGGTCGAAGAGATCGAGATGCTGCTCGCCGACCGCCGACCGGAGATCACACCGAAGCAGCGCACACTCATCGCGCGCCTCGCGCAAGGCGCAGCAGGCAAAGCGCTCAGCTTCAACCTCGACGAGTACATGGCCTCGCGCAACGATGCCCTGCTGCTCCTCCGCAACGCTGCCGCCGAACCCGACCACACCGCGCTCTTCAAGATGACCGAGACCTACCGCGCCGGAGCCGAAGGCCAGCAGAAGACCTCGGCCCTGCTGCGCGCGCTCTCGCTCCTGCTCGAAGACCTGTTGCTGTTGCAGGCAGGCACGCCGGAGCTGGTGCGCAACATCGACCTGCGCACCGAACTCGAGCAGCTCAGCCAGACACTCAGCTTCCAATGGATCGAGCAGGCCTCACGCGGCCTCGACCAGGTCCAGAGCGGAATGCGCCGCAACCTGCTGCGCTCGCTCTCACTCGACGCCTACGCCAGCCAACTCACCAACACCGCGCGCTAACCCGCTATTCGACTGCTCAGACTTTCTCACCACAAAGCAAAAGGCCCTCCCGCCAAAGCGAGAGGGCCAAGCCTTTTGTGCAGTCGCGTTAGAACAGGTTCCAGAGCAACTGGTTGTAAACATCGTGATGGAACTGGATCTCCGGGGTCTTGACGACCGTACCGAGCAACCGCGGGCAGCGATCTGCCGAAGCCTGCTTCAGGTCCGCATAGCGTCCCTTCACGTCAGCGCCCAGCAGCTTTGTCGTCCAGGCAGACTCACGGAAGTTCTCAAGAGCCGTGTAGACGTTGTCCGGCAGATAGCGCTCCGCCTGGCGCAGGTTCTTGATCTTCGCCGTCTCGCCGTCGAGGCCGCTCTTGAAGATCGAGTACAGCACCATGTACGGGTTCGCATCCGGACCAACCGAACGGACCTCAACACGCGACGACTTCTCGTTGCCGATAGGAATGCGGATCATCGAGCCGCGATCGACAGCCGAAGCCTTGATCTGGTTCGGCGCCTCGAAGTGCGGGTCCAGACGGCGGTACGCATTCACGCTGGCATTCAGCAGCAGGCAGATATCGTTGCCATGCGTCAGAATGCGGTCCACGAACGACCACGCCATCTTCGAGATCTTCTCCTCGCCCTTCGGGTCCCAGAAGAGGTTCTTGCCGCCCTTGGTGATTGAGACATTCGTGTGCATGCCGCTGCCGTTGACGCCAACCACGGGCTTCGGCAGGAAGCTCGCCGTCATGCCCATCTGGTTCGCCACCTGACGGCAGATCAGCTTGTAGAGCTGGATCTGGTCAGCCGCGGCAACAACCTCACCGTAGCTGTAGTTGATCTCGAACTGCGAAGGCGCAACCTCGGGGTGGTCCTTTTCGTTCTCGAAGCCCATCGCACGCTGCACTTCAGCGGTCATGTCGATGAACTCACGCAGCGGGTCGCCCGGCAGCGAGTGATAGTAGCCGCCCTTGTTCACGTACTCGAACTTGCCCGTCTCGTGGAACAGGCGCTCCGCATCGGTTCCCTCGAACAGGAAGCCTTCGATCTCGTTGGCCGCGTTCAGCGTGTAGCCCTGCTTCTCGTGAAGCTCCTGCGAGAACTTCTTCAGCACGCCGCGGATGTCCGCCGAATACGTGCCGCCCTGCTTGTCGATGACTTCACCGAACACCAGCACCTTGCCGGGGCCGAACACATCGGCGGGCGCCCAGTAGAACGCGCTCCAGTCGATGCCGAGCCGCAGGTCGCTCTCGCGCTGCGCCGTAAAGCCGCGGATGGACGAGCCGTCGAAGGTCAGGTTGTCATAGCTCTTGACCAGAAACTTCTTGTCATAGTCGAGCATGTGCAGGCGGCCTTCGAGGTCGCTGAACAGAACCGTCACGGCCTTGATCCGCTTCTCGTCGGTCAGGTACTTCAGCCGCTGCTCCTGAATGACATGTGCAGGAACGCGCTTCCTGCGCTGTTCCTTGGCCTCAAGGTTCAGGTCCTCAAGCTCGCTGTAGGAAAGTTCCAGAAACTCACGAAGTTCGCTCAAAATTACACTCCTTCCGCATCAAACGGCGGCCGCGCTCAGGCGGTGACTGAGATAAATGTTGGGGGGATCGCAGACCCGAGAAGCATCATGGATTCTCTGGCTGATTCCAACGTATCAGATATTTCCACTGGAAAAAAGCAGGAACCCCCTGCAACCTTGCAAAAAACGCCATACCTACAGCGCTTACCCAGGCCGCTAACAAAACCGCCATCACGCAGCCTATAGAATGAATAGCGATTCCTATGCCCAAAAACAGCCCCACCCGCGTCGCCCTTATCCAGATGTCCTGTGCGCCGGACATCCACTTGAACCTCGACAAAGCCGCCGAGCGCGTCTACGAGGCCGCAGCCCAGGGCGCCACCCTCGTCTGCCTGCCCGAACTCTTCCGCGCCCAGTACTTCTGCCAGCGCGAGGACCACGCCCTCTTCGACATCGCCGAGCCCATCCCCGGCCCCTCGACCGACACCCTCACCCGCGTCGCGCGCGAAGCCGGCATCACCCTCGTCGCCAGCCTCTTCGAGCGCCGCGCCCCCGGCCTCTACCACAACACCGCCGTCACCATCGACCGCGACGGCTCCATCGCCGATGTCTATCGCAAGATGCACATCCCCGACGACCCGCTCTACTACGAGAAGTTCTACTTCACGCCCGGAGACCTCGGCTTCAAAGCCACGCAGACCTCGGCCGGAAAAATCGGCACGCTCGTCTGCTGGGACCAGTGGTACCCCGAAGGCGCCCGCCTCACCGCCCTCCGCGGGGCCGAAATCCTCTTCTTCCCCACCGCCATCGGCTGGCACCCGTCCGAGAAAGACGAGTTTGGCACGGCCCAGTACGAAGCCTGGCAGACCGCGCAGCGCGCCCACGCCATCGCCAACGGAGTCTTCGTCTGCTCGGTCAACCGCGTCGGCCACGAGCACGGCGACGTCACCTTCCGCACCACAGCCGCCGACGGCAACCCCGCGACGGTCGAACTCCACGGCCCCGGCGACCACACACCCGAGTCCGGCATCGAGTTCTGGGGCGGCAGCTTCATCGCCGACCCCTTCGGCCGCATCCTCGCCCAGGGCAGCCACGATAAAGAAGAGATCCTCATCGCCGACCTCGATCCCAAACTCATCGAGATCACCCGCCAGCACTGGCCCTTCCTGCGCGACCGCCGCATCGACGCCTACGAAGGCATCGCCAAGAGATTCCTGGACTAACCCCAATGACAAAATTGGAATTGCTTCAGATCTATGCAAATCTTGATTCCTGGGCAAAGGCCCGATTCCTTGCGGTTCTATCGCATCAACTCACGATTCGCATGCGCGAAAGCTATGATGAATCCATTGCTAGCGATCAACGTATCAAGCTGTTGATGGGAGCAAACGAATTGCAGCATCACTTGAGTTCCGAACTTCGTCACCATCTTGAGGAAGACACAAATAGATATCCGGATGAGGTTCTTATGAACATCCTTCTTGAGAAAGCTCAGTACTATCAGCTTTCAAATGAACTTCAAGGGTCTCTCATCCATACTGCAAATAAGTTTGGAGATAGCGCACGTACATCGACAGTCCTAAGCTAATCGCAATATTCCCCTTCCAGATAATCTGGCCTTTAGTCTTGGCTATCTCAACACCGAATTCTTATAGTGCCCCGCCGCACTTTTCCACAGAAAAGCTTGACGCGACCGATAAAATAAAAGTAGGAGCAAGACCAGAAAGCCCGGTGCAAACCGGGCTTTTCTCATGCTCAAAAGCATCATCTAACTCATCTCTTTTGAAGACTTTGGTACTTGAGTACGGGGAGGGGATACCCCATTGAAAGTCACGGAATCGCAGGGCAAACAAAAATGCCCGGACCGAAGTCCGGGCATTTCATCTGATCCATCTCCCAACTACTCAGCGGGAGGAGGATTTGGTGTCGCGCTGATCGGCTGTGGCGTCTCAGGCGCCTTCGGAGCCGTCAGGCCGGGAACTACCGGCGGAGTATTGATCACACCCGTCGCCGCCGACTGGAGGCTGATGCCGTACTTGTCCAGCGTCGTCGAGAGCAGCTCCGACAGCGCCACGCGAGCATTCGCATAAGCCGCCGTGGCCGAGATCATGTTGTCATCCGCAGCCGCTAGATTACGCTCCTGCTGTAACACGTTCGCCGTCGTCGAAGCGCCCAGCTTGTACTTCTTCTGCTCGGCGTCCAGGCTCTGCGCCGCATACTCCTGGGCCGCCTCCGCCGCAGTCACCTGCGCGCGGTCGTTGGTCAGGGCGTACTGCGCGTTCACCACCTGAATGCGGATCTGCGTGTAGAGCTGCTGCAACCGCATCTCCGACTGCCTGTACTCCATCTGCGAGCGGGCCTGGTCAGCCTGCGCCACGCGGTTACGCAGAGGAATCGTGATGTTCACACCCACGCCTTTGTCCGGAGCGTTGTTGTTGAACGTGTTCTGCAATGCCGTACTGTAACCAATCGAAGGATAAGTTCCTGGAGGATATGGCTTGCCTGTGCTGAAGTCTGTGGCATCCGGGTTCTGCGCACCGCCCAGTCCGCTGCCGCCATAGAACGCATATGCATCGACGGTGGGAAGCAGACCGTTCTTGAATGCCTTGATGGTCAGCTCATTGTTCTTCATGCTCAGGACGGCCTGTTCGATCTGGGGATTGTTGGCATACGCCTCTTTCACCAGGTCCTCAATCGGCATGTCCTCTTCCGGCAAACGGTCGAGACTTACGCGGTCCGTCGGAATCACAGGAGCGCTCGAGAGCTGCGGATCGTTCAAGTTGCGGGCAATCGCCTGTTTCATCAGCATCTGCTGATATTCAAGGTTGGTCTTCGACGCAACCAGCGCCTGCTTGTCGCTTGCAACCGCGCTATCGGAGTTCACCACATCGAGCGGAGCCAGCGTACCGATCTGCAACTGCTTCCGGTTGTCCGCGTCGAGCTGCGTCGACTGCGCGAGTGCACGCTCCTTGGACTGCTCATCTTCATAAGCGCTCACAAGG
This sequence comes from Edaphobacter acidisoli, assembly GCF_014642855.1. Classification (NCBI taxonomy): domain Bacteria; kingdom Pseudomonadati; phylum Acidobacteriota; class Terriglobia; order Terriglobales; family Acidobacteriaceae; genus Edaphobacter; species Edaphobacter acidisoli. The sequence goes on along the minus strand of NZ_BMJB01000001.1, from coordinate 690,797 downwards.
CCCCAGTAGATGTTCTCCACCTGGGTCACGGTGTAGAGCACCTGCTGACGGAACGACGAGTCGGTAATCCTGCGGTCGTTCTTCGCCTGCACAATAAACCGGCGGTTCAGCCCCCAGCCGAAGCCCTGCAGCAGGTGCTGCGTGGCCGTAGCGCGGAAGCTGGTCGTGAGCGATGGGCTGTAGTTGCTGAAGCCGTTGTTCGTCGTCACGCGCGAGTTGTCGAACCCGACCGTCAACTGCGTGCCAGTAGCAAATCCCTGGTTGTAGTTGAAGTTGTAGGTTCCTGTGTTCGTGGTCAGCACAGACTTGCCACCGCTGAACAGCGTATTCAACTGTGGAGCCGTAGTCGATTCATACTCGATCTGGCTGGACAGTGTCGGGTCGAGCGTCTCTGGCGTCGGTCCGCCGCCGTTGGTGCTCAGCACCAGTCCCTGAGCGCCTGTGCCGCTGCCGCCAGTAGCGCTGGTCGTGCCGCCTGGTCCGTAACCGCCCGTCACGGTTGTGCCCGAGCCTCCAAGCGTGTTCGTCACCAGGCCTGTCGAGACGCCGCGCAGGAACGAGCCAGCCTTCGCACGCAAAATGTCCGTATCGGCGATGTCCAGATTGATGCGCGCAATGGCGATGTCGTAGTTGTTTTGAAGGGCCAGAAGGATCGCATCCGACAGGCTCAGATAAATCTTCCCGTCGCGCAGCAGCGAATCCAGCTTCGGCGTGTTGTTGAAGTCCGGCTGCGGCACGTTGATCGCCGTATAGGGCGCAATCGGGTCCGGGAAGTGGCTCTTCGGGTTCAGATAATTCACCTGCGTGTCACGCAGATATAGAGGCTGCGTCAGCTTCGATGTCGGAGCCTGAGGCAGTCCGGTCTGTCCGGTCGTGTCGTTCTGAATAGCCTGCGGAGAGGCTGGCTGTGTTGGATGTGTCTGCGTCTGAGGCTGGGCCTGCGACGGTGGGGGTGGGGTCTGTTGCGCCAGCCCGAACGGTACATTCACACTCATCAGCATCAGGCCGACACTGGCTGCCGCCTGCAAATTTCGTAGTTTCACGATGCGCTCTCCAACGTTCCCTTTACCGAATATTGCCCGGACATGGCGCCAAACCTGCGCCCCGGATTCCAAGCATTTCCCTCAAGTCCTGCACACGTTCGGCAGGACACAGTCCGACTCAAACTGAACCAATTCTTCTAAGACGCGCAGACCCCGCCCTGGGACTCTTAAAATGAGCCTCCAGCCCCGCGCCTGTCCAGCGCACAGCAGCGCGGTTGAGCACAGATACGTGCCTCTGCGTCCTTTCGTTCCGGCAACCCAGGCAATATTTCATCGTTTCAGCAGCCCAAGTATACCAACCCGGGCTGCCTCAACCGCTTCAGTCAACCCCCACGTCTATCGCAAGCCAACAGTCTGGAACGGAAGCCCGGTCACCGGCCAGTGCGCCACCTGAGCATCCACGTTCAGGCCAATCGATACACCCGCAGCAGTCGCCGGAGTCACGTCCACGTTCCAGCCATCGACCACCACCTGAGCGTCTTCGCCGTTCAGGTCCTTCGTCGCGGCCTCAATCGTCACCGTCCGCGATTCGCCCGGCACGAGCGAGAGGTAGTTGTCGCTGTAATATACCGGCAACACGCGCTCGCCCGACTTCCGCCGCAGTTGCAGATGCGCCATCACCGCTACATGCGAGGTGGAGTTCTTCACCGTCACGGTCACGACCGTCTTGCCGTCGGCGTCCGCACGTGAAACCTGCGCATCCAGCTTTACCACGGGCATTTGATCCATCGCGGCCAAGTCATCCTGATGCGCCGCCTGCGCCTTCCAGTAGAAGTTGTCCGAGAGCAGCTTGCCTGCAGCATCGTGCAGTTCGAGCTTCACGAAATAAACCGGCGTAGTCGCAGCCGAAGCATCCAGCTCGCCTAGTCCCGTCGCCAGATCCGGTGCAGCCGACACTGGATACGTCTTCGTCGCTGCGATCGAGCCATCGAGGTTGTAGACCGTCACCTTCGCCGTTGCGCCATTTACTGCTGTCGGCTGGTTGTTGATTACCTGCAGCTCGCTCGTCTCTTCATCCATTTGGATGTGGACCATCTCACCGGCCTTCTTCACTGCGAACAGAGACGAGTTCGGCTCAAGGTCATAGTGATAAAGCTGCCACACGAAGCTGGGCTGCGCAGGATTGCTCATCCATGTAATCACGCCGGTCGCCGGACGGAACATAGCCGCCTCGCGCCCTTCGTACATCGCGCGAAACGCCTCATAGTTCATCAACTGCGCCTTGCGCACGAAATCGGCAAGATTGGCGACCTTTCCGTACCGCGCCGCCAACTCCGCAGGATACTTGTCCGACCCCGATGCCCCGCGCGCAAAGTCGTGCTCGGCCCAGTCGTCCGTAATCATCTCCCAGTCTTTCTGGGGCATCATGCCGTGAATCGACTCGAGCGTCGGCACCGAGACGCTTCCCGTCTCCGTCTTGAACGCGGCGTCAATCTCGTAAAACTTCCGGGGCTCGCGCCAGTAATACGGTCCACCGGAGTGAACCCCGCGCCCCGCGGTCGAGCTCGGTTGATACAACCGCGTTGGCTCCAGTTCAGCCATCAGCTTCCGCAACTGCTGGTCGATGTTCTCCGGCGGATACCCTTCGTTCCGCGCACACCACACCGCAATCGAAGGATGGTTTCGATAGCGCAGAATCTTGTCCCGCACATTTGCAATGTAGGTCGGAATGTCCGTTGGATTCGGCCCGTCGCTCGGATTCGGCTGGAAGAACTCGTCCCACAACAGGATTCCGTATTTATCGCAAAGCTCGTAGAAGTCTTCGTCGGTGCTCTGGCCCACCCAGTTGCGAATCAGGTTCATGTTCGCCAGCGCGTGCATGCGAATCTCCGCTTCGAGCCGCGCACGCGGAATGCGCTTCATGGCCTCATCCAGGCCCCAGTCGCCGCCACGGATGAAGATCGGCACGCCGTTCACTGCGATCGCCAGATTGTCCGAACCCGGCACCGAGTAGGTGATCTTCCGCACACCGAACGTCACATCCTTCGCATCCGAGATATGGTCCTTCTTCTCGACAAAGCTCAAGTGCAGTTTGTAGAGGTTCTGCGGCCCATATCCGTTCGGCCACCACAGTCGCGGATTCACCATATGCAGCCCCGTCGCATCCCGGTAGTCAAACTTGACGACCTGCGATGCTCCCGGAGCCAGTTCCACCTCGCGCTCGAAGGTCACGTTCTCAATCGTTCCCTTCAGCACGCCTTTCGTGGCAATGCCGGAGAGATTCTGCACCGTCGCCTGCACGGTCACGTCCGCCGAGCTCGTCTCCGGCAGAGGAAGGTCCGTCGTCACCAGCGGGTCCTTCACCGCCACATCGCCCGTCGCCGACAGATATACCTTCTGCCAGATTCCCGTGTCCCGGTCGCGGATCGCAGGAATCCAGTCCCAGCCAATCGTCGAAAGGAACGTGGGTCCATCAATTGCCGTGATGCCACCATTCAGCCCCATGCCGGCGCGCAGAGTATGTTCGTGCGGAACGCCGGGATCGGGCTGCGGCGATACCAGCACGGCGACGACCGCCTTCTTGCCTGGCTTCACGTAGTCGGTAATGTCGAAGCGGCCACGAATGAACGCGCCCTTGATCGAGCCAATCCTCGTCCCGTTCACCCACACGTCCGCCGAGTAGTTGATACCGTCGAAGTTCAGCCAGGTCACGCGGTCCTTGTAGCTCTTCGGCACCGTCACCACAGTCCTGTACCAGTACGCGGTCTTGTTCAGGCTCTCGGGAATGTTCTCGGGGCGGTTGTTCTCGCCATAAAGCGGCTCTGGATAGACATGGTTATTCACGAGCGTCGTCAGCACTGTGCCCGGCACAGTCGCTCCATACCATCCTGCTGGCTTATAGGCATCGGTTGAAACCTGCGCACCAGGCTCGGGCACCTTCGCTACGTCCTGCATCTGCCAGCCCGAGCCGACAACCACCTGCAGAGGAAGCGTCTTACTCGCTGCACTCGCCATCGGGGTCATCATCATTGCAACCGCTGCTACTCCCAGACTCCACCGCAAACCAGAGAACCACGCTGGAACAAGACGCATTCGCACTCTACTCCTTCGCCCGCATGTTATCGTCAACACATCTATACAAAGATTGCAACTGAAACGGTATTGCACCACTATACCCACACAATTGCTGCACAGGGAAGATTTCCAAGCGGCACCAGCGAGCACCTCTCACAACGAAGTTGAATCGCTCGATTGCCCCTTCTCTCACCGGCACCGAAGTCTAAACCTCCACCTTGTGCTACCGTCCGAACAGCCATGCATCACTGGAAGCTAACACTCGCCTACGATGGAACCAGCTTCAACGGCTGGCAGGTTCAACCAAACCTGCCGACCATCCAAGGCACACTAGCGGCGGCGCTTCACCGCATCACCGGAGAAACCCTCCTCCCACAAGGTTCCGGGCGCACGGACGCAGGTGTCCATGCACTCGCTCAAGTCGCCAGCATCTCGCTTGCAACACCCATCCCTGCTACAAACTTGCACTATGCTCTCAACCGCGTCCTGCCGCAGAGCATCCGCGTCCTCACCATCGAATCTGTCTCCGAAGACTTCCACGCCCGCCACAGCGCCCGCCGCAAGACATATGAATACCGCATCTTTCCCCGCGCGCTCTACCCGCGCGCCATCCCACCAACGCTCGACCGCATCTGCTCTCCCATGCTTGCCCCCTATGTCTGGGACTGCCCCTACCCGCTCGACTTCGCCGCTCTTGAGAACGCCGCCGACTACGTTCGCGGCACGCACGACTTCACCTCATTCACTGCGGTCAATCCAGACCAGACCTCGCGCGACGAGTCCACGTCATCCGAGACGCCTGAGGCCAGCTTCGTCCGCACCATCTATCACTCCTCATGGCATCGCAGCGACGGCCTCTATCTCTACCGTGTGACTGGCTCCGGCTTTCTGCATCACATGGTGCGCAACCTGGTCGGCACCTTCGTCGAAGCGGCAGCGCGACGCATCTCTGCCGACGATATCCCTGGCATCCTCGCCGCCCGCAATCGCTCCGCCGCCGGCCCCACCGCGCCCGCGCGCGGACTCTTCCTCGTCGAGGTCGAATACGCATGACCATCGCCGCTGCACAAAACCGCATCACGCACCTGGCCTCGCAGACTGCGGTGCATCGCACCTTTCACTGGCTGCATCTTCATCAGCCGCAACTACGCCAATGGCTGCTCGATGTCGTCCGCATTCCCGCACCGCCGTTCGCCGAGCAAGCCCGCGCCGCGTGGATGCTCGATCGCTTCCACCAACTCGATCTCTCGAACGCACACATCGACGAAGCGGGCAACGCGCTGGCCGAAATCAGCTCCGAATCCCCGGCTGATTCTCCAGTCATCCTCATCTCCGCGCACCTCGACACCGTCTTCCCTGCCGGAACCAGTTGTGAGCCTATTGCTCCGCCCGACACGTCACGCATCTACGCGCCCGGCATCTGCGACAACGCCGCCGGTCTCACCGGTCTCCTCGCCATCGTTGCCGCGCTCAAGCATGCAAACATCTCGCCACCGGTCTCAATCCTCTTCGCAGCCAACGTAGGGGAGGAAGGAGAAGGCGATCTCCGCGGAATGCGCCATCTCTTCGAACGCAGCCCCTACGCCAACCGTATCGCCGCCGCACTCATCCTCGACGGCAGCGGCTCGTCTGCCGCCGTCACACGCGCACTCGGCAGCCTGCGCTTCCGCATCACCGTCACCGGCCCCGGCGGACACTCCTGGTCCGATGCCGGCGCACCCAACCCGATTCTCATCCTCAGCCAGACTCTCCTCCAGCTCGCGGCCATCCCGCTTCCCAGCGATCCGCTCACGACACTCAACGTCGGCAGCATCTCCGGCGGCACGTCGATCAACTCCATTCCCGAGAGCGCTACCGCGCTGCTGGATCTTCGCTCCGAAGACCCCGTGCAGCTCACCAGGACCGCCGCACAAATCCGAGAGATTGCTGACAGCGTTCTGCCATCCGCTTCGCCACGCTTCACGCATCATTCACCGAAGATCAGCATCGAAACCATCGGCAACCGTCCCGCTGGTGCGCTTGATCCACATTCGCCCATTCTTCACGCACTCCGCGCCGTAGACCGTCACTTGAACATTCGCACCGAACTGCGCCTCGGCTCGACCGACGCTAACATCCCCATAGCCAAAGGCATTCCGGCACTTGCGCTGGGTACCGGAGGTATAGGCGGCGGCATCCATACCCTCCAGGAGTGGTACGATCCGACGGGCCGCGAAACCGCTCTCCGCCGCATCCTTCTCACGTTGCTGGACATCGTTCAAACCACTTCTGAAGCCGCGACACTTTTGCCTACGCATCGCGTCTAAGCATCCAAGTGGCAACGCATCCAGGTGCAGCGTCTCTCAAATCGGCCACAACGCTCCACGATCTGCCCGAAGCCAGAGCATTCAAAACAAAGCTATACTTGACTATTCGCCTTGCTTGAAATGAGACCGGCGCGCAACGCATTTGAAATGAGGTCAGATACACCCATGGAAAGCCCTGCAAACACTCCTCCCTCGCTGCTCGACCGCATTCGCAGCCGCCGCCTCACCACGACCTTCACCATCCTTGCGACGCTCTCTGCCGGCATCCTCATCGGCTCCATCATGACGAGCAACGTCAGCGGCCACCAGGTCGATTCGTCCGACGCCAAGCCTCTCGTCATCCCCTCCCCTGTCGAGCTCTCGAATGGCTTCTCCAAAATTGTTAAAGAGGTCAGCCCCGCCGTCGTCAACATCAACACCGAGGAGCTGCCCAAGCAGGGTGTGAACCGCCGCGGCCGTCACGCCCAGCAGAATCCTGACGACGACGACAACAGCGACGACAGCCAGCAGCAGCCCGACAACAACATGCAGGACTTCTTCAACCACTTCTTCGGTGGCCAGGGCGGTGACGACGGCGCCGACAACAGCGAACGGCGCGCCCTTGGCTCCGGCTTCATCGTCGACCCGCGCGGCTACATCATCACCAACAACCACGTCATCGACAAGGCCGACAAGATCTACGTCAAGCTCTCGACCGATCCTGACAACGATCCCGGCGACAACGGCCGTCCGGCCACCGTCGTCGGCGTTGACCGCGACACCGACATCGCCGTCATCAAGATCGACACCAAGCAGCCTCTGCCCACCATCAAGCTCGGCAACTCCGAAGGCGCGCAGGTCGGCGACTGGGTCCTCGCCATCGGCAGTCCCTTTGCGCTCTCGAAGACCGTCACCGCCGGCATCATCTCCGCCAAGAACCGTACCATCGATGAGCCTGGCCCTGACGGCGTCTCGCAGAGCCAGTTTCAGCACTTCATCCAGACCGACGCCGCCATCAACCCCGGCAACTCCGGTGGCCCGCTCGTCGACATGGCTGGCCAGGTCGTCGGCATGAACACCGCCATCTACACGCAGTCGATGGGCTCGCAGGGCGTAGGTTTCGCGATGCCGTCCAATACCATCGCACAGGTCTACAACATGCTCATCAGTCCTGAGCATAAGGTCGTCCGCGGCTCCATCGGCATTACCTTCCAACAGGGCCTGAACTCCGCGGTCAACCGCGTGTACGACTTCGCAAGCGGAGTCATCGTCTCAACTGTCACACCGAACGGCGGCGCGGCAAAGGCGGGCATCCAGCCCGGCGACGTAATCGTCTCGATCGACGGCCGCAATATCAAAGACGGCGACGATCTCGTCAATGACATCTCCAACCGCAAGGTCGGATCGACCGTCAAACTCGGCTATCTGCGCAACGGCAAGCAAGGAACAGCCGCTGTCGTCATCCAGGACCGCAACAAGACCTACGCGGAGCTGACCGGCGACCAGGACGACAACACGCCAGAGACGCCTCAACCACCTGACGCGGGCAAGAGCCTGCTCGGCATCACCGTCGCATCCATCCCGTCCGGGGTTACTGCCAAAACCGGCCAGAAGAACGGCGTCATCATCACCAGCGTTCGTCCCGGTTCCTTCGCCGACGAGATCGGTCTGCCCAAGGGCTTTATCATCACCGAGATCAACAAAAAGGCCGTCACCGATCAGGCCAGCTACCGCGCCATCGTCTCTTCTCTCAAATCCAAGGACGACGTCGTCTTCGTCGTGCAGTCCCCGCTTGAGAAGAACACCAACTCGTACATCGGCGGCACTCTTCCATAGAACCGTCGAACACTCAGAAGCGCGAAAAATCCCGCACCGGCAAAGGCGTGGGATTTTTCGCTTTCATGGCACGACAAAATGCTGGATAAAGAGCCTGAGGTCGCCTCTTTAGGTAACTCGATATCCATTAGGAGTTAGTCGTCGGCAAACTTTTCTTTCAGACAGACGTCTCTATAAGAGTGGTAGGACTTCCCCCAAAAGTCGTATCTCGCACACCAACTTCCGGTTGTAATAAACGTTACTTTCGAGATACCCTGACTGGGTGCTTCCTCGGAAGTTTATTCACTGAAGCGTCACTTTACTCTGAGGTGCTGTTCACATGCGGTCTGGTCGGCTTTTCCTGGGCTCTGCTCTCATCCTTTCCCTGTCTCTCCCTGCTGTAGCGGCCACCCACCACCGCCACCACTCCCTGCGCAACATTCATCTCAGAAGGCACTCCGGTCCGACCGGTCAGCGCTCAATTGACGATCAGCGCGCCACTCAGATTCAGGCCGCGCTCGTGAAGACCGGCTACCTCACCGGTACGCAGGCATCCGGACACTGGGATACCACCACGCAGGCGGCCATGCAGAAATTCCAGTCCGACAATGGCTGGCAGACCAAGCTCGTCCCCGACTCCCGCGCCATCATCAAGCTCGGCCTTGGCCCCTCGCAGGACTCCACTGCCACCAATGCTCCATCCTCTTCCGTGGCGTCCACAGCGAGCGTTGGCGCGAGCTTCCTTCCGCAGTAGCTTTTACTGATCCCACTTCCAACCGCAGCACTCACTTTAGTTGTCTTCCTTCCGCGCGCGGGAGAATCTGCTTTTAATCAAGATTCGAGAATTTCGAAGAGAGCTTAGCAGTTGAGCCGTCAGTGCACTGCCTTCTGCGTCGAGCCAGCCTCAATCTTGGCAGCCGAATCATCCTTCCGCATCCCGGCCACCAGCATCACCACAACACCGACGACCGCCGAAGCCAGCGCGGCCACCTGCGCATTGCTCATGCCGAAGTAAAGCTTCGGATTAATCCTGACAAACTCCACCAGAAACCGCCCGATCCCACTCAGCACCAGATACAACCCAGTCAACCAGCCAACCGGCCGGTACTTGCGACCAAGCTGCCACAGAATCCACGCCAGCACCAGCGCAAACAGAAACTCATACACCGGCGTCGGCTGCACCAGGTCCTTCGTCGGCACCAGCGCATCTGGCCGCATGTGGACACCCCACGGCAGCGTTGTCTTGATGCCATAGTCCCCGTCGCCCGAGGTCAGGCAGCCGATGCGCCCAACGCCGTAGCCAATCGCCGCTGCCGGCGCGGCCAGATCCAGCATCCGCACACCAGCCAGCCAGCCACGCAGCCCCTCCGGCTTTGCCTGCACGCCCGACCACATCAGCACAATGATCCCGGCCAGCAACCCGCCAAACCACGCAAACCCGGCTTGAAACCAATGCAGAAAGCCCGCCACCACATCCAGAGGATGCGACCACCCCGGAGCGGCAATCTCGCGCATCGCCACCTTCAGGTCGGGGATACTCTGCAACTCATGCCATGTCTTCGCGCCAATCACACCTGCAATCACGACAAACGCCACAACCGTCAGCGCATCCGCGTCCACGCCCTTGCGGACGAAGTTTTTGTGCAGCACGACAGTCGCAATCACAGCGGCCAGCCACAACAGCAGCCCAAACGTGCCCAGGTGCAGTGGGCCTAAATTGATATAGGGAAACATAGTCCTCGCTTCTATCAAGTATAGCGGCCTTTCCCTCACAGCCCCGTTCGCGCTACGCTGTCCACTATGGCCACCACGACCGCCCCCACGTTTCCCCCCGCCGCAGGCATGGATATCCTCTTCACCAAAGCTCAGATCGCCGACCGCGTCCACGCGCTAGGCCAGCAGATCTCCGCGGATTATGCAGGCAAGGACATCGTGCTGATCGGCGTGCTCAAGGGCGCGGCCATCTTTCTCTCCGACCTCGCCCGCGCCATCACGGTCGATGCGACCTTCGACTTCGTTGCCGTCTCCAGCTACGGCCGCGCGCGCGTCAGCTCCGGCGCCGTCAAGCTCATCAAAGACATCGACAATCCCATCGAGAACAAGAACGTCATCCTCGTCGAAGACATCCTCGACACCGGCCTCACGCTCAGCTACCTGCGCGGCCTGATGCTCCAGCACAAACCGGCCTCGCTCAAGATCGCCACCTGTCTCGACAAGCCCTCGCGCCGCCTCGTTCCCATCGAAGCCGACTACGTTGGCTTCAGCATCCCCAACCAGTTCGTCATCGGCTACGGCATGGATTTCGCTGAGCGCTACCGCAACGTCGACGACATCCGTCTCTTCCCCGAAGACACTCCCGGGCACTAGGGCGCACGCACTGCACAACCCACATTAATCGAATAAGATACCGCCGCCTCCAAGAGCGTACCGATTTGCCTGCGCGGCAGTATCATAGATGAGGTATCGGCGATCTCTCCCCACCGCCGAAGGAGCATTTGTTGAGCACTCTTACCATCTCAGAACCGCAGGCCAACGGCCCCGAGCACTTCGACTCCCAGGCCTTCGCTACCCACAGTCTTTCTTCGGCGCAGAATCTCGCGGCCATTCTTGACCACTCGCTGCTCAAACCTGACGCGACCCGCTCACAGGTATTGCAGCTCTGCCACGAAGCCGCGCACCACCGCTTCGCTTCGGCCACGGTCAACCCTGCCTGGGTGCCGCTCGCAGCGGCTGCCCTGCAAGGCACTGGCATCCCCGTTGGTGTCGTCATCGGCTTCCCGCTCGGTGCATCGCTGCCCGGCACCAAGCTCGCCGAAGCTGCCGAGGTGGTCAAGCTCGGTGCGCGCGACATCGACTTCGTTCCGCTGATCGGGATGCTCAAGTCCGGCCAGTCCGCCGACTATGAAGCCGTGCGTCAGGACATTCGCGCCGTCGTCGAGCGCGCGCACGCAAACGGAGCCACCGTCAAAGTCATCCTCGAAACCTGCCTGCTGACCTTTGAAGAGAAGCTGCGCGCGGCCGAGATCGCCCTGAGCGCTGGAGCAGACTTCCTGCAAACAAGCACCGGCTTCTCCACCGGCGGAGCTACAGCCGATGACATTGCGCTGCTTCGCGGCACGGCAGGAAACCGCGCCGGAGTGAAAGCTGCCGGCGGGATTCGTTCACTCGACGACGCCACCGCGATGCTCCGCGCCGGGGCCTCTCGCATCGGTGCCAGCGCCAGCGTGAAGATCATCTCTGAACTGACGACTGCCTGAAGAGCGGGAGCGGAGCAACCGGGAAGAAAAATCACGTTGTGTGCCGCGCGGAATACTCCACGAGGCTATCCGGACACTCCCCAAACCAGCAGCGCAACCGGTAATATCATTCGCGAGCGCAGAATGCCATCTCCCATCAAATCTCCGAGTTCCAAACCAGACGGCAAAGACACGCCCACGTCGGCGTCCACGCCCTCGGATGCTCGGCAGTCAGGAGAACACTTTGAGGGCGACTATCGCCCCACCGCATCCAAATCGCTCTTTCACCCGCACGCCTCCGACCCGAAGATCCGCGTCGAGCCGCTCCAGGTCGACTTTCTCCGCACCCTCGCCGACGCGCTCAACGCCACACTCGATCTCAACACCCTGATGCACCGCGTCGCAGACCTCGTCCGCGCCGTCATCGACTACCGCATCTTCGCTATCCTGCTCATCAACGAGCGCGCGCAGGACCTGCGTATGAGGTTCCAGGTCGGCCACACGCCCGAGGTCGAGCGCATGCGCGTCAAGATGGGCCGCGGCATCGTCGGCCAGGCCGCGCTCCTGCGCCAGTCCATTCTGGTCGAAGATGTGACCGAGGTCGAGCATTACATCAATGCGAACCCTAACGTCCGCTCCGAGCTTGCCGTCCCTCTCGTCGTCAAAAACAAGGTCATCGGCGTGCTCGACATCGAGTCCGAAACCGCCGGCTATTTCACACTCGAACATCAACATCTGATCGAGCTGGTCGCCTCGCGCATGGCCATCGCCATTGAAAACGCACGCCTCTACACACGCGTCTCGCGCCAGGCACAAACCCTCGCTGTGCTCAACGAGATCTCGCGCGAGATCACCAGCATCCTCGATCTCGACGACCTGCTCGAACGCATCGGCCTCCTGCTCAAGCGCGTCATCGACTTCCAGATGTTCTCCATCCTGCTCCTGAACGAGCGCACCGGAGAACTCGAACACCGCTTCAGCTCTCGTTACGGCGAGCGCATCACTCTCGACCGCATCGTCCCCCTCGGCCAGGGCATCATCGGACTCGCGGCACAGCAGCGCGAGCCGCTGGTCTCTTCAGACACGCGCAAAGACCCGCGCTACATCGCGGCAAACCCGGAGACACGCTCCGAGCTCGCCGCGCCGCTTCTCTACAAGGGCAAGGTTATCGGCGTGCTCGACCTCGAGCACACGCGTGTCAACTACTACAACGAAGACCACCAGCGCACGCTCTCCACGCTGGCCGCACAGATCGCCATCTCCATCGCCAACGCGCGACTCTACCAGCGCATCTCCGACGAAGAACAGCGCATGGAAAGCGACCTGGAGATGGCGCGCAAGGTCCAGCTTCGCCTGATGCCCACCCGTTCGCCGAAGCTTGCCAACGCAGAGATCGCCGCAAAGTTCCTGGCCGCGCGCTCCATCGGCGGCGACCTCTACGACTTCCTCGACTACGGCCAGGGCCGCATCGCGCTCGCCATCGGCGACGTCAGCGGCAAAGCTGCGCCGGCCGCGCTCTACGCGGCGCTGGTCAGCGGCATCCTGCGTTCGCTCGCACCGCAGCACCTCTCGCCCGCGGCAATGCTCACCGCGCTGAACGATCAGCTCCAGGAACGCAAGCTCGACGCGCAATACGTCACCATGCTCTTCGCCGTGTGGGACGATAACAATCGCACGCTCCAGATCGCCAACGCAGGCTCCGTGCAGCCGCTCTTTGTCCCCGGAACCATCTCCGTTGCCAACGGGCCGCGCGTCCGCACCATCAATGCCGAAGGCTTCCCCCTCGGCCTCTTCCCGCAGGCCGTGTACGAGGAGTTCACCTTCTCGACGCAGCCCGGCGACCAGATCGTCTTCTTCTCCGACGGCATCGTCGATGCTGAAAACGCCAACCACGATATGTTCGGCAATGACCGCCTGGAAAAGACGCTTGCGTCCCTTCCTAACCCGACCGCATCCTCTACGGTCAAGTCGGTACTCGATGCCGTTGAAGCCTTCCAGGCCGGCATGGACCACTTCGACGACGAGACCCTCGTCGTTCTCCACGTGAACTAGCAGTTCGATTTCTATCCATCGGGCATGTTGATCCCTGCCCAGCAGGTTTTCCGCTGTAAATTCACATGGTTATAACGAACATCTCCTAACCTCCTTGCAGAAACCGGCCACAAAAGATCACCTCTGCCAGGAGAATTCATGACACTTTTCCGTTCGACCCACTCTCGTCTGCAATCTCTCACAACTTGTCTTGCCGTCTTCACCCTTGGAGCCGCCGTTGCGGCAACGCCCTGTATCGCGCAGCAGGATCGCGACCATGGTCACGGAAATGACCACGACCACAGCATGCACTTCCATCCCGGAAATCTCGTCGTTAGCCGCAGCGTCTACGACAACAATGCAGCCAACGTAACCGTCGGCGAGCCTCTTCCCTCCAACTGCGCTCAAACCGTCGGCCCCTGCGCTCCGGCCGTCAACAACGGCCTCTACCCTCAGGTCTTCAATAACGACACCGTCGATGGGTCCTTCGGCATCACCTCCAAAATCTTTCTCGACCAAATCACCCCGAACGGTTTCCTCATCGACAGCCTCGAAGTTCCCAACAGCTCTCAGAAGCATGTACAGGAAAACAGTGACCAGCTCGTCACCAGCTTTAGCTCCAAATCAGAGCTCGCGCTGAATCTCTCGACCGACCACCGCTTCCTCACCTTCATGGGATATGTAGCTCCGATCAACACCCTCGACGTCTCCAACTCCAACACGCCCGGCGTCATCGATCCCACTAATCCAGTCGGGATCAACATCTACCGCGCCGTAGCCACGGTTGACCGCAATGGCAGATTCACCTTCACCGAGACCAATGCCTATAACGGAAACAACGGACGGGCCGCCATCTACAACGACACCAATGGCGCCAACGTCTTCTACACCGCCGGCAACGCAGGCAATGGCTCGAACCCACAACCCGCCGGAGTCGTTCTCGGCGCAGGCACGCAGTTCATCGAACCGGCCAACGCTCCAGAGAGCTTCCAGACACCCGCGACCCCAACACCGCTCGCCAGCTTCTCCATTACGCTGCTCGGCGACAAGGCTGACAAGATCGGCAAGGACGACAACTTCCGCGGCCTCACCGTCTTCAACAACGTCGTTTATCTCACCAAAGGCAGCGGCTCCAACGGCGTCAACACGGTCTACTTCGTCGACACCACCGGCACTGCCTGCCCGAAGGGCGTCGGCGTCCCGGCCCCCGGAGCCACACTTCCCATCGCTCCTCTTACCTACGATCCCTCAACTCTCGCCAAATCCGGCCTGCCCAGCAACATGTGCATCCTCGCAGGATTTCCAACGACGCCAGCCAAAACAGCCAATCCTGCCGCCTACCCCTTTGGTCTCTGGTTTGCGAACGCCAACACCCTCTACGTTGCGGATGAAGGCGACGGCTATGCAGGCGGCACCGATCTCTACACGCACGCTGCCGCCGAAACCACTGCAGGCATCCAGAAGTGGGTATTCAACTCTTCCACGCAGACCTGGAACTACGTCTACACGCTGCAGGCTAACCTGAAGCTCGGCGTTCCCTACACCATCGACAACTACCCAACCGGAATCAACTCGGCCACGAACCTTCCCTGGGCTCCTGCGGCAGATGGCATCCGCAACATCACCGGCACAGTCGACTGCGACGGCAGAGTAACGCTCTACGGCATCACCTCCACCGTCAGCGGCAGCGGAGACCAGGGAGCCGATCCCAACCGCCTCGTCGCCGTCACCGACAACCTCTCCAACACCGATGCAACCGTGGCTGCGAAAGAAGAGTTCCACAGCATCCGCAAAGCCGGGTTTGGAGAAGTTCTCCGCGGCGTCTCCTTTGCTCCAGATGCCAAGTAACGCAGCAACGTTCAGCGGAGAAGAACCCATCTCCGCTGCTCTCCAAAACCAAAGCGCAAAGCAAAAGTCCCGGCCACAAACCGGGACTTTTTTTCTGCACAGTCGATCGCTCTAATTCACCCCACGCACCGGGACCTGCTTGAAACCATCCGGAACCGCAAATGCCGAATCGCTCACCGTGCGCGAAAAGTTCCCCAACTGAGTATTGGACTCGAGCAGTACCGTGTACGGAGGAGGCTGCGTTGCATCTGCTCCTGCATTCGCATCCGGCTGCTGGCTGGCCTGTTGTTTCTTGTGTCCGAACCCGCCCAGGCCACCGAAGCCCCCCAGCTTGCTGGCAATAGCCGAAGTGGCCGACTCCTTCGCCACATCGCCCGCACCTGGCATCGCAGGCCCGTTGCTCGCGGGCAGCGGGGCCTCCGAAGCAGCAGGAATCGTCTGGCCATTCGTCGTCATTCCCATCCGCATCACCTGCTCAATCGGGGTACCCTTCAGCTTCGACATCTCCTCGGCCATCTGCTTCAGTCCGTCGCCCGCGCCGCGATACTGCGCCAGCATCGCGGGATTCAAGACACTGTTGCCAAACACCGAACCCATCTTCTCCGCAAACCTGCGGTAGAAGTCCACCACCTCGCTGTACCCGGGGACCTCAGGCGCCATCCACATATCGTTGGTAAACGCCATCGACGCCGTCTGGCCCGACTGCGTATCGGTCGCATCGGCATTCATCGTCATGATGGACTCCGTCGTCTGTAAACCCGAGACATCCTTCGACTGGTCCGTGTTGCGCACATGCACCGTAAACTTCACCTGCGTCGTCGAAGTCTGTTGTTGCTGTGCCGCCGGAGCCTTCTGCTGCTCCTGCTGCGCCCTCGCCTCTGCGGCCTCGATCTGCTGCTTCATCTGCTCGAACGTCTCCACCGTGTACTCGCGCTTGACCGGGTCGATCATCGTGATGGTCTCTGCGTCCAGATCGATAATCTCCATCTGAGTAGGGTTCACCCGCGACATGCGATTGCCCTTCACCGAAACCGTAGACACCACCGGCTGGCCTGCATTGCTCGCCTGTCTGCTGAAATGTCCGGCCATCTTCATCAGCCCCAGCATCGAGCCGCCAGTAATCTGGGTCGTCTCTGTGTAAGAGAAATCTGCAAACAGCGGCGACGCCGACAGTGCCGCCACAACTGCACCCAATACAGCGCTTCGGAATAGTCTCATGACATCCTCCCGTCCCATCGAGATCGGAACTTCCATTGAATTGTTTTGAGGGGCCCAGCGAACGGCAGACGATTCACCCACGAGCCTTCGTCTTCAGCCGCGAACGAAGTCTATCAGAACCATGATTTGCCGGTCAGTATCCGCTCTCTGTCGCAAAACTGCGCCCATAATCTTCCCTCAATTGGCTACACTAGAAAGCGAATGTCTACACAAACGATACGTCCCGCACGATCCTTTCAGGGCTCCGTCACCTTGCCCGGCGACAAGTCCATCTCGCACCGCTATGCTCTGCTCGCCGGTCTGGCCGAAGGCACCACGCGCCTCTCCAACTTCTCTACCGGCGCGGACCCGCACTCCTCGCTCGGCTGCATGGAAGCGCTCGGCGCAAAGATCGTCATCAACGACACGAAGACAATCGACGTCACCGGCACGGCTGGCTCATTCACACAGCCCTCCAAACCGCTCGACTGCGGCAACTCCGGCTCGACCATGCGGATGCTCTCCGGCCTCATCGCTTCGCACCCGCACATCTTCACGCTCATCGGCGACCACTCCCTCACCCTGCGCCCCATGGAGCGCATCCGCAAGCCGCTGATGCAGATGGGAGCAAAACTCGACCTCGTCGATGGCCACGCGCCCATCACCATCTACGGCGGCCCGCTCAACGCCATCGACTTCGAAACCCCCATCCCCAGCGCGCAAGTCAAAACCGCCGTTCTCTTCGCCGGACTCCAGGCCCAGGGCACAACCAGCCTCAGCGAATCCATCCGCACCCGCGACCACTCCGAGCACGCCCTCCGCGCCTTCGGAGCCACACTTACGCGCGAAGGCGACCGGCTCTCGATCGCAGGCGGCCAAAAACTTAGAGCTATCGACGCCACCGTTCCCGGCGATCTCTCATCAGCCGCATTCTTCCTCTGCGCCGCGCTGCTTTTCCCTGATTCAAACCTCGTCCTCGACGCGGTCGGCATGAACCCCACGCGCGCATCACTGCTCGACGTCGTCACTGCGCTCGGTGGCGCGATCAAGGTCCTCCACGTCGAAGAGAAGCACGGCGAGATGGTCGGCACCATCCAGGTCAATGTCGCTCCCAGCGGCCTCAAGGGCATGGAGATCTCCGGTGCACTCTCGGCGCAGATCATCGACGAGTTGCCCGTGCTCGCCGCCATCGGCCCATACACCCGCGACGGCATCACCATCCGCGACGCCAAAGAACTGCGCGTCAAGGAATCCGACCGCATCTCGCTCGTCGTCAGGAATCTCCGTGCAATGGGCGCCGAAGTGACCGAGTTCGAAGACGGTCTTGCTGTCCCCGGCAACCAGAAGCTGCACGGCGCATCCATCGACTCAGGCACCGATCACCGCATCGCCATGGCGTTCTCCGTAGCGGCACTGCGGGCCGAAGGCGATACCGAGATCCACGGCGCAGAAGCCGCCGCCATCTCGTTCCCCGAATTCTTCACGATGCTCGACACTCTCGCGCAGCGCTAAACATATCGCTCAGGTCCTCGCCGTACTCTCAGTCTGTCGAGGATGAACCTGCAACAGATCAGTCAATGCCCCGGTTACATCGTCCACAGAGACCTCATCGATGATGTAGTCCGGAGTCGCCGCAGGCATGTCCGCATTCTTGAGGATACGAAAGCGCGAATCGCCCACCGGCAGCCACTCCACCGGAGGAGACCATGCTGGAGCAATCACCACAGTTGGCAACCCGACTGCGCGCGCGATGTGCAGCGGCCCTGTATCCAGAGACACGCCCACCTTAGCAAGACTCATCAAAGCAGCTAACCCTGGCAGATTCGTCTTTCCCGCCACGTTGACGGAATGAATCCGCAACCCGCCGCGAAGCTTTTCAATTGCATCAGACTCTGCCGCCGTGCCTACAAACACCGGCATCATGCCGTATTGCTCAAAAAGAAAACTCGCAATCTGCTGAAACCTCTCCGCGCGCCAACTCTTCCTCTGCGTCACGCTGGTCTGCGTAATGAAGACAGCAAAAGGCCGATCCAGGCACGCTCCCGAATCGACGAGAAGCCTTCGCGCACCCGCCGCATCCTCAGCGGTGAAGAACACCTGCGGCTCAAAGTGCTCCACGGCATGTCCAAGCGCCTCGACAATACGCAGGTTATTGGCAATCTGGCTGCGCGAGAAATCAAAGCTCATCGGTACACGATAGAGCTCAGGAACAACCGTGAAACCTATCCGCGTCGCCGCGCCTGACAAAACCGCCTGTAGCGCGACCTTCGTGCGTTCATTGCCCGTAGGAGTAAGCGTAACGTAGGGCGCCTCGCGAAACGGGTTCTGTGCGCGAAGCGCACGCACGGCCCCCGCCAAATCACGCAAAGGGCTAGGTGTCTCAAAAAGAGAATCGATCCCAGGATTGTTCCTCAACACTTCCAGACCAAACCCACTCGCGGCCACGGCGATGCGGCATCCCGGCACAGTCTCGTGAAGCGCAGGGATCAGCGGTGTCGCATGAATGACCGTTCCCAGCGCAGTCGCATGTTGCAGCACAAGAAAGTTCGTAGCGCTTTCGATCCGCGCAACGCGCGACGGCGACACAACGCGTTCGATAGAAGCGGTGCTCCGAAAAAGAGCTGATTTTGCGGTCTCGGAGAAGCTCAAGCGCGGTCCTTGATCGTGTAATCTCGAAAGCTACATCTTGTAGCGGCCCATCTCGTCGTCGTTCAGATTTTCGAGCCAGCGCTTCATATCATCTTCGTTGATTGTCTGCGACGCAGCCGACTGCTTCGAGCTCTCCAGCACCGTGCGGCTCACATAGATCGGGCAGTCCCACCTGAGCGCCAGCGCAATCGCATCCGATGGTCGCGAATCCAACGCCACCATCTCGCCAGCCTGATCCATCCAGATCACCGCGTAAAACGTATCCTCGCGCAGCTCCGAAACCACCACCTTGCGTACCGTCGCATTCAATCCGCGGGCCATGTTCAATAGCAGATCATGCGTCATCGGACGTGGTGGCGCGGACTTCTCCAACTCCACCGCAATCGCATTCGCTTCAAAGATTCCCACCCAGATCGGCAGCACCACATCGCTGGCCACATCCTTCAGCACAACGATCGGCATGTTCGTGACCGGGTCCATCATGAGGCCGCGAATCTGCATCTCGACCTCATCAGGGGCCTGAGTCGCGGCTTCGGGTTGAGTAGTTGCGGCGCTCTTTTCCATCGCTCGTTGCCGGTTGCCTGATTGTTAGTTTAGTACGACAAAGTCCGCAGCGCGCCTCACCGGAACAAACGGCACCGCGTTCATCAAGGCCTCGCCCACCAGCGAGTTGGGCAACGTCTGCGTAATCCTCACATCCACATAGCTTCCCTGCGGCGGCCTCTCGCCGGATGCCGTGAAGTTGATCGTCTTATTCTGTGTGCTGCGGCCTACAACCTGGCCGCGGGCCTCGTTGTACCCCTCCACCATCGCCTCGACAACCTGCCCCAGGTGCCGACCATAGTGCTCGCGCTGAATCTCCCTCTGCCGGTCCATCAGAATCCGCAGCCGCTCCGACTTCACCGCATCCGGAATGCTATCGGCCATGTGAACAGCCGGCGTATTCGGCCTCGGCGAAAACTTGAACGCAAACACTGCGTCGTACTTCACCGCATCGATCAGCGTGATCGTCTGCTCGAAGTCCGCATCCGTCTCGCCCGGAAAACCCACAATCATGTCGCTCGTAATCGAGATGTCGCGCTTCGCCCCATGAATCCAGCTCATGCGCTCCAGGTACCACTCGCGCGTATACTCCCTCGCCATCGCATGCAGCACAGCCGTCGAGCCAGACTGCACCGGCAGATGAATGTGGTCGCACAGCGTCGGCGTCGCGTCGATCGCCTCCACAATATCGCGCGTAAAGTCACGCGGATGCGAAGTCGTAAACCGCACCCTCCGAATCCCCGCAATCGACCCGACCGCTGTCAGCAATTCGGCAAACGACATCCTGCCCGAAGGATCGCGCCACGAATTCACATTCTGGCCCAGCAGTTGAATATCCGTGTAGCCCATGTCGGCCATGCGCCGCGCTTCCACCATCACGCTCGCCGAAGTCCTGCTGCGCTCCTTGCCGCGCGTATACGGCACCACGCAGTAAGCGCAGAATTTATCGCAGCCCTCAATGATCGTGATGTACCCGCGGTTAGGATTCGTCCGCGCTATAAACTCCGTCTCAAACGCCTGATCCGTCTGGCGGTCGTCGAGCCCCGTGATGCGCGTCTCACCTGCCTCCAGCCGCCGCAGCATCTCCGGCAAATTACGGTACGAGGCCGACCCGGCGACCAGCGAGACATACGGCGCCTTCTCAAAGATGCGCTCGCCCTCCTGCTGGGCCACACATCCGAGCACTCCAAACTTCTTCCCTTCTCCCTGCAGACGCTTGTACTCATTCAGCCGGTGAAAGACCTTCTGCTCCGCCTTATCGCGAATCGAGCAGGTATTGTAGAGAACCAGCCCTGCATCGGCCTCGTCCTCCACCTGCACATAGCCTTCATGCTCCAGCGTGCCCACGACCTTTTCCGAGTCGTGCGCATTCATCTGACAGCCAAAGGTCTCAATGTAAAACGTCTTGCTCACGTACCCAGTATATCGCCGCAGATACGCTAAGGCAGATACGCTAAGCCGGATATCCAGCCCTCGCGCCCGACCAGTACCACATGCGCGCGTTGTAGTTCTCCGCTGCCATCGCTCCCCAGATCACACACGCAGGCCACGCAATCAGCAGCCCGATCCCGGTAAACATCGAGAAGAACGTCACGACACACATAATCAGCGCGCCTTCGGTCGTGCTGTAGAACATACCCAGTGGGCCAAAGAAGATCGTCAGCACAATCGCAGCCGCCACGCTCTTTCGCGGGTAATACACATACGGAGGCATCACCGTTCCATACACAGGCGCGCTGTAGGCATAAGGTGGCGGAGGAACCCGAGTCGAAGCCGCAGCAATGAAAGCTCCAGGCTCAACACTCCGGCCGCAGTGATTGCAGAAGCGTGCCCCTTCGGGAAACGGATTGCCGCAAGCCGAACACGTCGTCATACTCCCTCCAAAACTTCCACCGCACGAATAATACGCCGCCGTCTCCGCGGAAGTTCCGCCCTGAATCCAGCCAGGTTCTACCCGCATCCAGACAGGCTTAAAAGTCACCTCACGCTGATTCTGCGTTAACCATTCCAGCCAGCATCCGTTAAGCAGCTTGAAGGCAGCCGCTTTACACCCGGAGGCACCCACCTATGACCCCGAAAGAATGGCTTAAGATTTTCACATTCATCCTGCTGATAACCATAGGCTTGCCAACTCATGCCCAATCCGGCGCAGTGCCATCCGACGCGCAGCCCGACTCACTCTTCAAGACGGTGCAAGCCCTGGACACCAAGCTCTTCGACGCCTACAACCAATGCGACCTAAAGACGTTTGGCTCGATGATCGCCGACGACCTGGAATTCTATCACGACAAGACCGGGCTATCCGTCGGCAAGGCTCCCTTTATCGCTGCGATCAAGCAAAACATCTGCGGCAAAGTCCACCGCACGCTGGTGCCCGGGTCCATGGAGGTCTATCCCCTCAAAGGCTACGGTGCCGTCGAGATAGGGGTACACCGGTTCACCCATCCCGGACGTCCGCAGGACGGTGAAGGCGAGGCCAAATTCATCACGCTGTGGCAGTACAAAGACGGAACCTGGAAGGTATCGCGCGCCATCAGCTACGACCACGAGTCTGCAGCCAAGGATAAGTAAAGCCAGGTCCTCCGCCTGCGGCGAAGTAAATGGTGAGTGCGGACGGGCTAGTGGATGAGTTCTGCGTTCGTAGCGGTGAGGGTGACGGTGTTGTCTCCGGGCTGAAAGTTCGCAGGCACGTCCCACATCAGCAGGCCGCCGGGTCCGCGCACCTGAGCAAAGAGGTAGTACGTGCCTGTGGCGGCTGTCTGTGTGGAGATCGTCGCTTTGCCCCCGGCGTCGAGTCTGGTTGCGGCGACGACGCGCGTCTTCAACTGCGCCAGCGCCGAGCTACAGTCTCTGCCCTTACACGCCATTGCGAAGGCTATCCAGGCCTGTGACGGCGTAGCGTTGGCGGGGATCGGCGCGCCGAGCGAGCGCAGCACCGCGTCCATGCGTTCACGCATCACCCAGACCACCTGGCCTGCCATCGGGTTCGCGCCGCCGTCAAACGCCGAGGTGATGAACACGCGCATCGCCGCACCTGTTCCCGCAGCTCCAGTCGCCGAGGCGGTCGCTGGATATGCGCGGTTCGCAGCAGCAGATGTCGCTGCTGAAGGCGCGGGTACCGCAGAAATGGGCGCCTCGGGCCCCGTATACGACGCCGGGGCGACGCTCGTCGAATCGGCCGGAGGAGCAGCCGCGCTCCCTTCCGCGACCTTCATCGTCTCCCCCGAGCCTGTGTCCGGCCGGAGCGTGCCCACCTCGCACGTCTCCGAGTGCGGCCGGTATGTGACATTCTCGCCCTCCATTCCGGAGATCAACCGGCCATTCACCGTCGTCTGCCCTGACCCGCGCAGTGAGTTGTCCGGCTCAACCGCCAGCGTGAACGGCCCGCCGCTCGAGTTCGCAACGTGCACGAGGAAGCGGTCGGGCGTGTTTTCGACCGTGTACTCCAGCCGCACATGCGCCTCGCCGCAGTCGAGGATCGCTGCTGCCGGACTGAACTGCAGCCGCATGCGGCCGTCCGAGTACAGGCCGTTCATCCGCAGTCCCCGGGGAGCATCTGCGTTATCCATCGCCTCGGCCCCGCCGTTCGTGTACGCGACTAACCCGCCGATCATTCCCACCGGGCTGTTGTTCAGTGCGTCTGCCTTCGGGTTCGGCGGCGGAAGCGGAGGCGGCGCGTTATATGTCCCGATGGTGCAGCGCTCCGTCTTCACTTTATAGATCGGCGACTGAGTCGTATTCCGGCACGACCCGCCGCACTCGGCCGCGTATCCCGCTCCAACGGAAACACCGTTGTGGTAGACCTGTGTGGTTTGTGTGGTCCATCCGACAATGACCTTGCCTGTCACGTCCACCATGCCGGGACCGGTGAGGCCGCCATTGGGACCGAGCGCCAGCGTGAACGGCGCGGGTGAATTGTTGACAACGATGCGCGCCGAGCCGGGCCGCTTCTCAATCGCGTAGGTGGGGGCCGTTTGCGAAGCATCCAGGTCTCCGCAGCCGGCGATCGAAACCTTGCCGATACTGAACTCGAGCGACGTCTTCTCTCCCGGCCTCGCATACGTTCCGTGCAGCACAACGCGGGCCGGCCCCGGCCCCGTAATCTGCGAGGTGATGCTTTCCATACCGCCGAGACCGACCAGGCTGAACATGCCCGTATTTATGCCCTTGCCCAGGCAGGAGATCGAGCTGCCACCCAGCTCCAGACATCGCCGTATGGCTACCCCCGTCGGATCATTCGGGTCATTCGATCCGCCGGAGGCCTGCCGGTTCTTCGCCGCCTGCTGCTGCGCTACGGCCTGCTTGTACTGATCCATCTCCTGCTGGTAATGCTTCTGCTGCCCCGCGCTCAGATCGGTCATCGCAGCGTTGTACGTCGCCGACGCCTGACTGCCCAGCAGTCGCGCCCTCCAATCGTGCTCGAACGCACCATCCATCTCGTAGCGGTTATGCAGTCCGTTGAATGCCTGCGTCTCGGCTGCGGTGTGTGTCTTCGCGAACTGCTGCGAGATCTGGTACGCCGCCAGCCGGTAGGCGTCGAATAACTTCTGCTCGTCCGGCGTAAACGGCCCGCGCACGGAGCGGCTTGTCTTGATGCGATTGACGTATTGGACCAGTACGTTGAAGACCGCGACCTGCCGGGCAAGCGTGTCGACAGGATCAGAGCCTTTGATCTCGGCCTGGACGCGCTCGACTGAAGGCATGTCCGCGAGACCCTGCGCCAACGCGCACACCGGCACCAGCAGCAGGCACAGCAGAAAGCCAACACACAGTTCCAGGCACGCTCGGCGAGAGCGGCGAGAGCGGCGAAAAGAGAGGGAAAGACAGGACAGGGGGGCCGGGGAATCCGAGGCGTTCATGGATCACACTCCCAATGAGAAGGCATCAATTTTGATGGGGAGGATTCGGGCCCAGGGGCAAGGTAGTTCTTTGCCTGACTGCGCGTCAAGCGCGAAACGAGATGCGATCGGGGGTTTGGTAGCGCCAACGGGGATCGAACCCGTACTCTCAGCCTTGAAAGGGCCGCGTGTTAACCAGTTACACCATGGCGCCGTAAAGAAAAGGAATAGCGGAAGCAGGAGGATTTGGTAGCGTTACCGGGGCTCGAACCCGGACTCTTCGCCTTGAGAGGGCGACGTGTTAACCAGTTACACCATAACGCCACAACTAGAGTGAGGTGTCCCGCTGATAGCTTGAGTATACCAGAGATTGACTGTGGATAGCTCCATCCGGCAGCATCCATCGAAGCCCTACAACCCCAGCTTCTTGACCTCATCGTTGTAGTACTTGCGATAGAGGATGTCCCACTCCTGCGACCCTTCGATGATGATCTTCCGCTGCGAAGCGATCTTCTGCCGCGCCGCCGCGTCGATCCTGGTCTCTTCCGTCAGCAGCTTTTCGAGCGCCTTGCGCGCCTCCTGACGGATCGTGTTGCGATCTTCCAGAAAATCGCACGCGTCGATCTCGGCCAGCGTATCGGCCACCGTATGGGCCAGCTTGTTCAGTTTGTCGCGCGAGATTCTCATAGCACCGCCTTATACTTGCGGGCCAGCTCGTTCTTGACCTTTTTGAACATCTCCGGATAGCTCGCGCCAGTCTTGCGCATATCGTCCTGGAACGCTTCGAGGATCACACGAACCTCGTCATTGATGCGGTCCTCCAACGACAGTTCATCGACCATGGCGGCGGCCACGCGCTCATTCAGGGCTTCCGGTTTGTCCGTGCGAATCACCTTGGCGGCTACCAGCTCCTTGACTGTCTGGCGCGCCAGATATCCAACGTAATCTTTCGAGAAAATCATTGACTTACCACTGAATATATCATGCTGAATTTCAATCGCCTTTGTGCGGCCCACCGGTCTTTCTGAGACAATAAAGAGCCAATGCATCCCGACAATCTGATCTCGCTCAAAGACGACATGATCGCGTTTATCGCGGGCCATGGAATGCGCCGGCTCCCCGGCTTCATCAGCGAGGACCTGCCCGCCGTCACCTTTGAGGACGACGGCCCCGACGCATGGAAGGACTTCGTCGAGCACGCCAAAGCTGCCAATGCGCCCTTCGTCATCATGAACGAAGTGGTTCTCCAGAAGCAGGACCTCGCCTTGCTCCTCGAGCATCTCAACGACGAATCTTTCCCGCCCGCTATCGTCGAAGAGATTGAAGACGCCCAGTACCTCGTCAACCACGTCGGCAAGATCGGCTATCTCCAACTCGGCTTCGCGCACCAGGGAGTCATGTTCGTCTTCGAAACCGCCACCGAGTGGTACGACACATTCCAGGACCTCATGGACATCGTCACCGGCATGAGCGGCATGATGGTCGACGACAACTACACCGAGGACGAGTAGGCAGCAGCGATGCCCTCCGCCACAACCGCAACCGAACTATGGTCACTTAAAACGGAAGACCCTGCACAGGTAGAACAGCTAGCCACCGTACTAGCCTGCCCACTCACCATCGCACATCTGCTCATCCAGCGCGGCCTTGCCGACCCCGCAGCCGCGCACACCTACCTCAACCCATCCATCGATGACCTGCACGACCCGATGCTGATGCTTGGCATGTCAGCCGCCGTCGAGCGCATCCAGCGTGCCGTCGCCGCCAGCGAGCCCATCCTCATCTACGGCGACTACGACGTCGACGGCACCACCGCCACAGTCCTGCTCAAGACCGCCATCGAACGCATCGCGCCAAAGGACAAGCCCACCCAGGTGCGCTACCACGTGCCACACCGCCTCCGCGAAGGCTACGGCATGCAAACCACCGTGCTCGGCGACGCAGCCGAGTCAGGCATCCGCCTCGTCATCAGCGTGGACACTGGCATCCGCGCCTTCGCCGCTGCCCGCGAGGCTCGCTCCCTCGGCCTCGACCTCATCGTCACCGACCACCATCTGCCCGACGAAGCCGTAGGCATCCCCGACGCCCTCGCCGTCATCAACCCCATGCAGGCCAACTGCCCCTACCCCTTCAAGCATCTCTGCGGAGCCGCCGTCGCCTTCAAGCTGAGCCACGCAATCCTCGCCGCCGCAGCCCAGACCGACGAACAGCGAAGCAAGCTGAAGCAAGCTCTCATCCCATCCTTTCTGAAGCTCGTCGCCATCGCCACCATCGCCGACTCCGTCCCACTCGAAGGCGAAAACCGAGTCATCGCCGCGCTCGGACTCCGCGAATTGCGCAACCCAGTCCAACCCGGCCTCCGCGCGCTCATGCAAGTAGCGCAAGTCCCCACTGACCGCTCTCCATCCGCCACCGAAGTCGCCTTCCGCATCGCTCCACGCATCAACGCCGCCGGACGTATGGACGTCGCCAGCGACGTCGTCGAACTCTTCCTCACCCGAGACCCCGCACACGCCGCCGCGCTCGCAGAAAAACTCCACCGCCTCAACGACGATCGCCGCGCCATTGAACAGCAGGCCCTCGACGCCATCGACGTCCGGCTCGAAGCCCTGCGCAGCCTGGGCGAACTCACCCCCGCCTGCCTCGTACTCGACAGCACCGACTGGCACCGCGGCGTCCTCGGCATCCTCGCTTCGCGCGTCGTCGAACGCACCAGCCGTCCCGCGCTCGTCCTCACGCACGAAGACGGCCAGGCCCACGGCTCAGGCCGATCCATCCCCGGCTTCCATCTGCTCGACGCCATCACCGCAGCCGACAACACAGGCCCACTCTTCACCCGCTTCGGCGGACACGCCCACGCCGTCGGCTTCTCCCTGCCCTCCGACCGAGTCGAGCTCCTCCGCACACGCCTCGAAAGCTACGGCCTGCCGCTCAGCAGCGAAGTGACTTCAGCCACAGCCATCGAGTGCGACGCCGAACTCACCCTCACCGAACTCACCTACGAACTCACCAACTGGCTTGAACGCTGCGGCCCCTACGGCATTGGCAACCGCGAACCCATCTTCATCACCCGCAACGCCACCCTCGCCGCCCCCGCCCGCATCATCAAAGACAAGCACATCTGCCTCGATCTCGCGCAGCCAAACGGAGGCCCGCGCCTCAGCGCACTCGGCTGGAGCCGCTCCACCGACTGGCTCGCACGCTGCGCCGAACTCACCAAAGACTCACGCATCGACCTCGCCTACCGCCTCCGCGCAAAAAACAATCCACAATACCCCGGCCTCGAACTGGAGCTCATCGATCTGCGGCTCGCCTGAAAGCCCGCGGTGTTGCCCTCAAAGTGGACAGCCCGCTCCCCTCGTAACTATCTGGCTCCCGAAACTTTCTGCTTCGTTTTCGGTGCACGAGCGTCCTATATATACTGAACAAATAACGCCTATCATTCTGAATGCCGACCACAGAGACAAGACGCCTGAATCCTTACCTGCTGTGGGGCATCTTTCTCGCAGTTATCCTGCTTGTTTTCATCCTCGTTCACGCGTTCACCCGCGAGGACGTTGAAGTACGTGTCGCCCCGGTCACCCGCCAGAACGTGATTGCCACCACCCCAACCAATGGCAAAGTTGAGCCTGTCAACGAGTTCCAGGCCCATGCGCCAGCACCTGGTGTCGTAGGCAAGCTTTATGTGAAGGTCGGTCAGCAGGTCAAAGCAGGAGATCTGCTCGTCACCATGAACAACTCCGACGCTGCAGCCAGGCTCGCCGCAGCCAATACTCAGTTGAGCACCGCCCAGGCCGCCATGCACAACATGGAGCAGGGTGGCTCACAGGCTGAACGCCTCGACCTTTCAAGCCAGCTCGACCGCGCTCGGATGCAGCAGGCACAAGCGTCCAAAAGTCTCACCGCACTCGAGCAGCTTCAAGCCAAAGGCGCCGCCTCAGCGAGCGAAGTTGCCGCTGCGCACGAGCGTCTTCAATCCGCCAGCAGCACGGTAGAAAATCTTCAGCTTCGCGGCACCGAAAGCTACAGCCCGGCCGACCAGGCCCGCGTCCGCGCGCAGCTCGCCGACGCCAGGGCTGCCGTCGCAGCCGCTCAAACCGGCTACGCCGACGCAAACATCCGCGCACCATTCCCCGGCACGGTCTACTCCGTCCCCGTCTCGCAATACGACTTCGTCTCGGCGGGCGAAGACCTGCTCGACCTCGCCGACCTGAACAAGATCCAGATCCGCGCCTACTTCGACGAGCCCGAAATCGGCAAGCTCGCCGTCGGCCAGCCCGTCAGCATCGAGTGGGATGCAAAGCCTCTGCAGCGGTGGCATGGTCACATCAGCATTGCGCCAACGACAGTGATCACCTACGGCACTCGCAACGTCGGCGAATGCCTCATCACGGTCGATGATGCGCACGGCGACCTCCTGCCCAACACCAACGTCACCGTCACCGTCACGACCTCGCAGCGCTTCAACGTGCTCAGCGTGCCTCGCGAAGCCCTCCACGCCAACAACGGCGACTTCGTCTTCCGCATCGTCAACGGCAAGCTCGTTCGCACGCCTGTAGTCGTCGGCGTCGTCAATCTCACGCGCGTTGAAATCGTCAGCGGTCTTAGCGAAAACGACACGGTTGCTCTCAGTTCAATCAGCAACCGCGAGCTGACCAACGGCCTCGCCGTCAAGGCGGTCGAATAGTCATGCGCTTCTCGCTTCAGCAGACCGTTCTGCGACCGCTCGTTTTCTTCGTCATCGCATCCTCTCTCCCTGCATTCGCAGCGGGCGACACCGCACAGGCCAATCTTCTGCTGCAACAGGGCAAGGTAGATCAGGCAAGCACACTACTCCATCAGGCCATCTCCGAGCAGCCCGGCGATGCAGGGGCTCATGCTCTGCTTTGCCGTGTCTACTACGCGCAGGACATGGCAGACTCCGCCGTCTCCGAGTGCGAAAAGGCCGCAAACAACGCACCGAACGACAGCGACACACAGATGTGGCTCGGCCGCGCATACGGCCTCAAAGCCTCGCACGCCAATCCCGTCGTAGCCTTCTCCTATGCGCGCAAAGTCGCCTCTTCATTTCAGCGCGCCATCCAGATCGACCCCGACAATGTCCACGCCATGAACGACCTCGGCGAATACTACGTCGACGCGCCCGGCATCGTCGGCGGAGGCATCGACAAAGCGCAAAACCTCGCCTCCCAGATGCGCACACGCTTCCCTGCCCAGTCTCATCGTCTGCTCGCGCTCATCGCCGAAAAGAAGGGCGACCTCACCACGGCAGAATCTGAGTTCAAAGCAGCAGCCGACGCAGCTAAGACCCCCGAAGCCTACGTCGATCTCGGCCACTTCTACCAGCGCCATCACGAGCCAGACAAAGCCGTCGCTCCACTCCAGGCCGCCATCGACGCCGACCGCCACCGCGACGCCGCGCTGGTCGACGCCGCCAGCATCCTAACCGCCGCCCATCGCTCACCGGACCTCGCCGAGAGCGTTCTCCGCGAGTATCTCGCATCCTCCGCCAAATCCGACGCCGCACCAGCCTTCAAGGTCCACATGCAACTCGGCAACCTGCTCGCCAGCCGCGGCGACACAGAAGGCGCCCACCGCGAATACGCTGCCGCGCTCGCACTCGCATCCCACTACGCACCCGCGCGCAAAGCCCTCCAGGGGTCGTAATGAGAAAAGGCGTTAGCATTAAGAGCAGTCAGCTCCCGGGAGACACTCCACACCGTATGACCGCTCTGCTTCGCCCGCTGCTTCGACAGATGCTCGCCTGTGCTGTGCTTGTTCTGGCAGCCTCGCCCGCCGTGGCGCAGATCTCCTTCATCTCAGCCATCGACCTCGCACAAAAAAACAGTCCGAAGGTGCAGGCCGCCGAAGCTGCGGTAGCCAAGGCGCAAGCGGCGCTTCAAGGTGCTCGCGATGTCTACATCCCAACCGTCTCAGGCGGCTCAGGGCTGGGCCCGCCCTCCTACGGATTTCCCCTCGGGCAGCCCTCCATCTTCAACTTCACCACGCAATCGCTGGTCTACAGCTTCTCTCAGCCCGATTACATTCGCGCTGCCCGCGCAGCGCTCGAGGCTGCGAACCTTTCCCTTAAAGACGCGCGTGATGCCGTCGCCGAAGACGTCGCGCTGACCTATGTCGCGCTCGACCGGGACACGCAGCGCCAAACCGCGCTCGCGCAGCAATCCGGATACGCCAACCGCCTCGTCGATATCGTCCAGGAGCGTCTCGACGCCGGACAGGACAGCCAGATCGGCCTCACCACCGCCCGGCTC
The DNA here is from genome assembly GCF_014642855.1 of Edaphobacter acidisoli. Classification (NCBI taxonomy): domain Bacteria; kingdom Pseudomonadati; phylum Acidobacteriota; class Terriglobia; order Terriglobales; family Acidobacteriaceae; genus Edaphobacter; species Edaphobacter acidisoli. Next base: position 660,025 of record NZ_BMJB01000001.1, on the reverse strand, counting down.
ACCGCAGCACAGATTCACCTCGCCGCCCTCCGCGCCGACGACGACACCATCGCCGACGAGGCCCACCTGGCACACCTCATCGGGCTGCCCGCCAAAGACCTCACCATCGACTCCGCAAGCATCCCGGTCATTGCCGCGCCCACCGACCAGCCCGCGACAACGCTCCCCGCCACCAGCCCAGCCGTCGCCGCAGCCTACGCCAATGCCCGCGCCAAAAGCGAGATCGCCTGGGGAGACGCGCGCTATCTCTGGCGTCCCCAGATCACATTCGCTGCCCAATACAGCCGTTTTGCCTCCTTCAATAACATTCAGGACTACTACCTGAAGTTTCAGCACAACAACGCTTCGGCCGGCATCGAGATCACCCTTCCCATCTTCGACGCCGTACACAGGGCCAAGGCCCGCGAGTCCGCCGCTGACGCAGTTCTTGCCAAGCACGACGCCGACGCCGCCCGCGACCAGTTTCTCGAAGGCCGCCAGAAGCTCCAGCACGCAACCTCTGAGATCGCCGCCCAGGCCGAGGTCGCCATGCTCGACCAGCAGCTTGCCCAGCAGCAGCTCGACGCCATGCTCATCCAACTCAACTCCGGCACAGGAGACCCCGACAAGCCGCAGGTGAGCCCTAAAGACGCAGAACTCGCCCGCATCGCCGAGCGCACCAAGTACCTAGCCGTGCTCGACGCGAAGTTTGAGATGCGCCAGGCCGAGATCAACCTCATGCGCCAGACCGGGCAACTCGAAACATGGCTCAAGTCCGCCGCCGCAGCGCCGCCGTCAGTCTCGACCACAACTCCCTAATCCTTCCCTACCCGCACCTGCTTCCTCAATCCCGGAGAAAGCACTAAAAACAGGGCACTTTTCGCCGCATCCTGCGCACTCGAACCACAAACGGAAACACTAAGAAAATCCGCCGGATAGGGCACCTTGAATGGTAAAATCAGACCTATACCATGCCCCTGAAAACACTGTTTCTGAACCCGCCTTCGTTTGAGAACTTTGACGGTGGCGCCAGCTCCCGCTGGCCTGCTACGCGCGAGATCGAATCCTACTGGTACCCGGTCTGGCTGGCCTATCCCGCCGGCATGCTCGAAGGCTCACGCCTCCTCGACGCTCCGCCGCACCACATCTCCGCCGACGAGACCATCGAAATCGCCAAAGGCTACGAATTCCTCGTCCTCTTCACCTCGACCGTAGGCTGGAGCGGCGACCACGGCCTCGCCCGCGCCATCAAGAAGGCGAACCCGTCCATCAAGATCGCCTTCGTCGGCCCCCCAGTCACAACCGACCCCGACCGCGCCCTGAACGAGTGCGAAGTCATCGACTTCGTCTGCCGCCGCGAGTTCGACTTCTCCATCGTCGAGTACGCCAACGGCAAGCCGCTCAACGAAATCCTCGGCATCTCCTACAAAGACGCCAACGGCGTCATCCAGCACAACCCTGACCGCCCGCAGGTCGAAGACCTTGACGCGATGCCCTGGGCCACCAAGATCTACAAGCGCGACATGGACGTCACCAAGTACAACGTGCCGTTCCTGCTGCATCCATACATCGCGCTCTACTCGACGCGCGGCTGCCCGGCGCAGTGCACCTTCTGCCTCTGGCCCCAGACGCTCTCCGGCCACGCCTGGCGCAAGCGCTCCACCGACGACGTCGCCGCCGAGCTCAAGTGGGCGAAGGAAAACTTCCCGCACGTCAAAGAGTTCTTCTTCGACGACGACACCTTCAACATCCAGAAGGACCGCACCATCGAGCTCTGCGCCAAACTCAAGCCGCTCGGCATCACCTGGTCCTGCACCTCGCGCACGACGACCCACCGCGACACCCTCAAGGCCATGAAGGACGCCGGCTGCCGCCTGCTCATCGTCGGCTTCGAGTCCGGCGACCCGCAGATCCTCAAGAACATCAAGAAGGGTGCCACTGTCGAGCGCGCGCGCGAGTTCGTCAAGGACTGCCACGACCTCGGCCTCGTCATTCACGCCGACTTCATCCTCGGCCTGCCCGGCGAGACGAAGGAGTCGATCCGCAACACCATCAACTTCGCCAAGACGCTCGATTGCGAGACCATCCAGGTCTCCGTCGCGCACGCCTACCCTGGCACGGAGTTCTACGACTTCGCGAAGAAGGGCGGCTTCATCACCAACGAGAAGATGGAAGACGGCGGCGGCCACCAGATGGCGCACATCGAATACCCCGGCCTGCCCACCGAGTACGTCATGGAGCAGGTCCATCGCTTCTACGACGAGTACTACTTCCGCCCGAAGGCCGCCTTCCGCGTCGTCTGGAAGGCCATCGTCAACCGCGACGTTCCGCGTCTCTATGTAGAAGCCAAGTCCTTCATGAAACTCCGCTCGCAGCGCAACAAGGCCGCCAAGGCCAAGGCCGAAGAGAAGGCACTCAAGCAGCAGGAATCCGTCAGCATGAACGCATAGGATTCACAAACCCTCTAGGTCAACGCGGCTGGCGAATTGCCAGCCGCGTTCCTTTGCGTATAACTTTTCTGCCAGACGTTATGCGACCTCTCATGGCAGCCATCTTCCTGTTCCTTGGACTGAGCGCCACATCGTTTTCACAGAAATGTGACTACGGTAGCGAAAAGGCATTTCAGGCCACGAGACAGTTACTCTTGAACGCCACCTCCTGCCGCGCCGCATCCAGAATCCTGGACGAGTGCGCATGGGGATCAAGTGCTGATCAGGAATTCTCTATCATTGCAGTCAAAAAATGCGAGGCTGATTTCCTCCCAAAGCTCACACCAGTGATGAAAAAGCGTTATGTGGAAAAGATGATGCTCTGCGATCAGAGATACGCCGACGGGAGCGGAACAATATCCATCTCAGAGGCAGCAATTTGCAGAATGGGCGTTGCCTATAACTTTTCGCGCAACCCCCAAAAGGCCGCAACCCCTCCACCGCGTGCAAGCTTTCCATGCGCAAAAGCTGCCACTCCCCTGGAGTATGCAATCTGCTCAGACTCTGAACTTGGACATTTCGATGTGTTTCTATCCGAAAACTACAAGGCAGTCCTCAAATCCTCCTCTGCGAAACAGCAAAGCATACTTATTGCCGACGAGAAGAAGTGGCTCAAGGAACTTCCCGAGAAGTGCGGTGCGCTTACAGGCCACGGCCAATCATCGGAAACTCTTAACTGTTTAAGGGAAGAGTTCAAACGCCGCGTCGATCTTCTCGACTCATGCTCGATGGGTGGTCCGGATGAGTGTGAAGCAGAAATATCCCGCCCCTAAAAACCTTGCCATAGGTAATACTTTGCGGATAAAGTAATACTTATGGAATCCGCGCTCACTATCAAAGGCCAGATCACCATTCCCAAAGCAATGCGGGAAAAGCTCCACCTTGCGCCAGGTGATAAGGTGAAGTTCTTTCTTCACCCTGACGGCAGCCTCGCCATCCTTCCGAAGCTCCCTGCCTCTTCTTTGAGAGGAATGCTCCGTTACTCAGGCCCCCCGGTCTCTCTCGCAGAGATGGAGGCTGGCATTGCTCATGGCGCTACGGCCAGATACCGGCGTTATCAGCGGCAGAAATGATCGGCCTCGACACCAATCTCCTCGTCCGCTTCATCATGCAGGACGATCCGATTCAATCCAGACAGGTTCGGAACATCATCGAGCGCAGATTGACGGAACGTAACCCCGGCTTCGTCAGCCTTGCGACGATCCTTGAGACCGCTTGGGTGCTCGAAAGCTCCTATCGACAATCAGGAAAACAGATTGCCGAAGCGGTCCATCGTATCCTCCAGGTCGAGACCTTCGTCATCCAGAACGAACAGGAGGTCTATACCGCAATGATTGCCCTCGAAACTGGTCTAGGTTCGTTTGACGATGCCCTGATCGCCGCTCTCGGCTCCTGGGCTGGCTGCACGTCCACACTCACCTTCGACCGCAAGGCCTCGCGTATGCACGGCTTCGAACTCCTCGCATGAAGCACGCACTCAAGCCCTCCCAATACGCCATCCTCGTCGCCGTCATGCTCACCGCATCGGTCGGCGACACGCTGCTCTCGCACGGCATGAGCCAGATCGGCCCCGTCGATCTCCACCACCTCGGCCTGCTCTTTCGCGCGCTCGCCAATCCCTACATCATCTCCGGCATCGTGCTGCTCATCGGCTTCTTCGCCAGCTACATGACCGCGCTCAGTTGGGCCGACCTCACCTTCGTGATGCCCGCCACAGCCTTCGGCTACGTCGTCGTCGCGCTGCTCAGCCGCTTCTGGCTGCACGAGCATCTCTCGCTCTATCGCTGGGCCGGCATTCTGCTCATCGTCTGCGCCGTAGGCTTCGTCGCAGGCGGTCCATCCCGCACCGACCACGAGCCCACGCACCACGAACTCGACGTCATGGACTCAGGAGCAGGCCGCTGATGCACTCCGACCATCTCCTCCGCACATGGAGCTGCATCCTGGGCGTCGCCACGCTCGCCATCCTCGGCGAAGTCCTCATCGCCGCAGCCATGCGCAAGCTCGGCGACCTCGATATCATCCGCGCCCGCAGCGGCCTCGCGGGAGCCATCCGCGCCGTACTCTCCAGCCCACTCTTCCTCGCCGGCGCGCTCTGCATGGCGCTCAACTTCTTCGCGCTGCTCTTCACCCTGAGCGTGGTCGATCTCTCACTCGCCGCCCCCGCAACAGCCTCGCTCACCTACGTCGGCAACGCCATCGCAGCCAAACTCTTCCTCAAAGAAAACGTAGACCGCCGCCGCTGGCTCGCAGTCCTGTTCGTCTGCGTCGGCGTAGTGCTGCTGGCGAAGTAACGCAGGCCGTTATCCGCGACTGAACCACCGCATCAATCCGCTCGCCGGAATCTCCGGCGCCATAAACCGCATCCGCTCGCCGACAACCTCACCCGCCGCCAGCCTGCCGCTGCGCACCCCACCCTCCATCGTCGAAGGCCACTCCGTCTCGGTCCAATCCCCCGCAAGAAACAGCCCCGGCCACGCCGTCCTCTGCGCCGGCCGAAACGCATCGAGCCCCGGCATCACCGAAAACGTCGCGCGCGCCTCCTTCAGCACGCCGCTCTTCACCACCTTCGCCGTCTTCACTTCAGGAAAGAACATCGCCAGCTCCCGCAGCGCCGACGAAAGTATCTCCTCCCGCGTCATCTGCAACTGCGCCTTCGAGCCCGCAATCACCAACTCAACGTAGCTTCCCTTCTCCGGCGCATACCCACGAATCCGCGACTTGTGAAAGAACCACTCAATCGTCGTATCGAGCAGCCACGCGTGATCGAGGTCCGTAATCTCGCGATCAAACCAGAGCAGCACCGAAGTCAGCGGCGAATGCACCTGCCGCGCCATCTTCTCCTCAAGCACCGCACGCTCCGCCTCACCGCTCACTAACTGGACCGCAGGCAACAACCGCTGCGCCTGCTCAAACGGAATCGCCAGGATCACCGCCCCAGCCACATAATCCGCATCCGCAACACCCACGCGCCAGCCGCCACCCGGCAACTGCTCCATCCCCTCAACACTCGCCCGCAGCCGAACAGTCCCACCCCGCGCCTCAATCAGCCGCGCCACGTCCCCATAAAACTCACTCAGCGGAACCGTCGGAATCCCCAGCAGCCCACCCGCCGAAGACTTGATAAACAGCTCATGAAAGATCTTCCCCGCATAGCGCGTCGAGCAGTTCTGAATCCCATCATTCAGAGTCGCCATCAGAATCGGCTTCCAGAAATGCCGAATCGAGCGCGCCGTCTGCCCCGTCCTCTTAAGCCACGCCTCCACACTCTCCGAGTCATCCAGCGGATAGCCACGAAAGAACTCCATCAGCCCCCGAGCCATCCCCAGCTTGTCCTTCCACCCGAGCATCGACATCGCCGCAAAGCTCGGCGCAAAGTGCAGCGGCGCCGGCAATCCGCTCACCGCAATCCTGCTCGCGACTCCGCCCGGCTCCAGAAACGTCTGCTCGTCGTACCAGCGAACCTTCCCCGCGCTTCCCGCCTCATTCGTCAACTCAATCAGGTTCGTGCAGCAACCCACCAGCACATGCTGCGAATCCACCACCTCGCCCAGCGCCGGATGCTCATACGAATACGCACGCCCACCCACATAAGGCTTGCGCTCCAGCAAAGTCACGCTCCTGCCCGCACCAGCCAACGCCGCCGCAGCCGCAAGCCCCGCAGGCCCCGCGCCCACGACGATTACGTCGCACTGCTGCGTATTCTTCAACGGCTCCGCCTGTTCCGCATCGCCATCAACGCCCCACGCGCCAGCAGCACCAGCTTGCCTGTCGTCGGCACCCGCACCCGCGCCGAGAATACATCGCACTTCTTCACGCGAATCTTCATCAGCAGGTCGTAGTAAATCATCGCCAACACCCACAACGCCGCGCGGCTGTCCGCATCAATCAGCGGCATCAGCTCATTCGCCGAGCCATAATATATCTCCGCCCGCGCCGCCATCTCCTCCAACACCGCGCGATCGTTGTCTTTCATCGCAGCGCCAGCAGCCAACTCCTTCACCCGCTCCACCGTCACGCCGTGCGCAGCCATCCTGTCCAGAGGAAGATACACGCGCCCGCGCTCCACATCTTCCTTCACATCGCGCAGAATATTCGTCAACTGAAACGCGATGCCCGTCTCCTCCGCCAGCTTCTCCGCGCGCTTGTCTGTGTAGCCAAAGATCCGAATGCACACCAGCCCCACCACCGAAGCCACCAGGTAGCAGTACCGATACAGCTCAGCAAAGTCCGCACACGTCTGCACCTCGCCTGCGCCCTCAGCACGAGGCTCCAAATCCATCGTCGTGCCCTCGACCAACTCCTCCAGCAGCGCATCCGGAATCGCAAACCGCCGCTGCGTATCATTCAGCGCAAAGAACACCGGATCATCCGTAACGCCACTCTGCCGCGCCGCGCGCCACTGCTCCACCCACTCACGCATCACCACTCTGCGCTCGTCAATCGGCATCGACTCATCATCAGAGATGTCGTCGGCCCTACGCATAAACGCATACACCGCGCACATCGCGTCGCTCTTATGCTGCGGCAACACACGAAAGGCGTAGTAAAAATTCTTCGCCTCCCGCTTTGCGATCGCACGGCAAACAGAATAGGCCTGGCTTGTGGTCAACGGGCTTTCCTCACGCGCATCTTGCCCGCCAACGCGCCCGCCAGCAGCCAGAGCTTCTTCGTCTTCGACACCACCGGCCTGCCGCGCAGTACATCAAAATGCTCCGCCGCAATGCCATCCAGAATCGCCTCGCCGCCTTTGCCGAACAGGTCCAGCGTCACCGCCAGTTCGTGATCAACTTCAGCACTTACCGGACGGCCTTCACGCAGCATCGCGCGCGTGCGCACAACCAGGTCCTCCATCATCGCGCAAAACCCCGGTGTAAACACGCGCCCTGCAAGCTGCCCATCCTCCACGCCAAATCGCTCCATCGACTCCGCCGGAATATACCGTCGCCCGCGCTCCGCATCTTCCACCACATCCTGCCAGAAGTTCGCCAACTGCAGCGCCGTGCACACCTTGTCCGAGAGCAATGCTCGTGGCTCATCCTTGTATCCGCAGATCCAGAGCACCAGCCGCCCCACCGGGTTCGCCGAGTAGCGCGAGTACTCGAGCAACTCATCCCACGTGTTGTACACCGTCTTCACCTGGTCCATGCGAAACGCATGCAGCAGGTCATGAAACAACTGGCGCGGAAGCCCGCACGCCTTCACCGTCTCATGCAGTGCAACAAACACCGGATGCATCGACCGCTGCGGCGTGTCGTAGCACTCATCCAGCATCGACCCCCACTCATCCAGCAGCCGCAGCGCAATCGTCGGACTCTCCACCTCATCGCCCAGGTCGTCCGCCACCCGGCAGTACGCATACAGGCTCTCGAAGTGCTGCCTCACCGCGCGCGGCAGAAACCACGTCACCACATGGAAGTTCTCATAGTGCGACGTAGTCAGCCTCTTGCACCACGCCTGCGCCTCCTGAAGCGTCGGCCGCTCCAGCGGAGTCAGATACTCGGTCGGCGCGCCCAGCAGCGCATGCTGCGCCACACTTGTGTCGCTCATCGCGTCACCTCAGCCGGCACGCCATGCGGAAACACCGCCGTCTTAATCTCGCGCGAGCTTCCATTCCTCGTCATCATGCGCGCGAACACCGCCGGGACCGCATCCAGCCCAACCCGCCCCGTAATGTACTCCGCACACTTCAGCTTCCCGCTCGTCACCAGCTCGAACGCAGTCCGGCAGGTCGCGGGCGTATGGTGAAAACTCGCCTTCAGCGTAATGTCTCCATAGTGCAGCCGATTCGTATCCAGACCCACCTTGGTCCCACTCGGCGGCCCGCCAAAGAAATTCACCACACCACCCTTGCGCACCATCTCGACCGCCCACTCCCACGTCATCGGAGTAGCCACAGCCTCAATCACCACATCCGCCCCACGCCCCGCAGGAGTCAGCGCGCGCGTCGCAGCAATCACATCCTCCACCTCATCCAGGCGAACAACCTCCGCCGCGCCAAACAGCCGCGCCGTCTCCACCTGGTCCGCGCGCTTCACCACGGCAATCACGCGCACGCCCGCACTCCGCGCCACATCCATAAACATCAGCCCAATCGGCCCCGCGCCAATCACCACCATCGTGTCGCCAGCCTTCGCGCCGCTCTCTTCCAACCCGCGAACCACGCATGCCAGCGGCTCCGTCAACGCGGCATGTTCAAACAAAACGCCATCTGGAATCCGCAGCGTGTTCTTCTCCACAATCCGCGCCGGAATCCGTATGAACTCGGCATACGTCCCATTGTTGAAGAGCAGGTCCTCGCACAGATTCTGCTGCCCATGCGTGCAGAAAAAGCACGCATCGCAAGGCGCCGAATTCAGCGCAACAACCCGATCGCCCACGCGAAACGCCGCCACACCCGCTCCAACCTCTTCCACCACGCCGGCCAGCTCATGCCCAAACGGAATCGGCGGCTTCAGCATCATCGCGTGATACCCACGCCGATACACCTTCAAATCCGTCCCGCAAGTCAGCGCCGCCTCCACCCTCACCAGCAGCTCGCCCGCCGCCGGACGCGGCACGTCCACCTGCTCCAGCCGCAGGTCTTCCTTGCCATACAGCACTGCTGCCGTCATCTCTCTGCTCATCCCATCTATTTTCTCATTCCAACTGCACGTCTGCACCTCCTCTAAGCCGCACACTCTGCAAAACTTCCTGAAATCCTCACCCTGCCCGCCGCATCTGATAAAGTGAGCCTGATAGCCCATGCCCTTCGTCTCGCCAGAGGTCTACGCCAAGGAAAAGATCGCGACCGTTCAGGACTACGCCATCATGTCCTGGCACGCCATCATTAATATCTTTTCCGGGCCACGCTACTGGGCCGACATCTTCACCCAAATGGACTCGATCGGCGTCGGCTCCATGCCCATCGTCGTCCTCACCGGCTTCTTCACCGGCTGCGTCCTCTCGCTGCAATCGGCAACCACACTCCTGCGGTTCGGCTCCATCAACCTCACCGGCAATCTGGTCGCGCTCTCCATGGTCAAAGAGCTCGGCCCCGTGCTCACCGGCCTCATGGTCTCCGGGCGCAACTCCTCCGGCATGGCCTCCGAGCTCGGCTCCATGAAAGTCACCGAGCAGATCGACGCCATGCGCGCCCTCGGCACCGACCCACTGCGCAAGCTCGTCACACCGCGCCTCTACGCGACCGTCTTCATGCTCTTCTTCCTCACCATCATCGCCGACGCTGTCGGCATCGGCGGCGGCGCACTGGTCAGCATCGGCCTGCTTGGCCTCAACGCCTCCGCCTACTTCCACAACTCCTACCAGGCGCTGTACTACGCGGACGTCGTCCAGGGCCTCACCAAACCGCTCTTCTCCGGATTCATCATCGCCACCGTCGGCTGCTTCTTCGGCCTCAGGACCAAAGGCGGCACGCAGGGCGTCGGTAAAGCCACCACGCAGGCCGTCGTCGTCGCCTCCGTCTTCATCATCATCGTCGACTTCATCGTCAGCCGCGCGATGATCGGCATCTTCGGCAGGTGACCAGGCCATGCCCGCCGAAACCCTCACCACCGCGCAACCATCCACGGCAACCGCCGAGCCTCAATCCGTCGTCGTCTTCGACCACGTCTCCATCCGCTTCGACCTCAAGTGCGTCCTCGAAGACATCTCCTTCACCGTTCAGCACGGCGAGACCCGCATCATCCTCGGCCCCGCCGGCGGTGGCAAATCCGTTCTGATGAAGCTCGCCAACGGCCTCATCCAGCCCGACTCCGGCACCATCCACGTCTTCGGCGAAGAGGTCAGCTCCATGCCTGAAAGCGAACTCTTCAAGCTCCGCGGACGCATCGGCATGGTCTTTCAGGAGTCCGCCCTCTTCGACTCACTCTCCGTCGAAGACAACGTCGCCTACCGCCTCCACGAAGAGCACGTCCCCGAAGCCGAAATCCACGCTCGCGTCGTCGAGGCCCTCCGCTTCGTCGAGCTCGAGCACGCCATCGACAAGTTTCCGCCCGAGCTCTCCGGAGGCATGCGCCGCCGCGTCTCCATCGCGCGCGCCATCGTCACCAATCCCGACCTCATCCTCTACGACTCGCCCACCGGCGGCCTCGATCCCATCACCTCGACCACCATCATCGACCTCGTCATCAAGCAGCGCGACGTCACCCAGACCACGTCCCTGCTCATCACCCACCGCCTCCAGGACGCATTCCTCCTCGCCCGCAACCGCTTCAACCCGAAGACCGGCGCCATCGAACCCATCCCCAACAACGGCATCGACCCCCGCACCAAATTCCTCGTTCTCAACGAAGGCCGCATCGTCTTCGACGGCACCACCGAAGAGCTCGTCCACACCACCGACCCCTGGCTCAAAGACTATCTCTCCTGAAACCGCAGCATTGGAGCCTCATGACCGCCCAGAACACCATCCAGAACGGCATCATCTCGCACCTCAGCCCCTACACCGTCCCCGAAACCATCGACCGCCTCGCATCCATCCTCCAGGCCAAAGGCATGGCCATCTTTGCCCGCGTTGATCACAGCGGCGAAGCCGCAAAGGTCGGCCTCACCATGCCTCCCACCCAGCTCCTCATCTTCGGCAACCCACGCGGAGGCACGCCCATCATGCTCGCCGCCCCACTCTCCGCCATCGACCTCCCACTCAAAGCCCTCGCCTGGCAGGACGCCGCCGGAAAAGTCTGGCTCAGCATCAACGACCCACGCTACCTCCAAACCCGCTTCGCCCTCACCGACGAGGTCCTCAAACCCATCGCCGGTCTCGAATCTCTTATCCTGCAGGCGCTCGCCTGATACCATTGCTTCCCGTGAAGCTCTTCAAGCGAATCCTGCTCTTCGCCTCGGTCATCCTCTTCACCTGCGTGCTCGTCCTCTACGGCACCTACATCACGCTGCCCACGCACAACACCACAGCGACGCACTTCGACACGCTCATCGTCCTCGGCTGCCCCGCCAAGCTCGACGGCACCCCATCACCCGAGCAGCGCGAGCGCGTCCTCGAAGCCGTCCGCCAGTACAAAGCCGGCGTCGCACCCAACATCATCATGACCGGAGCCGCCGCCCACAATCAGTTCGTCGAAGCCCACGTCATGGACGAGTTCGCCCAATCGCAAGGCGTCCCCGCCTCCGCCATCACCGAAGAGCCCCAGGCCCAGGACACCGTCCAAAACATCTACTACTCCGCGCAGATCATGCACGCCCAGGGCTGGGGCTCAGCCGAAATCATCAGCAGCCCAAGCCATCTTCCCCGCGCCGCACTCATCGCCAACACGCTCAACATCGACCAGCCCACACTCTCCATCAACTGGAGCACCCACCCCGCGCACTGGCCGCCCGAATACACTCTCTGGCATCGCCTCAAGCTCTACACCGGAGAAGCCCGCAGCTGCTTCTCCCTCCGCTTCCACGGCTTCCCCAACTCCAAGTTCCTGCCCAACCCCTACATGAACTAAGCCGCCGACACAAATCAGCACAGCACCCGAAGCAACCCGCAGGCCTTTTGCATTTCCATTCCGCAGCGCAGCGGAGGAATCTGCTTCTCGTCTCCGTCGGCAAGGCATTCGAAGACCAGCTAAGCCGCCGCCCCCGTCGTTCGGCGCTTCCGCGTCAGGAAGTAGAACATCAGCCCAATCCCCACCAGCGTCAGCATCGCCGCAAACCCCAGCAGCCGCAGCACCGCCACGGTGTACTTCCCCGCCGACGGCACATAGTTGCAGCAATACAGGATCACCAGGTCCTTGAACGTAGCAATCTTGTTGTGCGAAGCATTCACCAGCGCCAGCCGCACATCGCGCACTGGATAATCAATCCCCGCCAGGTACTCCGACATCTTCCCCTCGGGCGTAGCAAACATCACCACACTCGAATGAGCAAACTGGTCCATCTTCCCATCCGGCCCCGGCACGCGCACAAAGTGAAACCCCGTCGCCTCGCTTAGCGCTGTAATCGCCGGCTGCTCCCCCGTCAGAAAATGCACGCCCGCCTCAGCCGTCGGCCCCGTCTGCCCCAGCGTGTCCAGAAACTCCTTCTTCGCCGCAATCGCATCCTCCGGCTTATCCATCGGATCGATGCTCGCCACCACCACGTCGTAGTCTTTGCCCACAGTGAAGTCGGCGCCCTTCAGCCCCACCGCCATCCCATGCAGCACCTGCGGGCAAAGCATCCCGCAGTGAAAATAAACCAGCGCCAGCGCCACCGGCTTCTGATGAAAATAATCCCCCAGCGCAACCGTCTTGCCCGACTCATCCACAAACTGCGCCGAAAGCGGCAACGGCTGATTCAACCGCTCCACAATCCCCGCACCCTTCAGATACGAAGGCTTCTCCTGCGCTGTAGCCCCCAGCGGCTTCGAAAACACCTGTCCATAGACCGCGCCACCCAAAACCATCCCACCCAAAGCCAGCCCCAACATCACTCGTCCAAACCGCAACAAAACACCCTCCCGCCACTACCCCACCATGTTACGCCTCGCACGACCTGTCGTTCTCTCGATGACCCTTTGCAATTTCCACTCCCTCTTGCATTTCCATTGCCTTCTTGCAGCTCTATCCTCTTTTTGCATTTCCATTCCGTAGCGCAGCGGAGGAATCTGCTTTTGCATTTGCTGTCGCGAGAGTGCCTGTCATCCTGAGCGAAGCCCCTGAGCGAGCCGTTGGCGAGTCGAACGGGGCGCAGTCGAAGGACCCCGAGACCGTATCGACAGCCCATACCGCCGCTCCCTTTCAGCCACAATCCACTCTTGCCGGGTGCCCCATTCATGACGCAGCCTTATCGCGTCATGGGTGGGGTCTACCGCAGCCCAGCCACACAAAGCAGCCAAATCGTTTAACCAAAAGAAAAAATCTCACACTCCCCAAACCACACCCGCATCAGCTACTATGGATGGCGCACAACCAAAACACAAAGAAGTAAACGTTATCCCAAGCTACCCCAAGGACGATCAATGCGCCTTCACCGCTACGCAGCCTTGCTCCTCGCAGCCATTCCCGCCTCCCTCATCGGCCAGACCGCAACCCTCACCATCGACACCGCCACCCCCAAAGCCAAAGTCAGCCCCACCCTCTACGGCCTCATGACCGAAGAGATCAACTACTCCTACGACGGCGGACTCTACGGCGAGCTCCTCAGCAACCGCACCTTCCATCCCTCATGGAGCGGCGTCGACAACTGGACCCTCATCCAGAACGGCGACGCCCACGCCACCATCGCAGGCGACAAGACCACCGGCCCCAGCTCCGCCCTGCCTCACAGCCTCAAGCTCACCGTCACCTCAGCCGACGCCCACGCCTCCGCAGGCTTCCTCAATGGCGGCTACTGGGGCATCCCGCTCCACCCCGACACCACCTACCACGGCTCCTTCTACGCCAAAGCCGACACCGACCTCGGCCCCATCACCATCCGCCTCGTCAGCAACAACACTGGCACCGTCGAAGCCAGCACAACCGTCGCCGCGCTCACCTCCGACTGGAAGCAATACACCTACACGTTGAAGACCGCCGCACTCACCCCATCCTCCACCAACCACATCGAGTTCACCGTCCAAAAGCCCGGCACCGCGTGGTTCTCGCTCGTCTCGCTCTTCCCGCCGACCTACAAAAACACGCCCAACGGCAACCGCATCGACCTCATGCAGAAGCTCGCCGCCATGCACCCCGCCTTCCTGCGCCTGCCCGGCGGCAACTACCTCGAAGGCGACACCATCGACCAGCGCTTCCAGTGGAAGAACACCATCGGCCCGCTCGTCGACCGCCCCACCCACATGAGCCCCTGGAACTACCGCTCCACCGACGGCATGGGCCTGCTCGAATTTCTCGAATGGTGCCAGGACCTGCACATGCAGCCCGTCCTCGCCGTCTACGCCGGATACTCACTCAAACAGCAGCACGTCAACCCAGGCCCCGACCTCGAACCCTACGTGCAGGACGCGCTCGACGAGATCCAGTACGTCACCGGCAGCACCTCCACCAAGTGGGGAGCAGAGCGCGCCAAAGACGGCCATCCCGCGCCCTTCCCCCTCACCTACGTCGAGATCGGCAACGAGGACGAGTTCGACCACTCCCACACCTACGACGGCCGCTACACCCAGTTCTACAAGGCCATCAAGCAGCAGTACCCGCAGCTCCAGCTCATCGCCACCGCGCCCGTCACCAGCGTCCGTCCCGACGTCATCGACGACCACTTCTACCGCTCCGCGCAACAATTCTTTGAAGACGTCCACCACTACGACACCACCGACCGCAGCGGCCCCAAGACCTTCGTCGGCGAGTGGGCCACACGCGAAGGCGGCCCCACCACCAACCTCGGCGCAGCGCTCGGCGACGCCGCATGGATGACCGGCATGGAACGCAACAGCGACCAGGTCATCATGGCCAGCTACGCGCCGCTCTTCGTCAACGTCAACCCCGGCGGCATGCAGTGGTCAGGCGACCTCATCGGCTACGACGCGCTCTCGAGCTACGGCTCGCCCAGCTACTACGCGCAGGAGATGTTCTCCACCAACCTCGGCGACGAGATCCTCAACGCCAAACTCGACACCACCAACCCGCGCATCTTCGAGTCCGCAACGCTCGACTCACACAACCACCACCTCTACCTCAAGCTGGTCAACGCCTCCACTACACCGCAAACAGTCAAGATCACCCTCGACGGCGCAGCGCACGTCCACGCCACAGCAAAGGTCACAACACTCACCGGCAAGACCACCGAAGAAACAAACTCCATCACCGACCCAACCCGCATCGTCCCCCAAACCTCCAACATCACCAACGCAGCCAAAACCTTCACCCACACCGTCCCCCGCTACGCCATCCAAATCCTCGACCTGACCGTGGAATAACAGTCTTTTCTGCAACGCCACAAACGCTCGGGTGCCCAATCACGCTGCAAAACTGCTTGATCGGGCACCCAGAGCATGGGTTTATTAGAACGTCAGTCGTCCAGACAATTGAACTACGCGAGGCGCACCTGCCGTCTGAATCTTGCCGAAACTTCCGCTGGTGAACGTTGTTCCAGGACCGCCGAAGTTCGTGTGATTAGGTGCATTGAACGCTTCGGCCCGGAATGTGAAGTTGAACCGCTCGGTGATTGGGAAATTCTTGAGCAGGCCAACGTCCGAAGACCAACTGCCTGGGCCCGTTATGCTGTTCCTGCCGGAGTCGCCGAAGGTGCCTAGGGCATTCTCAGTGAATGCAGCGGTGTTGAAATACTCGGCCAGTTTGCTTACGCCCGCCGGGCGCGCCGTCGAGACACCCGGAACGCGGTCCGCAAGATCATTCGTTCCGGAGTTGGTTGTAGGTCCGCTCAGTGAATTATCTACTCCGCTGGAGACGCTGAATGGGAGCCCTGATTGCAGGGATGTGATTGTCGTCAGTTGCCAGTGGTTGAGGGCCTTATCGGCAAAACCATGGAACCGGGTGATGACAGGGATGTCGTACACCAGTGAAATATTCGCAATGTGTTCGGGGTTGAAATCGCACCGCGCGTAGTCGGCATTTACATTGAATTTGTTAATCACGCTCACGCTACCCGTGGTATTCGAGTCATTGTCCAGGCACTTCGACCATGTGTAATTGCTAATGAGCGTCAGGCCTTTCTCGGTATGCCTGTTCAGGCTTACCTGAAAACCGTTGTAATTGCTTAGCTGAAAGTCCCGCACGGACTGAACCGAAGCGAGACCTGCATAGGGTCTACGCGAATTGACGTTTGCCTCCGTGGACTTTCCGGGAATGTAGATGGCTGGATTTGCTTCGGTGGAGTCCATGCCTTTGATCATCCGATTCCCAATGTAGCTCAATGAAAATCCCATGTTGTACTGAAGTTGCCGCTCAAAGGTCAGGTTCCACTCCTGCACATAGCTCGTTCCTTCGTGCGGAATAAGCGCCGAGGTCGTCACTGGAAGATTGAAGACATAGGTCTTCAAGCCAGCGGGAGTTACAGGTGTCCAGGGAAAAGGCGATCCGCCCGGGACCGTGGCGTAGGGATCCTCAAAGCTCTCTGGCGCGGACACGCTGGTTGCCAGGCTGCGGAATGCCGCGGTGTTGCCTGAAAATCGCTGCATGTTCAGGGGCATGGGGCGGAAGAAGATGCCATAGGCGCCACGCACTACAGTTTTTCCCTGGCCAGCGATGTCCCAGGCAAACCCAACACGCGGCGCGACGTTCGCCATGTGCCGGCTGAAGATTGCATGGGGCAGGCCATTGTCTCCGGAGAACACAAGTCCCAGAGGAGCATTCGGTGCTGCAGTCGACTGAACTCCGGGCTCAAAACCAACCTGCGGCGCCACCCGATCGACGGACGGGAGCCATGGAGCGTACCTTACACCAAGGTTGAGTGTCAGATGCGGCAGGGCCTTCCAGTCGTCCTGAATCCACGGCTGGATCTGGGTCTGATACATGTTCTGCGCCTCGGTTCCATGCTGTGCGAACTGAAATGGCAGGCCCAGAAGCACGTCTGCGATGGCGTTGCCTGAATTCTTATATGCCGCCGAACTGGTGCGGCTGCCATTGAAGGTCCACTGTCCCTCCTGAAAAGAGCGGTCCCAGGCGTACTCATCGTAGCGGACCGCATCGAGGCCAAAACGCATCAAGTGGGCGCCGTGCTCCCACACAACGTGCGTTCTGTACTCAAAGGTCTTGGGCGTCAACGTAATCGGTGTGCCGCTTACGAAGCTGGAATACCCGCTAATGCTGACCGACAACTGATGAGCCGCCAACGCATCGAGCGTCGCGACTGGCACATTCACCCCGGGAAGACCCTGCGGCAGAAAGGGCAGCCCGGCTGCGGACCGCTGGCGTCCAACGTCCGTATAACCGAAACTTCCCGTTAGAATGAGGTTCGGGCTGAAGGTGTGGGTATCGCTGATCATCGCATTACGGTTTTTGAAAGCGTCATTGCCGTATGGATTCTGCAGCGCGGTCGTCTGCTCTTGAAAGGTGTAGGAATCGTAAAAGAAGCGCGCCACCAGGTGGTCCTTCGATGTCAGTTGATGGTCGATCCTGCCGAGTATCTGGTTGTCATTCAGGTTGCTTCTGGGCAGCGAGTTGTAGGTGCCATTGCTCTGGTTGGCCGCGGGGAAGAATCCGAGTACCGTCACCATGTTCTGGTCAAAGCGCGAGGATGGGATCTTGTTGCCAGGGAATGGAGCTCCAGTGTTCGGGTCGATAATCAGC